>JBDLTZ010000351.1:0-11310 GCA_039805565.1 Chloroflexota bacterium | reverse complement strand
GGGGGCGGGCCCCGTGGCCCGGGGCGCGGGGCGGAGCGCCCGCACAACCAACACTGCATCAGAGCAGCAAGCACGCCCGCCAGTGCGAGACCCGGAGCGCGGGGCGGAGCGCCCGCCGTAGTGGCGACCCTACGTGGTCGCAGAGAAGCGCAGCGGGCTGAACAGCCTGATCGGGTGGCGCGTCTCCCCCGTCTGAGCCAGGTCCGCCAGCACCTCCCCCATCACGCTCGTGAACTTGAAGCCGTGCCCCGAGCAGGGCGACGCCACAACCACGTTCGGCCGGCTCGGGTGCATGCCCACCACGAAGTGCTCGTCGGGCGTCATGGTGTACATGCACGTGGCCGCCTCCAGCAGCGGCCCCTGGAGGGCAGGGATGCGCTCACCCACCGCCTCGCGGATCGCCGTCACATCCTCCGGCCGCACCGTGCGGTCGATCGTCTCGGGGGTGCAGGGCTCGCCGCCGGAGTGCAGCGCCACCTTTATGCCCCCCGGAGCGCCCTCCTGGTGCGGAAAGCCGTAGAACGACAGCTCGGGCGACAGCTCCCAGATATAGATCGGGAAGCGGTCCGGCAGGAACGGCTCGACCCCTCCCGTGGGCGTGAACCAGAAGAGCACCTTGCGCCGCGCGTGCAGCGGCGCCCCGAGCTCACCCAGCAGCTCCGGCGCCCACGCACCCCCGGCGACCACCAGCCGCCCCGCCTCGTACGTCCCGCGCGCCGTCGTCACGCGCACCCCGCGCTCGCCGGCCTCCCAGCAGAGCGCCGGCTCCTCGAAGCGCAGCTCAGCCCCCAGTGCGGCCGCACGTCCCAGGAACGCGCCGATGCTCGCCTCGGGTCGCACGAACCCGGCGCGGTGCTCGTACAGCGCCACCGTGCCCGGCTCGGGGCGCAGGGGCGGGAAGCGCCGCCGCAGATCAGCGGCGTCGAGCAGCTCGTAGGGCAGCCCGTGCTCCTCGGCGCTGCGGGCCGCCCCCGCTACCGCCTGGCTGTCCGGCGCGCCGAGCATCAGCCCGCCGGTGAGCGTCAGCAGCGCCTGGCCGCTCTCGCGCTCGATCTCCTCCCACAGCTCGTACGCCCTGAGCAGCAGCGGCACGTAGGCCGGGTCCTCCATGTAGGCCTGCCGGATGATGCGCGAGTGCCCGTGGCTCGAGCCGCGGCTGTGCGCGGGGGTGAAGCGCTCGAGGCCGAGCACCCGCACCCCGCGCCGCGCGAGCTGGTAGGCCGTGGCGCTGCCCATCGCGCCCAGGCCGATGATGATCGCGTCGTACGTGGACGACATAACGATGACACCTGATAGTAATGCAAGCTGGCTGAGATGCGACAGATCGTAGCACCGGGTATGGTGGGTGTCAACGTCGAATTACTTCAGCGCCACCACCGCTCCCTCGTCAGGGCGCAGCTCAAGCGCCTCGCTCACCGCCTCGCCCTCGCGGTCCAGATGGGTGGAAAGGAGCACCTGACCGCGCTGCCCGCCGGCCCAGGGCACGCGCTGCGGCTGCGCGCCGAGGTTCAGCGCCACCAGCAGTCGCCGCCCGCCCGCCTCGCGCACGTAGGCGAGCACATCCCCGCCGGCGTCGAGCGGCACGTAGCTCCCGTGCGTCAGCGCGGGCTCGGTGCGCCGCAGCGCCAGCAGCCGCCGGTGCAGCGTCAGCAGCGAGCGCGGGTCGTCGCGCTGGGCCGCCACATTGCGCGCGGAGTAGTCGGGGGCGAGCGGCAGCCAGGGTTGGCCCGTCGTGAACCCCGCGCCCGGGCCCGCATCCCACTGCATCGGCGTGCGCGAGGGATCGCGGCTGATCCCGATGTTAATCCCCTGGGGGTCCTGGAACTGCTCCGGCGGGATGTCCACGTTCGGCATGCCGAGCTCATCGCCGTAGTACACCGTGGGCGTCCCTCGCAGCGTCAGCAGCAGCATGGCCGCCACGCGCGCCTGCGCCTCCCCGGCGCGGCTCGCGATGCGCGGCTGGTCGTGGTTGCCCAGCACCCAGTTCGGCCAGCCGAACGACGGCAGCGCCGCCTCATAGGCGTCCACCGCCGGCTTGATCGACTCGGCCTGCCACGGCAGCAGGATGAGCTGGAAGTTGAACGGCAGGTGCACCAGCTCACCGGTCTGCCCGTAGTAGGCCATCAGGCGCTGGGTCGGCAGGTAGATCTCGCCGATCATCACGCGCTCGTCGTACTCGTCCAGCACGCCGCGCATCATGCGGATGATGTCGAACACCTCGGGCTGGTCGGCGGTGTAGGTCTGGAGCAGGCTGTTGATCGGCGCCTGTCCCTCGCGGTACTCCGGGTTCGGCGGGTTGTCGCGCAGCTCGGCGTCCTTGATCATCAGCCAGATCACGTCCACGCGGAACCCGTCCACGCCGCGGTCCAGCCAGAAGCGCAGTGAGTCCAGCATGGCGCGCTGGACCTCGGGGTTGCGCCAGTTCAGGTCCGGCTGCTCGGGCAGGAAGGAGTGCAGGTAGTACTGTCCGCTGGCCTCGTCCCAGGTCCAGGCCGGCCCGCCGAAGTACGACAGCCAGTTGTTCGGCCGCCCGCCCCCCGGCGCCGGGTCGCTCCAGATGTACCAGTCGCGCCGCGGGCTCTCGCGCCCCGCGCGTGACTCGAGGAACCACGGGTGCTCGCTCGAGGTGTGGTTCGGCACCAGGTCCAGCAGCACGCGCATGCCGCGCGCGTGAGCCTCAGCTAGTAGCCGGTCGAAGTCGTCCAGCGTGCCGAACATGGGGTGGATGCCGCAGTAGTCGGACACGTCGTAGCCGAAGTCGGCCATCGGCGAGGGAAAGATCGGCGAGATCCAGATCGCGTCCACGCCCAGCCACTGGAGGTAGTCCAGCCGCCGTGTGATGCCCAGCAGGTCGCCCACGCCGTCACCGTCGCTGTCCTGGTACGAGCGCGGGTAGATCTGGTAGATCACGCCGTGCTGCCACCACCGGTGGTTCTGGTCCATAGTGTTCCTCTTGTCGCGTTTGACGCATCATGCTGCGGTGCGCTGCCAGCAGCTCCTCCGCACGCCTGTCGTCCCTCCAGCGCGGTGGTGTGATCGTGTGCTGCGGCAGTCGCCATGCGCCGCCCGACACCTGTAGCAGCGCAGATGTGGGATGAGCAGGTGGCACGTGATGGTCCACGAGGCGGCGCTCCTTCGCTGGGGTGGGGCTGGCTGCGGGGGTGTGGTGGGGTGAGGGTTGAAGCGCATACCGCGTATAATGGTGCTCCAGCACCGCTATTGTAGCACGGCGTGCGGCGCCCTCAACATCAGGGTTGAGTACGCACGACTCAAGACTCACTACGCTCGCACACCCAGCGCAAGGAGATACAGAGCATGCGCATCGGCGTGACCTTCCCGCAGACCGAGTTCGGCAACGATCCCGTCGCGCTGCGCGATTACGCGCAGGCGGTCGAGGGCATGGGCTACCGCACGATCCTGGCCTACGACCACGTGCTCGGCGCGTCCACCGCCACCCGCCCCGGCTGGAGTGGCCCCTACACGAGCGAGACCCCCTTCCATGAGATATTCGTGCTGTTCGGCTACCTCGCGGCCGTCACGCAGCGGGTGGAGCTGGTGACGGGTGTGGTCATCCTGCCGCAGCGGCAGACGGCGCTCGTCGCCAAGCAGGCCGCCGAGGTTGACGTGCTGAGCGGCGGGCGACTGCGACTTGGCATCGGTGTGGGCTGGAACGACGTGGAGTACCAGGGGCTGAATGAGGACTTCACCAACCGCGGCGTGCGCAGCGAGGAGCAGATCGCCCTGCTGCGCGCGCTGTTCGCCGAGCAGGTGGTGGACTTCCGCGGCCGATGGCACAAGGTGGAGGCCGCCGGCATCAACCCGCTGCCGGTGCGCCGCTCGGTCCCGATCTGGATCGGCGGCTACGCCGAGCAGACGCTCCGGCGCATCGGGCGCATCGGTGACGGCTGGATCGTCTTCCGCGCTCCTGACGATGCCCTGCGCGCTCAGGTGCAGCGCATCCGCGCGTACGCCATGGAGGCCGGGCGCGACCCCGACGCGGTGGGCCTGGAGGGTCAGCTGAGCCTCGGGCGGGTGCCGCGCGAGCAGTGGGCTGCGCACGCGGAGGCATGGCGGCAGCTCGGTGCGCAGTACATGACCATCAACACGATGGGCATGGGGTTCACCTCGCCGCAGCAGCACATCGACGCCCTGCGCCAGGCCGCCGACGCCCTGGGCGTGCGCTGATGCGCCGCGTCGAGCTCACCTGGGTCGAGGGGCAGCGCTACCAGGGCGTTGACAGCGGCGGGAACACGGTCGCGCTCGGCTCCGGTGGGGAGCCGGGCGTCAGCCCCGCCGAGGCGCTGCTACTGGCGCTGGCGGGGTGCGCCGCCCACGACGTGGTCGCGATCGTTGCGAAGCAGCGTGCGACGTTGCGGCGGCTGGTGGTGACGGTGACGGGCGAGCAGCTGCCCACGCCCCCGCGGGCCTACCGCGCCATCCACTTGCGCTTTGAGGTCTCCGCCGAGGGTCTCACTGAGGCGAAGCTGCGGCGCGCGGCCGATCTGGCGCTCAACAAGTACTGCACCGTCCGCGCCTCGCTCTCGCCCGAGATCGCCGTCACTTTTGCGGTGGTACTGGACGAGGTGTAACGCGGCCGGTGCGCGCTCCTTGTTCGAGCAGGAATCTTCACCCGTTGCGGCCTAGCCATCACCGGAGTCCGCGTTTGTGCCCTGACCCCAGGCGTACACTAGGAGTCATCGTACTCCTCTCAACGCGCAAGGCTGGCACACATGAACGATATCTCCACGGCGCGCGAACAGCTCTTGCAGCACGAGCAGGCGCGGCCCGGCCCGGGCCAGTCCTCGGTCGTCTGGGAAGACGGCCACTGGTGGTCCATAGCCTTCCACCAGCTCGCGGCGAGCGAGCGCACCGCCGACGCGGCCAGCGCAGCTTGGGCCGACAGGCTCGCCCCCGGCAGCGACGCTGCCCTGGCCCTGTGCGTGGAGCGCGATTCGTCCGCCGTGCAAAGCCTTGCCTGGTACAACGCACTCCTCGCTCGGCTCCGCGCGGCCGAGCAGCGCTGGGGCACTGACCCTCAGGGCCGCCCGCTGGCCCCGCCGTCGCTCTACAGCCACCTGGCGCTGATAGACGAGCAGATCGCCGCCTGCGGGGCGCGCCGCGCCGTGAACACACTGGAGTACCTCGAGCACCAGCGGCGGGCGCACGGCAGGCTGCCCGCCGGGAGGTGGCCCGAGGCCTGGAGCAATCTGAACGCCGCCCTCCGCACGCAGAGTGCCACGCACCGGCACTGGCGCGGCCATGACCCCCCCGAGCGCGCCCACGCTGAGCGCCTCGCTGCGCTGGAGCGCGTCGCACGCATTCAGGCCGAGACGCGCGCGGCTTGGAACGGGGCCAGCCATGTCGACCTGCACGGCCTCGAAGACAACATGCGCACGCTGGCGCGCTTCATCGACTCGCTGCGCCCGGGCCGGCGCGCTCCACTCAACTTCCCCGTCCTGGCGCTCGGCGCGCTGGTCGTAGTGCTGCTGCTGATGTTGGTGCGCCCCGGAGAGCCGGCCCAGTCTGACGCGCAGCCCGGCGCCACACCCCCAAGCCAGGCGCGAGACACGCTGCGCGGCGATGCTGCCACGGAGCCCACTGAAGGGCCGCGCGGTGACGCCGACCTCGCCGTGGCTGCGCCACAGGTACCCCCCGATGCCCCAGACAGCATCCCGCCCGAGGCGCGCGCCTGGCGTGACGACGGCCTCGCGCGGCTGCGCCAGGGGCGCTACGAGGAGGCCGTGCGCGCCTTTGAGGAGGCGCTGATCCTGGCGCCGAGCTGGCACGCGCTGTACAGCGACAAGGCGCTCTGCCTCTACGAGCTCGGGCAGCGCGAGCCCGCTATTCGCGCCTGGCTGCTGGCGCTCGATCTGGCCCCCGCGCATGCCGACGCCGCAGCCGCGCTGGGTGTGGCACTCCACGCCGCCGGCGAGCAGGCCGAGGGGCAGCGTTGGTTCGCACAGGCCCTTGCCGCCGAGCCGCGCTACCGCGATGCTGACTGGCTGCGCGAGGAGCGCCTGTGGGGCGCGAACCTGCTCGCCGACTCCGCCTTTCTGCGCGGCGAGCCGGCCCCCGCGCCTACGAGCCTCAGCGCGCCGAAACCGTCACCGTGATGGTTCGTCGCCCTCCCGCGCTCCACGCCGGCGATGGCAGGACGATCTCAGCTGCTGCCGGAGGTCGCCCAACGCCGAGACCCACCATGACTGAGGCCGCCGAGGCGAGCATCACGCCTCCGGCGGCCTCGGCACGCACGACTAAAAGCACTACGGCAGCAGGCTCTCCGACAGGCCGACCGAGGTCATGTCCTCGGGCGTGAAAGCCGTGCCCGGCCCAGCCACCACCGTCCACAGCCCCGCGTCTTTCTTCAGGAAAACCCAGGCAGCATCCATCGCGTTCGGGTCCTCAGGGAGCACCTTGGCGCGGGCGCCGTCGCCCTCGATCTTCTCGACCACCACCTGGCTCTGGGTCAGCTTCGTGTTGGCCGCGCGGCTCATGTGCAGCGTCACGGCTGCCTGGACGGCGCCGATCGGCGGGTTCATCGCGACGACGGTCGGCGGGGGCGAGGGGTTTGCAACGGCGTTGCCGCAGGCGCCTAGGGCCAGCGCGGCGAGGACCAGAACGGCGATAGTTGCTCTACGCATAGACGTGCGATCTCTCCTGAGGTCTAGCTTCGTATCCACGGCTGCTATTATAACGCCCGTTGAGCCGCCCCGGATGGCCCCTCAGTCGTCCTTCATGTCTGCCGGGTAGAGGAAGTAGTTCGCGGCCGACGCGGCCTGCCCGCCCTCGTGGACCGCCGTCGCCACCTGGTGCGAGAACAGCCGCGTGACGTCCCCCGCTGCGTAGACCCCCGGCACGTTCGTCTTCTGCTCGGTGTCGGTCTCGATGTAGCCGTTGTCCGCCAAGCGCACCCCCAGGTCTCGCGCAAGCTTCGTCTGCGGCGTCGCGCCATGCTGCGAGAAGATCTGGTCGGCGCGGATCGAGCGGCCGCCTTTCGTGATGATCTCCTCGATCTGGCCGTCTTGCCCGCTGACGACAGCGATCTTGTCGACCACCAGCGAGATGCCGGCCCGCTGCAGCCGCGCGAGGAATCTGTCGCTGATGCACGGCTCGTGGCTGTCCGTCAGCACTGTGATCCGGTCGCTGAAGCGCCGCAGCTGGAGCGCCTCGGCCGCTGCCTGGTCCGACGGGCCGAGCACCACTACGCGGCGTCCCTTGCAGGCGTAGCCGTCACAGGTGATGCACCAGAACATACTGCGGCCGACGTACTCCTCCCAGCCCTCGAAGTGCGGGTAGTGGTCGATGACGCCGGTGCAGAGGATCACGGTGCGGCCGCGCCACTCTCCTGCCTGCCCACGCGCGATGAACCACTCTCCTTCGCGCCCCATCTCCTCCACCTGGTGCTCGAATACCGTCACGTGGCGGTACTCCTCCAGCTGCCGGCGCCCGCGCGCCCTCAGCTCGCGCGCCGGCAGCCCGCCCGGGAAGCCCAGGTAGTTGTGGTTCACCTGGTGCCATGTCGATCGCCCCTGGCCGGCGTCGAACAGCGCTACCTGCCTGTCATAGCGCGCCAGGTACAGCGTGGCCGAGAGACCCGCCGGGCCTCCGCCGATCACCAGTGCTTCGAAACCCTCCGTCATCGCTCCTCCTTGCTCGGAGATGGACACATACGCCGGGTGGTGCGTACAGCGATGACGGCACCTCCTGTCCGAAGCGCTCGCTTGTCTCGCCGTGCGAGAAATCCGCCTCAGACTGCATACGTCGATGCACAAAATGTGCCAACTCCCACGCGCGGGGTGTCAGAGTTTTCGGCATACAATCTACATCGCGGCGAATCTCCGCCAGGCAGTCCAGGCGGACCAGGGGGTGGTGTCGCGACATAGAGCAGCATCCACATAAGGAGGGGACGATGGGAGAGACGCCGCGGCTGCTGGCCGTGTTCGCCCACCCGGACGATGAGACCTTCGGCGTTGGGCCCGCGCTGGCCACGTGGGCCGCGCGGGGCGTGGAGACCCACCTGATCTCGGCCACGCGCGGCGAGCGCGGCTGGCAGGGCGACCCGCAAGATAATCCCGGCCCCGAGGCGCTCGGTCGGCACCGTGAGGGCGAGCTGCGTGCCGCGGCGCGCGAGCTCGGCGTACGTGAGGTGAGCTTCCTCGGCTACCTCGACGGTGAGCTGGACCGGGCTGAGCCGGTCGAGGCCACCGCCGCGCTTGTGGCCCATATCCGCCGCATCCGGCCGCACGTGGTAGTCACATTCCCGCCGGACGGCGTCTACGGCCACCCGGACCACATCGCGATCTCGCAGCTCACGGTGGGCGCGCTGCTCTGCGCCGCCGACGCGGCCTTCCAGGACCCTGGGGACCGGCCGCCGCACCGCGTCGCCAAGCTCTACTTCGTGGTGGACACCGAGGAGTCCGCCGCCCCCTGGCGCGCGGCGATCGGCGACCTGACGATGGAGTTCGACGGCGAGCCCCGCAGCTGGGTGCTCTGGCCGCGCTGGTTGGTGTCGGCGCGGGTAGATGGCACCGCGCAGCGCGAGGCGGTGTGGCGCGCCTTCATGTGCCACGCGTCGCAGATCCCGCCGCTCGAGCGCCTGGAGCTGGTGTTCGCGCCGGATGCCTGGCCCCGCTGGAGCGTGCAGAGCTTCTACCGCGCCGTGAGCATGGTGAGCGGCGGGCGTGCGGTCGAGGATGACCTGTTCGAGGGGCTCGAGAGCGGGAGGCTGGACGAACGCTGAAGACTGTCGTTTGACGCCCACCGCGGCGCGTGTAATGATTGCGCTATGCCACAGAAGAACACACAGCTTCCCTACACCCAGCCGCGTGAGATCGCGGCGAAGCTCGCCGGCCTCCCACTACGGCTCGTTACCAAGCCCGGCTTCCCCGGATGGGACGCCGTCTCCGCTGCGCAGGATCTCCTCGCGTCTCACGTCGAGGCGCCGCCCGGCGCGCGGATCGCCGTGCTGGGCTGCGGGCACGGCGCGCTCGGCGCGGCGCTGACGCGAAAGAGCTCCGGCGCTGCCCTCACCCTCACCGACGTCAACATCGTGGCGCTTTCGGTGGCCGAGCGCACGCTGGCCGCGAACGACGTGCAGGGCGTCTCGCTCGTCGAGCGCATCTCGCTGCTGCCTGAGCGCGCCGGCACGTTCGACGTCGTGGCGATCGAGACTCCGCAGAGCCGGCCCCTCGCGCGCCGCTGGCTGGTGGAGGCCCACGCCCTCCTCCGCCCGGGCGGGTCGCTCTACCTGGCGGGGCCGAACGACCAGGGCATCCAGCCGTTGATCGGCGATGCGGCGGCGCTGTTTGGCGCGGCGGCTCAGATCGGCTACGGCGGCCGGGCGCGAGTAGCGCTGGCAGTGCGCGGCGACGCTCCCCCTAGCCCGGTGTGGGCCTCCGAGCCGGGGATCGCGCCGGGCACATGGCACGAGATGGAGGTTGAGATCACCGGCGAGCGCCTGGCGCTGCGGAGCCTGCCGGGCATCTTCTCGTACAACCGGCTCGACGACGGGACGCGACTCCTGCTGGAGGCGATGCCGGCCCTGGTGGGGCTGCGGGTGCTGGACGCCGGCTGCGGCTACGGCGTGATCGGCCTTGTGGCGGCGCGGAGAGGAGCGGCGACGGTGGACATGGTGGACGCGAGCACCCTGGCTGTGGCCGCGGCGCGCGCCAACATCCGCGCCCATGACATCCAGGGGGCCGAGGCACACGCGAGCGACGCGCTCCAGGCGGTGGTACGGCGCGGCTATGACCTGGTGCTGAGCAACCCCCCATTCCACGCGGGCAAGGCGGTAGACTACGACGTGGCGCATGTCTTCATCGAGCAGGCGCGCGCGCTGCTGCCGGTGGGCGGGCGGCTGGTGCTGGTGGCCAACCGCTTCATCCGTTACGACGATGTGATGCGGGGGTTGTTCGAGCGGGTGGAGATCCTGGCGCAGAGCAAGGGGTTCCGCGTGCTGGCCGGGACCGTGGGGTAATCTTAGGGCAGGTTGATCCGCCTTTCGGCGGAGGTTGCGCATCGGCAGAAGGTGGTCCTTCGTGGATGACCGATGGGGGAGGCAGCATCGTCGCCTGGGGCCTACACTGTGGCCAGTTCCGCAGGTACGCAGCGAAGAGGTAGGACGATGACAGCACAGATACATGAGGACGACGTGGGCCAGGGGAGCAGCTACACCGAGCAGACCCGTCGGCTCGATCGTGATCGTGGCGGCGCCTGGGTAGGTGGGCTGGTGCTGATCGCGCTGGGTGTATACTTCCTGCTCCGCAACATCACCGGCTTCGCCCTTGATAACTGGTGGGCGCTGTTCCTGTTCATCCCTTTGCTGACGCTTGGGGCCAGGGCGTACGCCGGCTACCGCGAGAAGGGCGTAGTCGACGCGGCGACGCGCGGCGCGCTCACGGGCGCGCTCATCCCGGCGGCGATTGGCGTGATCTTTCTGTTCGAGTTGAACTTTGCCGTGCTGTGGCCCGTGATTCTCATTCTGTCAGGCCTGGCAGCGCTGGTCAACGCTGGGGTCTTCCGCCGCGAGCAGTAGATACCCTCAGCCACAAAACGAACGGGCCGCCTTTCGGCGGCCCGTTCGAAACTTGGTGGAGCGAAGGGGGATCGAACCCCTGACCTCAACACTGCCAGCGTTGCGCTCTCCCAGCTGAGCTACCGCCCCAAGTTGTTCGTGGTGGAGGTGAGGAGGCTCGAACTCCTGACCTCGACAGTGCGATTGTCGCGCTCTCCCAGCTGAGCTACACCCCCGCGAACGTTCGGGAGTATATCATGGGTACCGGTCCTTGTCAAATTGAACGAACGCCATTTCGGGTGATGCGGGCGCTTTCTGATGAGCTTCCGCGATGATATCGCCCGTGTTACACAGAGCGGCGGCCCAGGCAGAAACCTGCGCCGCCGCTTGTTCGTCTCGCCGAGCTGGTCTTACTTCGACTCGCGGTACGTCACGTGCCGGCGAACCAGCGGGTCGTAGCGCTTGAGCTCGAGGCGGTTCGGGTCGTTCTTGCGGTTCTTTGTCGTGGTGTACTGGTGGCCGCTCTCGCTCGAGCGAAGCTTAATAACGATGCGGTTGCCCTTTTTGCTGGCCATAGCTCAACTCGTCTCATCACGCTGGGGCAGGCAAGCGCCCGCCGAAATGAACACTGTCGCGTATTGTAGCAGGATTCAGGGTACACGTCAAAGGACATCCCTCCCGCTTGATAACCTGAGAAAAGAGTGCACAGAAAGATGACAACACATAAAGATAAGACAAATATCCATGGAAAGACAAGAAAACTATCCAGCACTCCTGATATAAATACAGCATCTCAA
>JBDLTZ010000350.1:0-21648 GCA_039805565.1 Chloroflexota bacterium | reverse complement strand
GAAGTGAAACGGGAACTGCGCCGACTTGGTGAACGCGCCCACCAGCACCAGCGCGAGAATCGCCCCGTAGAGCGGGTGCGCCCGCAGGGCATCGCCGCGGGCCAGCAGCTCGCTCAGCTCGTAGCTGCCGCCGGCGATGCCGAGCATGATCAGGCCGACCAGCAGCGCCAGCCCGCCGCCACCGGTGATCAGCAGCGCCTGGCGTGCCGCCGCGCGCGACTCGATGCGCTCGTGGGTGAAGCCGATCAGCAGGAACGAGCTGATGCTCGTCAGCTCCCAGAAGACGAAAAGGGTCAGGAGATTGTCGGCCAGCACCAGGCCGAGCATCGCGCCCATGAAGAGCAGCAGAAAGGCGTAGAACCGGCCAAGCTGCAGGTGCTCAGCGAGATACCCGCCCGCGTAGACCAGCACCAGCGCCCCGATGCCGCAGATCAGCAGCACGAACAGCAGGCTCAGGCCGTCCAGCGCGAACGACAGCCGGATGCCCAGCTCGGGCGACCACTCCCAGGCGACCAGCACCCGCTCGCCCGGGGCGAGCCCGCTGCCCAGCGCGCCGAACGCGAGCGCGCTTCCGGTCGGCGCAAGCGCCAGCAGCCAGCCGGTCGCAGAGCGCGCTCGGCGGTGGAGGAGCGGAGCGAGCAGGGCCAGGGCGAAGAGCAGCAGTAAGGCAAGAACCATACACGAGCCTCATCGCAAACGGCTTCCATCGGAATCGCGCATCTCTTGTGTCGTCACGCATCCGCGGCGCGAGCGCAGCGCGGCGTCACGAAACAGCACGGCGGCCTCGCACTGGCCGCCGTGCTGTTTCTTGGAGGGATTGGGCAGAGCCGCGGCCGCCGGGGTCGGGGCCAGGTTCAAGGAAAACGGCCAAGGTCGCCTCGGGCAACGCGGTGCGGAGAAGCGCCGGACCCCAGAACATGGAGACCACCAGCAGCGCGGAGCGAGCGATGATATGCGGCGTCTCCCAGCCCTGGGTGAGCGCCATCACCCCCCGGGCCATATGCTGCCGGGCGAGCGCTGCCCGGCTCCAGACAGAGTCGATCACCGCAGATGCGAGCGCACACAGCGGCACCGTGCTTACCCGTGGGCTGCGCGCAGCGGTCGCGTGGATGACCGTGAGTGGTGCGGTTGGAACGGTGGGAGTATGCATCGGCACCTCCAGGGCAGGCGCGACGCAGCCGGGCGAATGTAGTGGGGGCACCGGCGCAGGTGCGTCGAGCTCCTTCTCTTTCCGATATAGTACAGGTTGGAGGAAAAATTGTCAACTTACTTGAATAAATAGATGCGGGGGAAACAGCCAGGGCACGGCCAGAGCACCAGCGGTGACTCTCACGGCATTTGGGGACGTCCGGCGGGTCACATAGGCAGATCGACAGAGGCTTGCTGCGATTCTGCTCACGAGGGCACTAAATCCTGGCCTCCTTTGCCACGTGATGCGCTGCCGCATGCTGCTCTCCCCGCCACGATCAACCTCCGAGTCTCGGGGCACGCAGCCACGCAGAAGAGACGGGCGTGGTATAATATGCAGGAAGGTTGAGTTTTAGCATCTACCGAAGTGCCTGGAGCTATGGAACACACCCAGATCGATCGCATCGCCGAGGATCTGCTCGCCATCGTGCCGCAGTTGCATCGGATGATGACGAGCGAGGTGCGCCGTGACGGCCATGGCCACGCCAGCGTGTCACAAATCCGACTGCTCGCCGAGCTGCTGCACGGCCCACAGACGATGAGCGCGCTGGCCCGCCACCAGCACGTCAGCCCCCAGGCCACCTGCGACCTGCTGCACGAGATGCAGGACCACGGCTGGCTGACGCGAGCCCCTCACCCAACGGATCGTCGCCAGCAGCTGCTGCACATCACCGCGCAGGGCGAGGCGGCGCTCGCTGCAGCACGCCAGCACCTGCTCCACCAGTTGACCCCGCGCCTGCAGGCCCTGAGCGACACCGAGCTCTACGTGCTGGCGGCAGCCCTGCCGACGCTTCAGCGCGTCCTGGACTACGACGAGCGTAGCAGAGAGGCCAGGGGCGCGTCGAACGGTGGGCAGCCGTCTGGCGCGACGTGAGGAACCAGACGGCCTGCTTCGGTCCCCGACGTGATCGCGGGGTGACCGGATCAAAGGCAGGATTCCGATGCATATGCCTGGCAGCACATGGTCGCGGCGCGTGGCGGCGCCGGTGCTCGGCGCCTGCATTCTGTGCGCTGGAGCGAGTGCAACCGGCTGCTGAAGAACAGCATCATCTACTACAATTCGGGGGGGTTCGTGATCGCCAACCCGATTACGAGGCAGTCATCCCGCGCTCGCTGACCACGACGACGCGCGCCTTCCTGCCGGCAATCACGCCGACCTGGCGACATCAGACGGGCGACTGGAGCGCAGCGCCCTGCTGACGGCGTTTCTGCGCTGCTGGCGCGAGCACAGTCAGCCGCTGCTCGGGACGACCCCATATCACGAGGTCGCACCACAACTCGTCCTGCAGGCGTTCCTGGGAATCGGGACGACCGCCGTCTGGAACAATCTCCAGCGCGCCTACGACATCATGCACACCGAGGGGGCGGCGACAGGCCGCCTTCGGATACTCGCCGCCACCGAGTACATCGCGCTGGTCGAGCAGATGCGTGAGGGTCGGTACGACGGTGACGAGGAGTGCCGCGCACTCTCAAGTCAGCACAGCCCGGTACACGACGAGCTCATAGCGCTGATGGGTCTCGAAGCGCGCACGACGATGTACGGCTACTGCCGAAACCTGCTGCGAGAAACACCGCCCGCAGAGCCGGTGTAATGCTTGAAGGAAGGCTGATGGCGGAAACCATGGCCAGCGACCACTTCCGCCCGGTGTCACATCCCTCATCGCTGACCGCCACGACCGCGCGGCCTTTGCGGCGGCAGTCCACGGGGCCCGCGTCGACTAGGGCCTGGCGGTCGACTGCATCGCCTTGCTACGTTCGGTTGCAGAATCCTCACTCTATCGCAGTTCAATCACATCCGAAAAGCCGCCGAACCGGCCAACTCCCAGATATCAGCGTCCGGATCATAGTGTGCTGCTGACGGAGTGCCCAACCGATGTGGTGCAAGCACGCCCGCGTGCTTCAGGATGCTCTTGTACTGGTAGAACAAGGTTGACCGGAAGTGCCGCGGCTGAATTCGATGCCATGCCAGCTGACCCTGGTCATCTGTGACCGTGCCTGCTGACTCCGGGGTAAAAAATATAGACGCGGTGAGTATCTTATCGCGCTCCGCGCTATGGAGCACGAGCGAACGGAGTGAGACAGGCTCGGCTACCCCGATGTCTCTCAGTACGTCGATGATAAACTTTGCTACTGGGTCGCTGTACAGGAGACAGCGAAGCACGGCGCCGGCTGTTGGACAGACGGTTGCAAGTGTTTGTCTACCTGGCTTGATCTGACGATGAATGTCAGCCAGGGATGCGGCATCGGGCAGCAGATCGGCGACAGCAGTTCCGACATATGTTGGCTGTACTTGTGAACCCTGTACACGCACAATGCCTAGCTTCTCCGCACCACTGACCACCGCACGAAACGAAGTCTCTCCTTTCGGCAGCTCGGGATAGTGATGCCGAGTAAATCGTTCCAAAGCGGCGATATCGGCCAGTATGCTGCCCGAATGGATGTACCACTCGCGTAGCACAGGTGCTAAGCACAGGTAGTGAGTCGGCAGGTTAAACACAAATTGCCGGCTGAGCACGTCGGTGGTGCCGAACTGTTTGCGGATGCTTTCAGCGTGACGTAACTGCGGCAAATGCGTAGGGGGCAGATCGATCACATCGATCCGATCGGGGAAAACCGCCAGGACTCCCACATCACGCTGGCGCGCTAGGGTGAGCAGATCACGTGAGGGAATTCCTGCACTCGCGAGCAGCACCACGTGAAAGCCATTGCGGTATATTTCAGCCTGTGCGATCCCGGTGATCAGATCGCGCGTTCCCTTGGCTTCGACAGCGAAGGTGGTTTCACCATCAGCCAGCCGACCGACGAGATCGGGGTGGACGGCGAAACCGTCGAAGGATAGGGTGAAACGCTGGAAGGGGCGAAGCGCAGTGTCGGCCAGAAGGGTGGGGTGTGCATCCGTGTAGACATCTAAAACCGGACGTCCTTGCAGGCCGAAGCGCTGCAAAAATGCTCGCGTGGAGCGTATAACGTCGATTTCATGCAACGTTGTTGCCATCCATCAGTCAGTAGACCAAGAAACCGCTCTCCACTGCCGAGGATTGGCAATGGAGAGCGGTTTCTGCAACACGATCTGGAAGAATAAGCGCACATCAGCACTTCCTAATGCGCTCTTTTTGGTGGTCCAGGAGGGACTCGAACCCCCAACACCCAGTTCCGAAGACTGGTGCTCTATCCATTGAGCTACTGGACCTCACCGCCGCCTAGTGTAGCACACAGACGGCGGGTTGGCAAAACCTCGTTCTCAGCGCGCCGCCCACAGGGGCAGCAGGCCGGCCTCACCTTGTTCTCAGCGCGTCGCCCACGCGGGCAGCAGGCCGGCCTCACCTCACGCCGGTGTCGTCTCGGCCCCCGGCGCATCCTTCACGTAGCCGTGCATCTTCGCGCCCTTGACGTCGTCGGTCTCATTGGGGGCGCGCAGGGCCTCGGGCTTAGGAATATCCGCGGCCACCGCCGAGCGCCTGCGCTTGTGGAGCGGCGTCGCGCCGGGGCCGGGAGTCTCGCCGGGGATCTCCTTGCCGATGCGGAAGCCGCAGCGGCTCTGCGCGCGGGCCGGATCCGCCTCGCGGCCGGTCTCGGCCACGCGGCGCGCCACCCAGGCCTCGAGCTTCGCCTCGAGCTCGGCGGCCACCTCGGGCAGCTCGTCCACCAGGTTGTGCTGCTCGGTCGGGTCGGCCTGGAGATCGTACAGCTCGCGCATCGGACCGCCGTGAGGATCGGGCTCGAGCGCCTGGATGAACTTCCAGCGCTCGGTACGGATGGCGCGCTTCACCTGCCAAGTGGCCTCAGACAGGTAGAGCGTGTCGTAGTTGCCGTCGCGGATGCCGTAGATCGATGGCAGCAGGCTCAGCCCCTCCATCGCATCGCGGTCCACCGCACCCGCCAGCTCCAGCAGGGTGGGCGCGATGTCCAGGTTCTGCACGAAGCCGGGGACACGCTTGCCGCGCGGCAGCGTGCCGGGCCAGTACAGGATCAGCGGCACGTGGACATTGCCCTCGTAGAGCCCGTGGTGGTCGAAGAAGCCGACGTGCTCATCCATGATCTCGCCGTGGTCGGCGGTGAGGATCACCAGCGTGTCCTCCTGCACCGGCTCGAGCGCCTTGAACACCGCGCGCAGGTGGCGATCCATGTAGGCGGTCTCGCCGTCGTACAGGCCAATGACGTACTCACTGTCGGTGACGCCCGGCATCCACTCGTGGAAGTACCACTTGAACGGCTCCCAGGACCAGGCCTCGTCCATGCTGCGGTTGTTCGGGTCGTAGGGGTCGCGGTCCTTGGGGTAGAACATCTTGTCGTAGGGCTTGGGCGGCAGGTAGGGGGTGTGCGGGTCCCAGTAGTGCAGGAACAGGAAGAAGGGCTTCTCCTGCTTGGTGAGGCGCTCGATCAGCGGGATGGCCTTGGCATTGACAGTCTCGGCCTTGCGGATCACAGTGGGGTTAGATCGGTCCCACTCGTAGGTCAGGTACTCGTCGAAGCCGCGGCTGAAGTGGCGGCCCATGCTGTCCACCGCGGCGGTGGCGTAGCCGTGATCCTTGAGGATCTCGGGCAGCAGGCGAACGCCGTCGGCGATCGGGACGCCGCCGCCGATGTTGATGATGTTGTGGGTAATCGCCTCTTTGCCGGACAGCATGGTAGAGAAGCTCGGGTGGGTGGGGATGTTCGGCGCGTAGCAGCGCTCGAACACCACCCCGCGGCGGGCGATGCTGTCGATGAACGGGCTGGTGCGCTTCGGGTAGCCGTAGCACCCCAGGTGGTCGGCGCGTTGGGTGTCGAGCGCGATCAGGACGATGTTCACTCGGCGTCTCCTATCCGGCTACTTCCTCGACGGTGCCGTTTTCCCAGGAGCGGATGGCGGCCTCGATCACCTCCTGCGCGGCCAGGCCATCGTCGCCCGAGGCGTCGAGCGGGCCACCCGCCGCCACCTGGCGCACGAAGGCATCGATGCGGGCGCGGAAGGTGTCGTCGAAGCCGGGCATGCCGCCCATGATCGGGTTGTCGATCACCAGCTTCTCCAGGCTCTGGCGCGGGAAGAACTCCAGGCGCTCGTAGACATTCTCGATCACGAAGCGCCCTTTGCTGCCGCCCACCTCGCAGCGCTCAATCGGGTGCAGCATGCTCGCATCGTAGCTGCCGGTGAGGTGCCCCACCGCGCCCGAGGCGAACTGGACATTGACCGAGGCGTTCGACCAGATCTGGCGGCCGGGGCCCTTGTGCATGAAGGCCTGCACGCGCGCGATCGGTCCGCCGAAGTAGCGCATGACGTCGATCGAGTGCGGGTGGAGGGCGCGCATGTGGAACCAGGGCGAGCTCTCATTGGGGTTGTTGATCCAGAGCGCCATGTTGATGAACAGCACCTCGCCGAGCTGGCCCTCCTCCTGGAGCTTCTTCGCGCGCGCCGCCACCGGGGTGAAGCGGTGGTTGAGGTTGACGCCGAGCAGCAGGCCGCGCTCCTTGGCGCGGGCCACCATCTGGCGCGCCAGGCCGATGTCGTTGGAGATCGGCTTCTCCACCAGCACGTGCTTGCCGGCGTCGAGGCACTGCATCACCGGCTCGTAGTGGTGGCTGCCGTTCTCCACCCCGGCGGTGCAGACGCTGACGGCGTCGATCTGCTCACTTGCCAGCATGTCGGCCAGGCTGTGGTAGGCCGGCACGCCGTACTGCTGCGCCACCGGGTCCACGCGCTCGGCGAGCATGTCGCACAGCGCCACGAGCTGCGCGTCCTTGTGCTGGGAGTAGTAGCGGGTGTGGGTCTTGCCGATGTTCCCGAGGCCGATCACGGCGACTCGTAGCATGGGTGGTGTCTCCTTTGACAGTGGTTCGGGGAGTGGCCCCGAGAGAAGAATGTGTTGGAGGGGCTTTGCCCCTCCAAACCTCCCATTGAGGGGTGTTACACGAGCTCTTGCAGGCAGCGGCTCAGGTAGCCGCGGCTCTCGGCGGCCACGCCCATGGCGCGCGAGAGCGGGTACTGGCCGGCGCCGATCACCTCGAGGTTCAGCGGCCCGTCGTAGCCCACCTCGCGCAGGGCGCGCAGCGTGCCAGGCAGGTCCACCGTGCCGCGCCCGGGGATCTGGGTCTCGGGCGGGCCGACGCGCTGCTCGCGTGAGGCGCAGTCGCGGAAGTGCGAGGTCACGATGCGCGCGCCCCAGCGGCGGGCTACCTCGGGCGGCTCCTCGTCGGCGCGGTAGAGGTGGCTCGGGTCGAAGTTCAGCCCCAGCGCGGGCTCGCGCACCGCGTCGGTGAGCCGAAGCGCCGTGTCGGCGTTGTAGATCGCCTGGCCGACGTGCGGCTTGACCGCCAGACGCAGGCCGAAGCGCCCCGCCATGCGCGCCAGCTCGCCGATGTGCTCGATGGCCCGCACGGTCGACTCCTCGTCGCCGCTGGTGCCGCCCGAGCCGATGTTGACGATCGGCACGCCGATCGCCTCGGCCAGGGCGAAGACCTGCTCCAGGCGGGCGGCGTCGGTCGTGGCAGCCTCGATCGCCGTGGCCTCCAAGCCGTGCTCGGCCAGCAGCCGGCGCACCTCGGCGGCCTGCCCGGTGCCCTCCTCGGGCCGGATGTGCTCACACATTCCCTTGATGGCCGCCAGCTCCACGTAGCGGTAGCCGGCCCAGGCCACGTGCTGCAGCGCGGTGGCCAGGTCCGCCGGGCCGAACAGCACCGTATTGCACCCCAGTCGCATCGGTTATGTCTCCCTCTATACCAACTCGACGACAATGTCCTGCGCACGGAGCCCCGCCACCACATCGGCGGGCGCCGCGGCATCGCTGATCATCCGGTCGATCTCGCTCGGCAGGGCAAACGAGTTGAGGTGGACCTGGCCGAACTTGCTGGAGTCGGCCACGCCCACCACCACCTGCGAGGCGCGGACCATCTGGTGCTTGAGCTGCGCCTCGCCCAGATCCGTCTCGGTCAGGCCGTCGGCCGCCGTCACGCCGCGGGCCCCGAAGAAGCCGATGTCCACCCGCAGGCGCTGGATCATATCGGAGTTCAGCCCGCCCACCAGCGAGCTCGAGCGGTGACGCACCACTCCGCCGGCCACGATCACCGTGATCCCCTGTGAGGCCGCCAGCTCTAGCGCCGTGTAGAGGCCGTTGGTCACCACCGTGAGCTCCTGGTGGTCCTTGATCAGGCGGGCGATCTGGAACGCCGTGGTGCTGGCGTCCAGAAAAATGCGCTGCTGGGAGCGGATCAGCGCGGCAGCGGCCTGCGCGACGCGACGCTTGGCCTCCAGCCCCTCGTGCTCACGCGCCGCAAACGACTGCTCGATCTGGCCGCGGCCGGAGAGCACCGCGCCGCCGTGCACCCGCATCAGCAGGCCCTGTGTCTCGAGCACATCCAGGTCCTTGCGGATCGTCACCTCAGAGACGCCGCAGAACTGACTGATCTCAGCCACCGACAGCCGCCCGCGATCACTGAGCCGTGCCAGGATCTGATCGCGCCGGTGCTCGGCCGGCCGGCTGCTGTCACTCATGCCACGCCCCTCAAACAAACGTATTCGTAAGCATCCTGGCTTTCAGTCGTAATACTAGGGCGCAGCACGCGTGATGTCAAGGAGCCGCTGATACATGCTGTCTGCGGCTCTGTGATACGGTTATTGACAAGGCATGGGAAGGTTGGTAGCATAGCCCAGCACGTCATCGACGTTTACGAATAGTTTTCGGATAGCGCTTACTCGGAGCTACGAGGCGGCCCGTCGTACCACGGCATGCCGCCTCCACCAGACTACGTATCATCTGACCCGGCTTCCGCGCGCCGCGGGAGAGGAGGAGACTATGACAGTACAGCCCACGTTTCACCATGTGAGCTACCTGTGGGAGAACGCGCGCGCCGCCGCCCTTGACCCGGTGGACCAGCTGATCTACCGCTCGAACCTGCTGGGCGCCGACACACGCATCACTAACACCGGCGGCGGCAACACCTCGGCCAAGATCGAGCAGCGCGACCCGCTCACCGGCCAGCCGGTCGACGTGCTCTGGGTGAAGGGCTCCGGCGGCGACCTCCGCACCGCCAAGCGCGAGCACTTCTCCTCGCTGACCCTCGAGCGCCTCCACCAGCTGCGCGAGCGCTACCTGGCCGACCCCGGCCGCGGCCCGAAGACCGCCGTCGAGGACGCGATGGTCGGCCTGCTGCCGCACTGCACCTACAACCTCAACCCGCGCGCGCCGTCGATCGACACCCCGCTGCACGGCTTTGTGCCCGCCCGCCACGTGGACCACACCCACCCCAACGCGGTAATCGCCATCGCCGCCTCGCGCGACGGCGAACGCCTCACGCGCGAGATCTACGGCGATGAGGTGGTCTGGCTCCCCTGGCAGCGCCCCGGCTTCGACCTCGGCCTGCTCCTGCAGCAGGTGTGCGTCGAGCACCCCCAGGCGAAGGGCGTGGTGCTCGGCGGCCACGGCCTGATCAACTGGGCCGATGACGGCAAGGACTGCTACGAGCTGAGCCTGCGCCTGATCGAGCAGGCCGCGCGCTTCCTGGCCGAGCGCGACCGCGGCGACCAGACCTTCGGCGGCGCCCGCTACCCGGCCCTTGAGCGCGCCGAGCGCCGCGAGCGCCTGGCCGACCTGCTCCCCTGGCTGCGCGGCCGCCTCGGCGAGCGCGCCCGCCAGGTCGCCACCTTCCAGGACGACGAGCCGACGCTGCGCTTTGTGAACAGCGCCGACGCCGCGCGCCTGGCCGAGCTCGGCACCTCCTGCCCGGACCACTTCCTGCGCACCAAGATCAAGCCGCTCTACGTGGACTGGAACCCGCAGGCCGAGGACGCCGCCGCCCTACGCGCCAAGCTTGACGCCGGGCTGGCGGCCTACCGCGCCGACTACGCGGCCTACTACGAGGCCCACCGCCGGCCGGACTCGCCCGCCATGCGCGACCCGAACCCGACCGTCATCCTCATCCCGGGCCTGGGCCTGGTGGCCTGGGGCAAGGACAAGAGCGAGTCGCGCGTGACGGCCGAGTTCTACACCTGCGCGATCGAGGTGATGCGCGGCGCCGAGGCCGCGAGCGAGTACGTGGCCCTGCCGCGCCAGGAGGCCTTCGACATCGAGTACTGGGCGCTCGAGGAGGCCAAGCTGCGCCGCATGCCGCCCGAGCAGGAGCTCGCCCGGCGCGTGATCGCGGTGGTGGGCGCCGGCAGCGGGATCGGCCGCGAGGTGGCGCAGCGCCTGAGCCGCGAGGGGGCGCAGATCGTCTGCGTGGACCTGAACCACGCCGCCGCCGAGGAGACGGCCCAGGCGATCGTGGCGCGCCTCGGTGCCGGGATCGGTGTGGCGGGTAGCGATATCTCCGCCTGCGGCCCGGCGATCGGCGTGGCCTGCAACGTGACCGACCGCGCCAGCGTGCGCGCGGCGCTGCGCGAGGCCACCCTGGCCTACGGCGGCATCGACGACATCGCCGTGACGGCCGGTGTGATCGTACCCTCGGACGCCACCGGCCACATCCCCGATGACAAGTGGGCGCTGACCTACGCCATCAACGTCACCGGCTCCTACCTGGTGGCTGACGAGGCGGCGGTGCTCTGGCGCGAGCAGGGGCTCCCGGCGACACTGGTGCTCACGAGCAGCGCCAACGCGGTGGTGGCGAAGAAGGGCACCCTGGCCTACGACACAAGCAAGGCGGCGGTGAACCACCTCATCCGCGAGCTGGCGGTGGAGCTGGCGCCGCTGGTGCGCGTCAACGGCGTGGCACCCGCGACGGTGGTGCAGGGCAGCTCGATGTTCCCGCGCGACCGGGTGATGTCGTCGCTGCTGAAGTACGGCATCCCGTTCGATGAGCAGGAGGCCACCGAGGCGCTCACCGCCAAGCTGGCGCGCTTCTACGCCGACCGGACGCTCACGAAGCAACCAATTACCCCCGCAGACCAGGCCGAGGCGTACTTCATCCTGCTGAGCCGGCGCCTCAGCCGCACCTCGGGCCAGGTGATCAGCGTGGACGGCGGCCTGCACGAGGCGTTCTTGCGGTAGTCTTCGTGGGGGCAACGCCCCCACCACCCCGCTCTTTCGTACAAGTTTCGGAGCAACACACATGACCAATGATCGGAAGCCGCTGAGTCGCCGGGCGTTCCTGCTCGCGGCCTGCGGGACAGCGTCGGCGGCAGTGCTGGCGGCATGCGGCGGTGCGGGCCCACAGGCTCCGGCGGCGGGCCAGGGGGATAGCGCCCAGCAGGCGGCGCCTAAGGGCGGCACGCTGCGCATCGCCGAGGTCAGCAACCCGCGCACGTTTAACCCGGTGCGCCAGAACTCGTTCTGGTCCTGGGGCGCACTCTACGACAGCCTGCTGCGCTACGACGCCGACGGGAAGCTCGTGCCGCACCTGGCCGAGTCGTACGAGATCGCCGACGGTGGCAGGACGGTGACGATCAAGCTCCGAAGCGGCGTCACCTTCCACTCCGGCCGGGCCTTCAGCTCCGAGGACGTGGCCTGGGTGCTGGAGCAGCTCAAGGAGCCCTCCACCGGCGCGCTGTTCCGCACCTTCGCCCTGGCGATCGAGACGATCGAGCGGCCGGACGCCCAGACGCTGGTGCTGCGCCTCTCCAAGCCCGAGGCCGGCATCCCCGACCTGCTCGGCAACCTGTACATCCCGGACAAGGACGCCTGGGAGAGCATCGACCGCCAGGGCGCCGGCACCGGGCCGTTCACGTTCGCCGAGTTCGTGCCCGACGAGCGCATTGTGCTCAAGCGCAACGAGCAGTACTGGGGGACAAAGGCCAGCCTCGACACGATCGAGGTCCGAATCTTCGGCGACGCCCAGGCCGCCGTCGCCAACCTCGAGTCGAACGCGGTCGACATCGCGCCGCTGACACTTCAGGACTACGTGCGCCTCTCCCAGGGCACCGCCTACCGCACCGAGAAGATCGTCGGCGCGACGATCTACAACATCTGGCTCAACACCGGCAAGCCACCGTTCGACAGCAAAACCGTGCGCCAGGCCATGGCCCACGCGATCGACCGCGAGCGCTTCAACAAGACGGTGCTGCTCGACCAGTCCAAGCCCACCAACAACCCGCTGCCCGGCTACCACTGGGCCTTCTTCGCCGACCGCGACAACGTCTACCCGTTCGACCTGGAGAAGGCCAAGAGCCTGCTGGCCGAGGCCGGCGCCGAGGGATTCAGCGTCTCGGTCAACGTCAGCAGCCAGACCAAGGAGACCATGGGCCTGGTGCAGATCCTCCAGTCCGACCTCGAGAAGATCGGGGTGACGCTGACGATCGACGCCAAGGACAGCCCGCGCTGGGCCGAGGCCGCCGACCGCGGCGAGTTCGACATCAACGCCCACGCCTACGGCCGCACGAGCGCCGACCCGAGCCTGCTGTTCAAGGGCACCACCGCCTGGCGGCCGGACGCCAATCCCACCGGCTTCGCCGACCCGCGCTACGCCGAGCTGGTGGACGCGCAGGCGCAGATGGTGGACCGAGAGCAGCGGCTGCCCAAGGTCAGGGAGCTGGTGGAGTACGTGCAGGACCAGGCCTTCGTCATCCCGATCGCCGGCGGCGTGACCTCGTTCGGCATGAGCCCCAGGGTGCAGAACCTCAAGCTCCTGCCGGTCGGAATCGTCGCCTACATGGAGGGCGTGGCGCTCGGGTAGGCGGCGCGCGACGGCTATGCTACGCTACATCACCCGGCGGCTGGCCCAGGCCCTGCCGACGCTGCTGCTCAGCTCGGTGATCATCTTCGTGGCCATCCGGCTGGTGCCGGGCGACCCGGCGCGCACGGTGGTGGGGCTCGACGCCTCACCCGAGGAGGTGGCGGCGGTGCGGGCCGAGATGGGCCTGGATCAGCCGCTGCCGGTCCAGTACGCCCGCTGGCTCGGCCGCGTGGCGCGTGGGGACCTGGGGGTCTCGCTGGTGAACCAGTTCCCGGTGCGCGAGCTCGTGCTCGCCAAGCTGCCGGCCACAATCGAGCTGGCGCTGGCGTCCTTCCTGCTGGCGCTGGGGCTGGCGCTGCCGCTCGGCATCGTGGCCGCCACCCGCCCCGGCTCGTGGGCCGACCGCGCGCTGGGGCTGGCGGCCGCCCTGCTCCTCGGCACGCCCGGGTTCTGGGTCGGCCTGCTGTACATCCTGCTGTTCTCGGTCACGCTCGGGCTGCTCCCGCCCAGCGGCCGCGTGCCGTTCCTCGAGAACCCCGGCGCGGCGCTGGCGCACCTGGCGCTGCCGGCGCTCACGCTGGCGCTGCCCACGGCGATGGTGCAGATGCGCTTCGTGCGCGCGGCGCTGATCGAGGTGCTCCAGCAGGACTACATGCGAACGGCGCGCGCCAAAGGCCTGGCGGACCGGGTGGTGATCTGGCGCCACGCGATGCGGAACGCCCTCATCCCGATCGTCACCGTGCTCGGGCTCCAGTTCGGCAGCCTGCTCGGCGGCGCGGTGATCGTCGAGTCGCTCTTCGCCTGGCCGGGCGTCGGGCGCATGCTGGTGGACTCGATCGGCAGCCGCGACTACGCCATCACCCAGGCCGGGCTGCTCTACCTCGTCGGCCTGTTCCTCACGATCAACATCGTCGTGGACCTGCTGTACGGCGCGATCGACCCGCGGGTGCGGCAGCGGCAGATGGAGCCATGAGACGAGTGCTGAACCAACCCGCCGCGCTGGCGCAGGATCGGGCGGGCGGTCGCGCCACCCCCGGCATGGCCGCGCAGCTCGCCCGGCGGCTCCTCCGCAGCCCCTCGGGCCTGCTCGGGCTCACCATCCTCGGCCTGATGATGGCCGTGGGCCTGCTCGCGCCGCAGCTCGCCCCGTATGACCCGGTGGCGCAGCACGCGGGCGACGAGCTGCTGCCCCCCTCGGCGCGCTACCTGCTCGGCACCGATGAGCTCGGGCGCGACCTGCTGAGCCGCATCATCTACGGCGCGCGCATCTCGCTCACCGTCGGCATCGCCGCCGTCAGCCTCGGCGCGGCGATCGGGGTGTCGAGCGGACTGGTGGCCGGGTACGTCGGCGGCTGGCTCGACGCGCTGACGATGCGTGTGTGGGACACCCTCATGGCCTTCCCCGGCGTCCTGCTGGCCATCGCCGTCTCGGCCGCCGCGGGCACCGGGCTGACGAGCGTGGCGGTGGCGGTGGCGATCATCAGCGTGCCAAGCTACGCACGCCTGGCGCGGGCCGGGATGCTGGTGGAGCGCGAGAAGGAGTACGTGACGGCCGCCGTGGTCACCGGGCAGCGCCGCCTGCCGATCATCTTCCGCCACGTCCTGCCGAACGCCGTCGCGCCGATCCTGACCCAGGTGGCGCTCGGCATGGCGGCGGCGGTGTTCCTCGAGGCCGGCCTGAGCTTCCTTGGGCTCGGCGCGCAGCCGCCCACCCCCTCGTGGGGCGCGATGCTGGCCGACAGCCGGGCCTACCTGCGCGAGGCGCCCTGGTACGGCATCGCGCCCGGCGCCACGATGACGATCTTTCTGCTGGGGCTCAACGCCCTGGCCGACGGTCTGCGCGACGCGCTCGACCCGCGCTATATGCTCGGGCGGCGGGGATGAACGCTGAACGCTGAACGCTGAACGCTGAACGCTCGCGGGCATCAGAACGCGATGCACAACCAACAGCATAGCTAACAAGGAACGACTCCATGTCACAGATCGAGACCAGTACGCCGCGGGAGACGGCCACGTCGCAGGACAGCGCCACCCTCGCCGACCTGCGCTTCGAGCATCTGGCGGACACGCTCGGGATTGGCGTGGCGACCCCGCGCCTCTCGTGGGTCGTCGCCAGCGCGCCCGAGGGGTGGCGCCAGGCCGGCTACGAGGTCGAGGCCAGCGACGCGGACGGCGCCACCCGCGCGAGCGGCCGGGTCGAGTCGGGCGAGTCAGTGCTGGTGCCCTGGCCCTTCGCACCGCTGGCCTCGCGCGAGCGGGTGACGGTGCGCGTGCGCGCCTGGGGCGCCGACGGCCAGCCCTCGGCCTGGAGCGCGCCCGCCACCGCTGAGGCCGGGCTGCTGAGCACATCGGACTGGAGCGCACGCTTCGCCGCGCCCGACTGGGACGAGGACACCAGTACGCCGCAGCCGGCGCCCATGCTCCGCCGCGCCTTCGAGGTGCGCGGTGAGGTGGCGCAGGCTCGCCTCTACATCACCGCCCTCGGCATCTACGAGGCCCAGATCAACGGCCAGCCGGTGGGCGACGCGGTCCTGGCGCCGGGCTGGACCAGCTACCACCACCGGCTACGCTACCAGACCTTCAACGTGACCGGGCTGCTGCGGCCGGGGCGCAACGCGATCGGGGCCATGATCGGCGAGGGCTGGTTCCGCGGCCGGCTCGGCTTCGGCTCGGGGCGGCGCAACATCTACGGCGAGCACGCCGCGCTCCTGGCGCAGCTCGAGATCACCTACGCCGACGGCACCAGCGAGCGCGTCGTCAGCGATGGCTCATGGCGCGCCGCCACGGGGCCGATCCTGGCGAGCGAGATCTACGACGGCGAGACCTACGACGCGCGGCTCGAGCGCCCGGACTGGGCCACCGCCGCGTACGACGACGGCGACTGGTCGGGGGTGCGCCTGGTGGACTACGACCTCGGCACGCTCGTCGCGCCGTCGGGGCCGCCGGTGCGCCGCATCGAGGAGATCGCGCCGGTCTCGATCTTCACCTCCCCCTCCGGCCGCACGCTCGTGGACTTCGGGCAGAACCTGGTGGGCTGGCTGCGGCTCACCGTGCGCGGCCAGGCCGGCCAGACGATCACCCTGCGCCACGCCGAGGTGCTCGAGCACGGCGAGCTCGCCATCCGCCCGCTGCGCTACGCCGCCGCTATCGACCGCTACACCCTGCGCGGCGGCGAGGCCGAGACCTACGAGCCGCGCTTCACCTTCCACGGCTTCCGCTACGCGGAGATCGAGGGCTGGCCGGGCGAGCTCCAGCCCGACGACCTGCGCGCCGTGGTGGTCCACTCGGACCTCGCGCGCACCGGCTGGTTCGAGAGCTCCGACCCGCTGATCAACCGGCTGCACGAGAACGTCATCTGGAGCATGCGCGGCAACTTCCTCGACATCCCGACCGACTGCCCGCAGCGCGACGAGCGCCTGGGGTGGACCGGCGACATCCAGGTGTTCTCGCCTACCGCCAGCTTCCTCTACGACAGCGCCGGCTTCCTCCAGTCCTGGCTGGCCGACCTGGCCGCCGAACAGCACGCCCTCGGCGTCGTGCCTTTCGTGGTCCCCACGGTGATGGAGCGGCCGACCCCGCCTGCCGCCGCCTGGGGCGACGCGGCCGCCGTGGTGCCGTGGGTGCTCTACCAGCGCTACGGCGACACGGGCATCCTGGCGGCGCAGTTCGACAGCATGCGCGCCTGGGTGGACCTGCTGGTGGAGAAGGCCGGCCCCTCGCGGCTATGGGACACCGGCTTCCAGTTCGGCGACTGGCTCGACCCGAGCGCGCCGCCGGACAACCCGGCCGCCGCGCGCACCAGCCCGCACGTCGTCGCCACGGCCTACTTCGCCCGCTCGGCCGAGCTGGTGGGGCTGGCGGCGGGGGTGCTTGGGCGGGCCGAGGAGGAGGCGACATATCTGGCGCTGGCCGCCGAGGTGCGCGAAGCGTTCTGCCGCGAGTATGCCACTCCGAACGGGCGCGTGCTCGGCGACTCGGCCACTGCCTACTCGCTGGCGATCGAGTTCGCCCTGCTGCGCGATGAGTCCCAGCGGCGCCACGCCGGGCGGCGGCTGGCGAGCCTGCTGCGGCAGGAGCGCTACCGCATCAGCACCGGCTTCGTCGGCACGCCGCTGGTCTGCGACGCGCTGAGCAGCGTCGGCGAGCACGAGGCCGCGTTCCGCCTGATCACCGAGCGCGGCTGCCCCTCGTGGCTCTACCCCGTGACCATGGGCGCCACCACGATCTGGGAGCGCTGGGACAGCATGCTGCCGGACGGCTCAGTCAACCCCGGCGAGATGACGTCGTTCAACCACTACGCGCTCGGCGCCGTGGCCGACTGGCTGCACCGCGTGGTGGCCGGGCTCGCGTCCGCGGCCCCCGGCTACCGTCGCATCGCCATCCAGCCGCACGTCGGCGGCGGGCTGACGCACGCCAGCGCGCGGCATCGCACGCCCTACGGCCTGGCAGCGTCCTCGTGGCGCCTGGATGGCGGCCGCCTGACGGTGGAGGCGCTGGTCCCGCAGGGTGCCACGGCCGCTGTCACTCTCCCCGGCGTCGAGCCGTTCGAGGTCGGGCCGGGCGCGCACCGCTGGGAGGTGGCGTACCAGGACCCGCGGGCGGCGCGCGGGCCGCTGACGCTCGACAGCACGTTCGCCGAGATCGTGGACGACCGCGAGGGATTCGCGGCGCTGCTCGAGCTTATGCGCGAGCGCATGCCCGCGACGGCAGTGGGGATACTGGAGCGCATGGCCGGCCGGGACGACGTCACGCTGCGGCAGGCGCTCGCGCTGATGCCCACCGCCGGCGTGCTCGAGCCCGAGCTCGAGTCGGCCCTCGCGGGGGCGTTCGACCGGGCCTAATGCCCCCCATCTCCAACAGTGCCCGGTGTGATTGCGATCACACCGGGCACTCAAAATGAATATCCTCCGGCTCGTCCGCGAACAGCTCCGGGTCCGGCTCAGCCAGCACGCGACACCCCATGCGCGTGTAGAACCGGACCGTGTGCTCCGAGGGGGTCGCCGACACGTACAGCCCGCGGGCACCGCGCTCGCGGGCGATCCCCCTCGCCTGCTCGAACAGCTCCGCGCCCAGCCCCCGGTCGCGGTAGAGGCGGCCAACGTGCAGGAACAGCAGCTGCACCAGGTCGCGCGCCACTCCCACCGGCTTCGTATCCACCACCGCCACTGCCGCCAGCTGGGCCCCGTCGAAGACGCCGGTGAAGGTCGCGCCGCGGTCGAAGGCCGCGTAGAGCTGCGGCGTGTAGATCGCGTCCTCGTTCGGCGGCCAGCCGCGCACATCGAAGAAGGCCGGCTTCAGCTCCAGCGCGCCATCGCGCATCACGTAGATTCGCTCAATCACCTCGGAGCGGTCGATCGACCACACCGTCTCAACCTCATCGCGCCGCAGCGGGCGCGTCACGAGCGCCGTCATCACAGACTCCCCGCCGGCTCGCCGCCGACGACCACCGTCCACGGCCGAATCTCCCAGCTCACGACGAGGCCGTTGGCCACGTACGGGTCGCTCCGCACGAACGCCTCGACGACCGCGCGGTCGGCGGCGCGAAACAGCAGCAGCGCGCGGTCGGCCGGCTCGGCCAGCGCCCCGCCCATGACGAGCTCGCCGCGGCCCAGCGCCTCACGCGCGAGCCGCAGGTGCTCGTCGCGGAACGGCGCCCGCCGCCTGACGTAGTCGTCCACCACGGAGTAGATCAGAACATAGTAGTTCATGGCGTGGGTCTCCCAGCGCTAGTATGATACGCCCGCGGGCGGCGCAGACGTATTATACGCCTGGGGCTCCCGCCTCCCTACGCCGCGAGCCAGTGACGCAGCCACGCGGTGGTGCGCGCGCCGTCCCAGCGGTGCTCGCCCTCGAAGACGTGGTGCGCCAGATGCTCGGTGGCGCCCAGTAGGCTGTAGGCCCGCGCCGTGATCGCGAGCTGCTCCGTCACATTCACCACACCGCGCTCGCCGTTCAGCGGGTCCTGCCGGCCGCTCTCCACTAGCAGCGGTCGCGGCGCCAGGAGTGCGCCCAGGTCGCCCTTGTCCACCAGCTGCCACAGCCCGGGCACGTAGTTGCAGCTACAGTTCTCGCTCAGGCGCAGCAGCGCGTCGCGGAAGCCGTAGAAGTAGCCGCTCACCACCGCGCAGCGCACGCGCTCGTCCAGCGCCGTGAGCCAGAGCGTCTGCAAGCCCCCGCCCGAGAGCCCCACGCACCCCAGCCGCGCCGTATCGCAGTCGGCTCGCGTCTCGGCGTAGTCGATCAGCCGCATCAGGTCCCAGACCCACATCCCGGTCACGGTCCGCCCCAGCGGCATCGCCATGTTGTTCAGCACCCGGCACGAGCTGCCGCGCGCCTCGCCGGCGGCCAGCACCGCGCGCTCGCGCCGCTCGCCGAAGCCGCGCGCATCCGGGCACAGCACCACGAAGCCCGCCCGCGCCAGCTGCACGCCGTAGTCGTAGCGGTACCGCTCGATCGCCCACGCGACCTCGGGGATCTCACCGCGCCCGGCGACCGACTCCTTGCCGCCGCCGTCGTGGCCGTGCGCCGCGAGCACCACTGGGCGCCGCTCGCCGGGACGCAGGTCCGCCGGCGTCAGCACGTAGAGCGGCATGAGAACACCCGGCTCCACGGCGATCACCACGCGCGTGCGGGTGTAGCCGTCGCACGCGACTGGCGGGTCCTCCCGCGGGTCGAGCGGGCAGGTCTCGAACGTATCGAGGCCGGTGATCGCGCGCAGCCGGCCGCGCAGCTCAGCGCGCCAGACCTCGAGCTCGGCGGGCGACTCAGCGCGCAGGGCCATAGCGCGGGATTCGCGGTCGAAGCGCTCGAGCAGCGCGGCCTCGGACGTGAAGGGGGCATTCAGGGTGGGCACGGCAGGTTCCTCCATTGGTCCACGGGTGGGGGCAAGTATTGTAGCATGCAGAGGCGGGCGCCTCGCGCGAGCGAAACGCCACAGGCTCGAGCCTGAGGTCATCAGAAAGCCGTGCGTGACCACCGAGAAGGCTTAGTTCTACCCGCTGCCGGAGGGTACGGGCGTCATTGTTGACGAGCCCGCGTGAAGCTATCTGGTGGGTGGTCAGCTCACCGAGGCCGACGTGCGGCTGTACACCACGCTGGCGCGCTTCGACGCGGGCGCGGAGCTCGTGATGACCTGCCGCCTCCCGCTCAACACAAGTAGCTGAGGAAACGAACCATGGCACTCCAGGACACCCCCCGCCCGTGGCCGTCGTCGGCCTTCCCCGGCGTCCTCTTCGGCGCCGACTACAACCCCGAGCAGTGGACCACTGCGATGGGCTACGCCGAGGAGTCGGTCTGGCTGGACGACATGCGCCTGATGCGCGCCGCCGGCGTCAACGTCGCCACCGTCGCCGTCTTCAGCTGGACCGAGCTCCAGCCGTCCGAGGATATCTTCACCTTTGGCTGGCTGGACCGCCTGCTGGACCTGCTGCACCAGAACGGCATCCGCGCCTGCCTCGCCACCGCCACCGCCGCGCAGCCGGCCTGGCTCTCGCAGGCCTACCCCGACGTGCTGCCGGTGAACGCCCAGGGGCTCCGGCAGCGGCACGGCGCCCGCATGAACTTCTGCCCCACCAGCCCGGACTTCCGGCGCCTCTCGCAGGGGATCGCGCGCAGGCTGGCAGAGCGCTACCGCGACCACCCGGCCCTGCTGATCTGGCACGTCAGCAACGAGTACGGGCCGCACTGCTTCTGCGAGCGCTGCGCCGCGCGCTTCCGCGCGTGGCTTGAGGCGCGCTACGGCACGCTCGCGGCGCTCAACGCCGCCTGGGTCACGCCCTTCTGGAGCCACACCTTCACCGACTGGTCGCAGATCGAGCCGCCGCTCCAGATCGGCGAGCGCAGCATGCAGGGGCTCATCCTGGACTACCAGCGCTTCATGTCGGATATGAACCTGGAGTGCTACCGGGGCGAGGCCGACGCGCTGCGCGAGGTGACGCCCGACGTGCCGGTGATGACCAACTTCCACGGCCTGATCAAGGGGCTGGACTACGCCTCCTGGGCGCCGCACCTCGACATCATCGCCTGGGACTCGTACCCCGCCAAGGGCGAGCCGCCGGCCAACGTGGCCTTCCGCCACTCGGTCATGCGCGGCCTGAAGCGCGGCCAGCCCTGGATGCTGCTCGAGCAGACCCCCAGCCAGACCCAGTGGCGGCCGTTCAACCCGCTCAAGCGGCCGGGCGAGATGCGCCTGCAGAGCTACCAGGCGGTGGCCCAGGGTGCCGACAGCGTCATGTACTTCCAGTGGCGCCAGTCGCGCGGGTCGTCCGAGATGCACCACGGCGCGGTCGTCAGCCACGCCGGCAGCGACCAGACGCGCGTGTTCAAGGAGGTGGCGGCGCTCGGGGCGGAGCTGAAGGCGCTTGGCGCGCAGACGCTCGGCGCGCGCGTCCCGGCCGACGCGGCACTGCTGTTCAGCTGGCCGAGCTGGTGGGCGGTGGAGTACCCCGGGCTCAGCTCGGGCATCTCCTACATGGAGGAGGCGACGCGGGCCTTCGCGGCGCTCTGGGCGCACAACATCGCGGTGGATGTGGTCTCGCCGGACACGCCGCTCGACGGCTACAAGCTGGTGGTGGCGCCGCTGCTGCACATGCTGAGCGAGGAGCAGGCGGCGGCGATCGAGCGCTTCGTGCAGGGCGGCGGGACGCTCCTGACCACCTTCTTCAGCGCAATCGTGGGCGAGGACGGGCGCGCCTGGCTGGGCGGCTCGCCAGGGCCGCTGCGCCGCGCGCTGGGCGTGTGGGTCGAGGAGGTTGACCCGCTGCTGCCGGGCGAGCGCAATACCCTCCAGGCCACAGAGGGGTCGTCGCTCTCGGGCGCGTGCGACCTGTGGTGCGAGGTGGTGCGCCTCGAGGGGGCGCGGGCGCTCGCCACGTTCGGCGA
>JBDLTZ010000349.1:0-64100 GCA_039805565.1 Chloroflexota bacterium | reverse complement strand
CCCCGCCGCCCGTTTCGCGCTGCGGCAGGTCAGGCCTCCGTCGCCCGGAACGCCGCCAGGACCGTGCCAGCCTCGACCTGCTGGCCCGCACGGACGCGCACCTCGCCGATGATGCCGGCGTGTGGTGCGGCCACCTCGTTCTCCATCTTCATCGCCTCGACCACGAACAGCACCTGGCCGGCCTCGACCTGCTGACCAGGCTCGCAGGCCACCGCGGCTATCGTGCCCTGGAGGGCGCTCACCACGCCGTCCACCTGCTGGCGCGGGCCGGTGGGCCGGCTGCGCACGCCGTTCGTCTTGCGCTCGGCGCCGCTCGGGCGGCGCTCGCCCGCCTCAGCCACGCGCACGCTGAAGCGCTTACCGTTGACCTCTACATCGAAGGTGCGCGCGCCCACCTCGAGCGGGTGGGGCGGCGCGGCGATGCCGCCAGAGGGGCCGGTGCCCTGGAGGAGCCCGGCTAGCTCATCGCCCAAGTGGCGTGGGATGAAGTTCACCGTAGCGTCGCCGCGCTGGAACACCGGGTGGGCCAGCGCCACTTGGTGGAACGGCACCGTATTGGCGACCCCAGCGATATGATAGTCCGCCAGGGCGCGGCGGGCGCGGGCGATTGCCTCGGCGCGGTCTGCCCCCCAGCAGATCAGCTTGGCGACAAGCGAGTCGTAGTGCTGCGGGATGGTGTAGCCCGCGTGGACGCCGCCGTCCACGCGCACCCCGAAGCCGGTGGGCTCGCGGTACTCGGTGAGGGTGCCGAGCGCGGGGCGGAAGCCGTGGGCCGGGTCTTCGGCGTTGATGCGGCACTCGATCGCGTGGCCGCGCGGGGTGATCTGCTCCTGTGTGAGCCAGAGCGGCTCGCCCTGTGCGATGCGCAGCTGCGCCTTGACCAGGTCTACGCCGGTAACCATCTCGGTGACGGTGTGCTCAACCTGGATGCGAGTGTTCATCTCGAGGAAGTAGAACTCGCTGTCCTGGAAGATGAACTCGAGCGTGCCCGCGCTCTGGTAGCCCACGGCGCGCGCCAGGGCCACGCCGGCGGCGCCCATGCGCTGGCGCAGCTCGGGGGTCAGCGCGGGCGAGGGGGACTCCTCGATCAGCTTCTGGTGGCGGCGCTGGACCGAGCACTCGCGCTCGCCGAGATGCACCACGTTGCCGTAAGTGTCGGCCAGCACCTGCACCTCGATGTGGCGCGGGTCGGCCATATACTTCTCGACGTACACGTCGGCGTTGCCGAAGCCGATCTCGGCCTCGCGGCGGGCGCTCTCGAAGGCGGCGCGCAGCTCCTCGGGCCCGTGGACCACGCGGAAGCCGCGCCCACCGCCGCCAGCCACGGCCTTGATGGCGATCGGGAAGCCGAACTCGGCGGCCAGCTTGCGGACCTCTTCGGCGGAGGCCACGGGGTGGAGCGTGCCGGGCACCACCGGCACCCCCGCGGCGATCGCTTCGCGGCGCGCGGCAACCTTCCCGCCCATGCGGTCCATGGCCTCGGCGGTGGGGCCCACGAACACCAGGCCCGCGGCGCCCACGGCCCGCGCGAACCCGGCGTTCTCGGCCAGAAAGCCGTAGCCGGGGTGGACGGCGCCGGCGCCTGACTCGCGCGCCACCCTGATGAGGCTTTCGATGTTCAGGTAGCTCTGGGCGGCGGGGGGCGGCCCGACGAGGTAGGCTGCGTCGGCGTAGCCAACATGTGGTGCGGCGCGGTCCGCCTCGCTGTACACGGCGACGGTGCGCAGCCCAAGCTCCTTACAGGCGCGCATGATCCGCAGCGCAATCTCGCCGCGGTTGGCGATCAGCACGGTGTCGAACTTCATGGTCGTTGCACCCTCGGTGCTCCAGAGACGCCGGCGGGGCCAGCGGCTAGTCGAACGCCCCCAGCAGCCCAGCGCTCCAGCGCCCGGCGCGCGCGATGCGGTCGGCGGTGGGCCACGTGGCGCGCGGCGCGCCGCGCGCCGGCGCAACCCCTTGCGCCGCTACGACGCCCGCGACCTGCCAGGCGGGGGACGCGGCGGCTTCCTCAGCTCCCTGCTCAGCTTCGAGGAATAGGGCGACGGCGGCCAGCGCTGCGGCGACGAAGTCATCGTCGAGCGGGTCCGGTGTGTTGATGGCTTGCATACGGCCTATTATACGCGATGCGGTTATGCGCTGGTGCGGTGCCGAGGTGGCGTTGACACCCTACGCAACCGCGGTACAATAGTTGCATCCGCGTCTAACAGCAGAAGAGTAGAATGCGAATGGGCGATAACGATAACCGTCTGCTTCTTGCTGGGCTATTCTCGGGCTTCGTTGCCGGTGTGCTTGGAGCGCTCCTCGTGCGCCAGCGGGCCGAGCACGCGCCCCCGCCCCCCCCGCAGGCTGGCCTGGTTCTGCGCCGCACCGACGAGGCGGCGGAGCGGGCGCGGCGGCTGGCCGGCGAGGTCGCGGCGCGCGTCGAGGGCGAGGCGGGAGCGCTCCTTGGGGGCGCGGGCCAGGTCTAACAGCGCTCTAATGCCTCCCGGCGCCCCGCGCTGCTATAATAGCGTGGCCGCCGTCCGCGGCGTGCTGGAGGAGGGAGACACATGTTCTTTCCGTTTCTTGACCCGCGCTACATCATGTTCGTGGGACCCGCGCTGCTCCTGGCGCTCTATGCCCAGTGGCGCGTCTCGTCGACCTACCGCAAGTACTCGGACATTCGCAACGCGCAGGGCCTCACCGGGGCCGACGTCGCGCGCGTGCTGATGCGCAGTGAGGGCCTCGGGCACGTCGGTGTCGAGCTGACGCCCGGGATGCTCACCGACCACTACGACCCGCGCGGCAAGGTCATCCGGCTCTCCGAGGGTTCGGCGGCCGTACCGTCGGTGGCTGCGATGGCGATCGTGGCGCACGAGCTCGGCCACGCTGTGCAGGACAAGCAGGGCTACTTCTGGCTCCAGCTGCGCTCCGGCATTGTCGGCGTCGCCAACATCGGCTCGCAGCTCGGCACGGTGCTGTTCTTCATCGGCATCGCGCTCGCCGCGATGACGCGCGGCGCGGGGATCGGTATCGCGTGGGCGGGCGTGCTGCTGATGGGTGCCGCCGTTATCTTCACGCTGGTTACGCTGCCGGTCGAGTTCAATGCCAGCGCTCGCGCCCGTGACATGCTGGCACGCAACGGCTTGCTAACCAACCAGGAGGCCGCAGGGGTGAGCGAGATGCTCAACGCAGCGGCGCTGACGTATGTGGCCGGGGCGGCGCAGGCGGTGATGCAGCTGCTCTACTGGATTACGCTGCTGACGGGCGTGAGCCGCCGCCAGTAGGTATTGCACGAGGGGACATTGATGGACGACGATATTCGCCGGCGGCTGGTCCACGGCCTGATCAGCCTCGTGCTGAGCCTCCTGGCGGCCCGGCTGGCCCTCTACATCACGAACAAGATCCTGGGTGAGCCGCAGGACGGCCGGCTGCTCTCGTAGCGCCGAGGTCCCGTGGGAAACGGTAGAGAGCACAGTGGGGATATCCCAGCTGTGCTCTCTTTGTTCTTCCGTGCGGTCGTGAGGCTGGCCTACACCCGCTGCGCGATCTCCGCCCGTGCGCCTGATTGAAGCTGGAGCTGCATCTTCTCCCGGTAGTGGCCCCAGTACTGCTCGGGCATCAACTCCGCGATCCGCAGCATCATCTCGTCGGTCAGTAGTTCCATCTGCTCCGCCGGGATGTGGTCCGGGTTCTCCACTACCGGCTGGTACGGCTTGCCGATGCGGATGCGGATGGGCTTGCGCGTCGCCGCTCCCTTCAGCCCAGCCTCCGTGCCGAAGATCGCGATTGGGATGATCGGGACCTCGCTCCGGACCGACAACCGCACGGCGCCGCTCTTGCCCTCCTGAAGCTGCCCGGTCCGGCTGCGGTGCCCCTCGGGGAAGATCACCAGCGCCGCCCCGCTCTTCAGCGCCTCCTCACCCGCCAGCAGTGCCGTGAGGTCGCGCTTGCCGCGCCGGATGGCGATCACCTGCATCTGTCGCAGCCACCACGCCAGCAGCCGGTTGCCGAACAGCTCGACCTTCGCGATCCACCAGGGCCGGTGAGAGAGCGGCAGAGATGCGCCCAGGATGTGGATGTCCGTCCAGTTGAGGTGGTTCACCGCCAGCACGCACCCCTGCGGGCGCGGCGGCAGGTTCTCGGAGCCCTCGATCTTCCAGTTCCACCACAGGACGCGGCAGATATTGAGCGGCAGCCAGAGCATGAAGTACATCAGCGCGCCGAGCATGGTTCCCCCTAGTTAACCCCAAGCCTGTGAACGTACACGAGCTGCCCACCGAGCCAGCCCACGAGCAACACCAGCACTGCCCCCGCGGCCAGGCGCGCCAGGTAGCCCCCGCGCGCATGCGGGTCGTCCAGGATGTCCGGCCTGCGCCGCCGGAGCTGCCACGCTTGCCAGTACACCATCATGAGCGCCAGCGTCGCCGCTGCGTGTGCGTTGACCCACGGCAGCGCGTCGGAGTGCGGGTTGGCCGGGTCCAGCAGCTGGCGAGCCGCGTCCCAGACTCCGGTGGCGACGGCGGGCAGCAGCAGCAGCCAGCCAAGCCACAGGCAGTGGAAGGCGCTCACCTCGTAGGAGCGGTCGCCCCGCCGCAGATAGATCAGCGTCAGCAGGGCATTGCCGATCAGCAGGCCGATCGGTAGGTGGACGGTGAATGGATGAAGCGGGTGCATAGGCTGGCATTATACCATCCTCGCTCCCGCGCGCTGCGGCCGTCAGGCGAGCGAAGAGCGGTCAAGCCACAGTGGGCGTCAAGGGTCGTGCGCTCTTCCTCTGTGCCCTCTGTGGCAAAACCCGCCTGGCGCTCTAGCGTCGCACCGTCGGCAGGGCATACTCGTGTGGGGCCGGGGCGATGCTGACCTCCACCGGGACGGAGACCGCCGGGCGCAGGGGATCGTTGCTGCTCAGCCGGATCTGCCCGCGGTAGGGGCCGGGGGCGCTGGGACGCGCCCACGAGAGCCGGAGACGCAGCTCTGCCTGCTGCCCTGGTGCCAGGGCGCCCTCGGCCGGCTCGACCTGCATCCAGGCGGCGGAGGAGACCTGCGGGCGCAGCTCGATCGCCAGGCCGTCGTGGACCGGGAGCGTGCCGCCGCACCCAATCTGCTGGAAGTCCCACGGCGTGCGCTGGATGCCGATGCTCATGGCGGTAGTCGTCTGGGCTAGCTCTTTGTACTGGAAAACTACCCGGCCGTCGTTGTGCAGGAGCGCCTGGAATGTGTAGGTTTCGCCGGCCGGGCCGTCGTCGCGCGGGACGCCCTCGTAGCTCAGCACGAAGGTCTGGCCGCTGTTCACCGTGCCGTAGCGCACCGCCCCGCCGCGCGAGGGGTCGAGGTCGGCCCGCAGCGGCGCGATGGTGTAGAAGCCGAGCTCGTCGGCCGGGAGGCAGCGCGAGGATGGCCCCCGGTAACCGTAGGGCGTGTCGAAGGACAGCATGCCGTCGGCGGTCACCAGTGTCTCGGTGAGCACGTAGCTGTAGAGCGGGAAGGAAAGCCCCAGGGGGATCTCCTCCGCGAAGCCGTCCGCCCCCAGCGTGAGCGCCGGCGCCTCGGGCGGCAGATCTACCCAGCTATACGCAGGGGCGCCGGGCTCGCCGCTGTCGCTGCGCCAGAGGGAGAAGCGGTCCGCCGGCGTCTCGGCGGTGTAGTAGAGGGTGCGCGTGCCGGTGTTGGCGAGCGGCACTGCCACGTACTGATCGTTGCCGAAGGTCAGGTTGGCGCTAAGGGTCTGTGTCGCCACGCTCACGCGCGCCTGGTCGGGCGGCAGGACGATGTCTTGCCCGCTGTTCGCCCCGCTCGCCGCGCTCACCGCGCGGCGTCCCGGCATGTACGAGAGCGCGCTCGCGGCCAGGGTGTGGCTGCCTGGCTTGAGCGTCAGCGTGTAGTTGCCGGCGCTGTCGGTTGGCGTCCCAAGCCCGCCCTCCACCCCGACGGTCGCCGCCACCGGGCCGCCCTCCTGGCTCAGCACGCGCCCGCTCACCACCGCTGCCCCGGCGATCGGCGCCACGTTCATCACGACTTCGACGGTCGTGGGGGCTTGCCCCAGGTCCCCGCTGAACACCTGGAGCCGTGCGCGGTACGTCCCCGGCCCGGGAACTCGATCGGCCGCCAGTGTGACATTCAGGGTGGCGCTGCCGTCAGCCGCGAGCGTGGGTCCTCCCGGCGGGACGATCAGCCAGGGAACATCGACCCTGGCCCGCGCCACGGCCGTGTAGGCGTCGATGCGCCCGGCGCCGTAGATGTTGTTGGGCGTGCCGGGGGCGCCGCCGCAGCGCGTGTCGCTGATGCCGACCGCTGTCTCCCGCAGGAGGGCGTAGGTCGCGTCGTAGTCGCCGACAAGCGCGGGGTTGGCCGACCAGAGCAGCGCGACGAGGCCGGCGACGTGTGGTGTGGCCATCGAGGTGCCCTGGAGCGCCCGGTAGCTCGTGTTGTCGGTGATGGAGGCCGACATGATCCCGATCTGGCTGGTAGTGTAGGCGCCGGGCGCCGTGACGTCGGGCTTGGTGCGCCCGTCGGCAGTGGGGCCGAGCAGGCTGAAGCTCGTGACGCGGTCGTCGCGATCGGTGGCGCCCACGGCCACGACGTCGGCGTAGTCGCCGGGGGATGAGATCGTGCCGCACGCCTGAGGCCGCGAGGACTCGGCGTTGCCGGCGGCGAACACCGGGAAGATGCCAGCGGCGCGCCATGCGGCGGTGTAGCCGGCGTACCAGTCGTTGCCGCCGGCGCCGCCCCAGGAGTTGTTGACAATCATCGGCCGCAAGTCCGGCCGTGGGTTCTGGCCGCTGAGGTCGGTGGGCGCGAGCAGCCACTGGGCGGCGCTCATCAGGTCAAACTCAGAGCACAGGAAGCCGTCGCACCCCTGGGCCGCGATCCAGCGCGCGCCAGGAGCGACGCCCACCGAGGGCTGGGAGGCAGTGCCGTCGCCCTGCCCGGCGATGGTGCCCATCGTGTGCGTGCCATGGCCGTTAGTGTCGGCGGGCGCCTGCTGCGAGCCCTGCGGGTCGTACCAGCTGTAGCTGTGGTCGAGGCGGCCGCCGCCCAAGTTGCCGCGGTAGCTGGAGGCCAGCGCGGCGTGACGGAAGCTCACGCCCGTGTCGAGGTTCGCCACCGTGACCCCGCCGCCGTCTACGCCGAAGTCGCTCCAGGCGCGGTCCGCGCCGATGTGGCGGATGTTCCAGCAGACGGGATTGCCGGGCGCGTCCGGGCTGCAGCGGTCGTCGGCGGCGGTGGTGGCCTGGGGCGCAACCGGTGGCGGGACAGCGAAGGTGCGGCTGGCCCGCAGCAGCGCGACCTCGGCGCGGCCGGCGAGGGCCGCGGCGTCCGCAGTGGTGCCCCGCACCCGCACGGCGTTGACGATCCAGAGCGGCTCGTAGGCCAGCCTGCGGGCCGCGAGGTCTGCGCGCAGGGCGCCCTGGGTGCGCTCGGCATGCGCGGTGAGCGCCGTGTAGACGTAGCGCCCGCGCGCCGCCCAGTCCCTGATGCCGTAGGCCGCGCTGAGGTCTGCCTGGTCGCGCAGGAAGACGAGGAAGTCCGTCTGGCCATTGGCTGCCGCCTTGTCCGCGATCGTGGCGTCGAGGCGCTGAGATTGCTTGGGGAGCGCCACCTGCGCCGGGCCGGCGGCGAGCGAGCGCGTCGGGACCTCCTGTGCTTCGTAGACGGCCGGGCTGAAGGGTGTGCCTGGGCCGCTCAGGCGGATGGTCCGCGATATCTGCTCACCGAGCGGCAGCGAGACGCTGACAGCCGGAGGCTCCGCGGCGACGCCTACCTGCGCGCTTGCGTGGGGCGCCGCAGAAGGGGCTGAGGCGATCAGCACAAGCGCGGCGCTGAGGGCGAGCTGGGCGATGCGGCGGTGCATTCGGGGGTGTGCCATGATGTGTGGGCTCTCTTGTGCGGATGTGGCTTGCTTGCTGTTCGCCGCTGGCAGCATAGCATCAGCGCTTCCGCGGCGTCAAGGCGCGCTCAGGTCCGGTGTGGTGCTACTTCTGTTACACGCGCGCAATGAACGCGGCGTGGTATCATGCGCCGTAGCAGATACGCTGAGAGGTCATAACTATATGGATAGAACGCTTCGACGGCTCGCTCTGATATGTCTGCTGCTGCCCGCGCTCGTGCTGCCCTCCGCCGCGAGCGCCCACGTGGGTGACGCCGGCCCGGTCCAGTCGATCACGCAGGCGGTGGGCCCCTATGAGCTCACGGTCACGATCGAGCTCCCGCCGTCCGTCCCGGCCACGCTGTTCGTATCGATCGCGTCGCGCGAGGACCTCGAGGGGGCCACGCTGACGCTGCGTGCTGCGCCGCGCGGGTGGTCCCTCATCGATGCACCGGCCGTGACGATGAGCACTGTGCCGGGGATGCCGGTTGTCTACAAGTCGCAGGTGGAGCTCGACCGCCCTGGCGACTGGGACCTGGAGGTGCGCGCCGATGGGCCGCGCGGCGCGGGCTCTGCCCTGGTGCCCTTCACGATCGAGCAGGCGCCGCTGCCGACCTACACCGTGCCGCTGCTGGTGTCGCTCGGTGGGCTGTTCGCCCTGCTGCTCTCGGGGGTCGTGGTGGCGGCGGTGGCGCAGGGCAGCGGCCGCCCCGCGCCACGCGCGCTGAGCTGGACCCTCGGGCAGCTGTCGTTCGCCTGCGGCGTCGCGGCGGCGATCTTCGGCGGGCTCCAGGTCACGAGCTCCTTCAGCGCCGCGACCGCGGCCTCCATGGCCGACACGGGCCGACCGCACGTCAACATGACGGTGCTGAGCGAGCCTGCTGAACCGATGGTTGGTCAGCCGCTGCGCCTCACCTTCCAGCTGACCGATGGGGGCACCGGCCTGCCGGTGGACGATCTCGCGCCGCACCACGAGGCGCTGCTGCACCTGGTGGTGATCGACGAGACCGGCACATCCTTCGAGCACCTGCACCCGGCCCGCGTTGCCCCCGGGCGCTTCGTCACCGAGCTGGTACCCTCGCGGCCGGGGCGCCACACCGCCTATATGGAGCTGTCCCGCCACGCCAGCGGCTCCCAGATCGTCGCGCGGGACTTCGTGGTGTCCGGGGACGCGGTGGGGACGCCACCCGCGGCAGCGGGACTTGGGCCGCGCGAAGTCGGCGGGGTTCAGGTTGACGTAACGTCGTCAACGGAAGCGCTTCAAGCTGGCCGGCAGGCGGTGCTCACGTTCCGGCTCTCGGAGGGTGGTACGCCGGTGGCCGACGTGCAGCCGTGGTTAGGTATGGCCGGGCACCTGATCGCGCGCAGCGCCGACGAGACTGTCTTCAGCCACGTTCACGCGGCCGAGCGCATGGCCGAGCCGGGGCCGATGGGGCAGGCGCTGCAGTACGGGCCGGAGATCCGCTTCGTGTACACCTTCCCGACGCCGGGGCGCTACCACGCCTGGGCGCAGTTCCAGCGGGCGGGAGAAATAATCACCGTGCCGATGCTGCTCGATGTCGCCGCTGAGGCCCCCGAGCTCGCGCGCGAGGCTGAAACTATCTCCGACCGATGATGTGGGAGCGACCAATGCGTCGAACAATTGCGCTGTTGCTGGCGATCGCTCTGCTGTCCGCGTGCGGCGCGGGGGCACCGCGGCAGACCGCCGAGACGGACAGCTACACGGTGACTTTCGAGCTCGCGGGCGCGGGCATGGACGAGCGCGTCGCCACTGTCGAGGTGACGGATAAGTCAGGCCAGGCGGTGGACGCCGAGCAGGTTGTGATCGCGCCGGTGATGCGGGACATGGGGATGGCTTCGCCGGAGGTGGTGGCGCAGCGGGAGAGGCCGGGGCGCTACACTGCGCGCGGCGCGTTCTTCTCGATGCTCGGCGAGTGGGAGATGGATGTGCGGGTCTCCGCCGGCGGCGCGGAGGAGACCGCGAGTTTCACGGTGCAAGTGGAGTAGGTAGAGCTGAGTCTTGAGTGCTGAGCGCAGAGTCGGGAGCGGGGTTATCACGAAGTAGCGTTCAGCGTTCAGCTCTAGGCTTGTCTCCGCGGGCTATTCCACGGCACGTCGGGCACGCCGGCGCGGGCATTGGCGGCGCGTGAGGCGACGAACAGGAAATCCGAGAGTCGGTTGAGGTAGACGCCGATCTGCTCGTTGATCTGCTCCTCGTGCGAGAGGCTCACCACCCAGCGCTCGGCCCGCCGGCAGACGGTGCGCGCCATGTGGAGGTGGGCCGCCCCCAGGCTCCCGCCGGGGAGGATAAACTGGCGCAGCGGCTCGAGCTCCGACTCCAGCCCATCGATCGCTTGCTCCAGAAAGGAAACCTCCGCCGCGGTGATGCGCGGGATGCCCACCGCCTCGCCCGGCGTTGCCAGGTCCGACCCCACCACGAACAGCTGGTCCTGCACCTGCGCCAGCAGTGCGTCGAGCCCCGCGTCGAGCCCGGCCGCCCGCGCTACGCCCACAGCCGCGTTGCACTCATCCACCGTGCCATAGGCCTGCACCCGCACCGCATCCTTCGCCACGCGGTGACCGCCCCAGAGCCCGGTCTCGCCCTTATCGCCCGTCTTCGTGTAAACCTTCATCGCTCGCTATCTCCATCGTGGGCCGTAGCCCCTGCAGCATCTCGTCGCGCCGGCGCGCCGTCTCAAGCACCAGCTCCTCCCAGCTCCCGGCGAGTGGCTCACCTAAGGCAGGCACGGGCGCAGGCTCGACGTGAAACTGCCCACCGTCCCAGACCATCAGCCGGCAGACCGCCGCCGCGCCCTCATCCGTACCGCAGCGGGTCTCGAACACCAGCCCCTCGGTCACGCGCACAACAGCCTCGTCCGCGCCGCGCCGGGCGGTGATCAGCGCCGAGCGCTGCTCCTGACAGAGCACTTGGAGCAGGCCCGCCGGGCTCATCGGCCCGACATTACGATTGATACGCATTATATGCCCTTTCGGCTCTCAAGCCCTGGCGACGTGGTGCACCTGGCCGGTCACCGCGTTCATTGACGCCTTGAGTGTGTCGAAGGGCCCTCGATCTCGGCCACGGTTCGGAGCGTGTGGGTATCGTCACAATAAGACCGTGGGGGGTGGCCGAAGTAGTACATGTGGGGGTGCACACAAAGGGCGCCCTCGTGGCGCCCTTTGTGTGCGGGAGGTGCCGCGGGCTAGCGCAGCTTGATGTGCAGGTCCTTGAGCTGGCGCTCATCCACCGACGAGGGCGCGCCGGTCATCAGATCGGCAGCCTGTTGGGTCTTGGGGAAGGCCATCACCTCGCGGATGGTCGGCTCGTTCGCCAGGATCATGCAGATGCGGTCGATGCCGGGCGCGATGCCACCGTGGGGCGGGGCGCCGAACTCGAAAGCCTCGAGCATGTGGCCGAACTGCTCCATCGCGGTGTCGCGGCTGATGCCGAGCAGGTCGAACAGCTTCTGCTGCACATCGCGGCGGTGGATACGGATCGAGCCGCCGCCGGCCTCGTAGCCGTTGAGCAGCAGGTCGTAGGCCTTGGCGCGCACCTTGCCCGGGTCGCTGTCCATGAGCAGCAGGTCCTCGTCTTTGGGCGCGGTGAAGGGGTGGTGGACAGCATCCCAGCGCTTCTCGTCCTCGTTCCACTCAACCAGCGGGAAGTCGAGCACCCAGCCGAAGGCCAGCACGTTGGGGTCTACCAGGCCGAGGCGCTGGGCGAACTCACGCCGCAGCTTATCGAGCACGGCGGCCACGGTCTTGGGCGTGTCGGCCACCAGCAGCAGGAGGTCGCCGGGCTGGCCCTCGAGGCGCCCGACGATCGCGGCCAGCTCTTCGGGGGTGGTGTTCTTGCCGAAGCTGGAGCGCACCTCGCCGCCCTCCTGCGGCACAGCCCACAGCAGCCCCTTCGCACCGGCCTGCTTAGCCATATCCACCAGCTCATCGAGCTGCTTGCGCGAGTAGCCGCCGGCGCCAGGCGCGCGGATGCCCTTCACCTGGCCGCCGCTCTCGAGCGCGGTGCGGAACAGCGCGAACTGGCTCTCGGCCACCACGTCGCCGAGGTTGATGAGCTCCAGGCCGTAGCGCAGGTCGGGCTTGTCCGAGCCGTAGCGCTCCATCGCCTCGGCGTAGGTCAGGCGCGGGAAGGGGGTGACCAGGCGCTTGTTCGGCACGACCTCGTGGGCCAGCTCGGTAAAGAGGCGCTCGATCAGCTTGAGCACGTCCTCCTGGTCCACGAAGCTCAGCTCCATGTCGAGCTGGGTGAACTCCGGCTGCCGGTCGGCGCGCAGGTCCTCGTCGCGGAAGCAGCGGGCGATCTGGAAGTACTTGTCGTAGCCGGCCACCATGAGCAGCTGCTTGAGCTGCTGCGGGCTCTGCGGCAGCGCGTAGAACTCGCCGGGGTGGACGCGGCTCGGCACCAGGTAGTCGCGCGCGCCCTCGGGGGTGGATTTCAGCAGGATGGGGGTCTCGATCTCAAGGAAGCCCTCCCGGTCCAGGAAGTCGCGGATGAACTTGATCACGCGGTGGCGAAGGATCATATTCTTCTGCATGCGCTCACGCCGCAGGTCCAGGTAGCGGTACTTGAGCCGCAGCGACTCCTCCTCGCCGCCCTCCTTGCTGATGTAGAGCGGGGTAGTCTTGGCGGCGTTGAGGATCGTGGCAGTGGCGACGCGTACCTCGATGCCGCCGGTGCTGAGCTCGGGGTTGACCGACTCCTCGGGGCGGCGCGCCACCAGGCCGCGGATCTGCAGTACATACTCGGCGCGGGCCTCGCTGGCCACCGCGTGCGCCTCGGGGGCGGTGGTCGAGTCGAACACGACCTGGGTCAGGCCGTAGCGGTCGCGCAGGTCAATGAAGATCAGCGGGCCGTGGTCGCGGCGCCGGTGGACCCAGCCGGAGAGGACGGTCTCCTGGCCGGCGTGCTCGGGCCGCAGCTCCCCACATGTATGCGTCCGGTACATAGGGCTCCTCTGGACAGGTTAGTGGTTCAAGCGCACAATGTCGCGTATTATAGCGTATTCCTACCCCCGGACGTGTGGAGATCGGCCGGCTTACCCCCCCGGGGCGGCGATATGCAACCACAGACGTGGTTCGGGAGGGGTCGTGCTGATGCCTCCGAGCTTCAGCGTTCGGTGCTCAGCTGTAGAGAGGGCGCATATGCGCGTCTTGCACATCTACAAGGACTACCCGCCAGTGATGGGTGGGATCGAGCACCACCTGCGCGACCTGTGCGAGGGGCTGGCGGCGCGCGGCCACGAGGTCACGGCGCTGGTGACGAGCCAGGGGCGCAATACGAGCGTGGAGCGGCCGAGCCCGGGGCTCACCGTGGTGCGGGCCGGGCGTGCGGCCCACGCGGCGTCCACGCCGCTGAGCCCGGCGATGCTGGGTCTGGCGCGCGTCGCCCGCGCTGATGTGGTGCACCTGCATTTCCCCTACCCGCCGGGAGATCTAGCGGCGCTGGCAGTGCTGGGTGCTCCACGGCTGGTGGTCACGTATCATAGCGACATCGTGCGGCAGCGGTCGCTCCTGCAACTGTACCGGCCGCTGCTGGAGCACACGCTCCGCCGTGCGGCGCGCATCATCGCTACGAGTGAGCCGTACGTCCGCAGCTCGCCGTTCCTGCGCCCGCACGCCGCCAAGTGCGTGGTGGTGCCGCTCGGGGTGGACGTGGGGCGGTTCAGGCCCAGTTGTGAGCCGCCGGTCTTGGGTCTTGAGCAGGTGACACCCACCGAGACGCACGACTCACGACCCACGACTCGCGGTCCCCGCGTGGTGCTGTTCGTGGGCCGGCTGCGCTACTACAAGGGGCTGCACGTGCTACTGGCGGCTATGCGGCAGGTGGACGCGACGCTGCTCATCGGCGGGGAGGGGCCGGAGCGCGGGCGGCTGGAGGCACTGGCGCGGGAGCTGGGGCTGGTCGGGCGGGTGCGCTTCCTGGGCGATGTGCCCGAGGCGGAGCTGCCGGCGCTCTACCGCGCGGCGGATCTCTTCGTGCTGCCAGCCCACCTGCGTGCCGAGGCGTTTGGGATCGCGCTGGCCGAGGCGCTGGCGAGCGGGGCGCCCGCCGTGAGCACCGAGCTGGGCACCGGCACCAGCTTCGCCAACCTGCATGGCGTCACGGGGCTGGTGGTACCCCCGGACGACCCGGTCGCGCTGGCGGGTGCGCTCAACACGCTCATCGCCGACGACGAGCTGCGGCGCCGGTACGGACAGGCCGCCCGGCGCCGTGCGGTGGATGTGCTGAGCCTCGAGGCGATGGTGGATGGGGTGGAGGCGGTGTACCGAACGCTAAAGGATGAATGATGAAGGCTGAAGGATGGGGCTGGCGCCGGTTCAGTGTTCATCCTTCAGCGTTCGGCGTTCTAGAACAGCAGGTTCGCTAGCCGCTTGCGTCCGTCCACCACCAGCGGGTGCTCGTCACCGATCACGGCGAAGATCGCCAGCAGGGTCCTGCGGGCTGCGTCTTCGCGGAAGGAGCGGTTGCGCTGGACGATCGCCAGCAGCTGCTCGATCGCGTCGGCGTAGCGCTGCCCGCGGGCCTGGTGCGCCGCGAGCGCGTAGCGCGCCTCGAGGTCGCCGGGGTTCTCGTCCACGCGGTCCATGAGCGGCACCGGGCTGCCCTCGGCCAGGGCCAGGAACTCGCCGAGCGTCAGGAGCGCCTGGGCGCGCGGGAAGAGCGGGGTGCCAGCCGGGATCTTGTGCAGCAGCTCAGCGCCCATCGGGTCCCCCGCCGCCACCAACAGCCGCCCAAGGCCGAACAGCGCCGGGGCGTTGGCGGCGTCCAGCCCTAGAGCCTGCCGGTAGCGCTCCTCGGCCAGCTTCGGGTTGCTCGCCTCGACCATCGCGGCCTCTTGGACAAGCTGCTCGGCCGGGGCGGCGGGCGGCGGGGCCAGGCGCTTCAGCCAGGCGCGCACCTGCGACTCGGGCAGGGCGCCGGTGAACTCATCCACTACCTGGCCGTTGCGGAAGGCCTTGACTGCCGGGATGCCCTGGATGCCGAAGGCCCCGGCGATGCGCTGGTTGTTGTCCACGTTGATCTTGGCCAGCACGAAGGCGCCTTTGGCTTCGACGGCCAGCTTCTCCAGCACCGGGCCCAGCACGCGGCACGGTCCGCACCACGGCGCCCAGAAGTCTACCACCACCGGCACCTCGCGCGATCGCTCCAGCACCTCGGCGCGGAAGGTGCGCTCGTCCACGTCGATCACAGAGCTGGCACCCGCCTTGGCGTTCATCGTCGTCACAGTTGACCTCTCAAGGGTGAGTAAAGCGGTCTCTTCGATCGTTGATGCTGTCTGACCCGCGCGCGTTACCGCGCCCTAGACAAAAGCGTACTCCATCAGCGCCCATACCTGCGGCCGCAGCAGGTCGTCGAGGGCGCCGGCCGCCTCTGCGACACTCTGAGATGGGAAGGGCAGCGGCGGGAGCTGCGACCGCCCGCCGCGCAGCAGGAGCAGCGGCGCGCGGCGGTCCTGCGGGAGCTGCGCAAGCTCCTGCGCGGCCAGCAGCGCCTCGGGCAGCCCGCCGAGCCGGTCCACCAGCCCTAGCCCCAGCGCCTCCTCCCCCAGCCACACCCGCCCGCCGGCGATCGGCTCCAGCCGCTCCTCCGGCATATTCCGCCCCTCGCGCACCCGCCGCTTGAAATCCTCGTAGAAGCCGAAGACCATCTCGCGCACCGCCGCCCGCTCGCCCTCTGTGGGCGCGCAGCTCACGTCGAGGAAGCCGCTGTTGGCGCCCCGGCTCAGCACCACGGTGTTGACCCCCGCGCGCTCGAGTGCGTCTTCCAGCACTGGCCGTAGCATGAACACGCCGATGCTGCCGGTCACTGTGCCGGGCTGCGCTACGATCGACGAGGCCGGCGCGCTGATGTAGTAGCCGCCCGAGGCCGCCGCGTCGCCCATCGCCACTACCACCGGCTTCTTCTGGCGGATCCGCAGCACCTCGCGCCACATGAGATCCGAGGCAAAGACGCCGCCGCCGGGAGAGTTGACATAAATAATGACTGCGGCGACTCGCGCGCTGCGCTCGGCCTGGCGCAGCGCCTGCACCACACTCTCCGCCCCGGCCGTGCGCCCACCGAAGAGCGGCAGGGGGATCGGCAGGTTCCGGCTGCTGCCGCTGGCGATCGTGCCCTCCACCGCCACCACACCGACTATCTTGCGGTGGACGCGTGCCAGGGGCAGGCGCAGAACGTTCTGCGCCTGCTCCCAGTCCTGCACGATGACCGGTCGCTTCTTCTTTGACGCAGAAGGCTCAGAAGGGGGAGAAGCCGGAAGCAAGGCAGCGCTGGCGACCTCTCCTTGCCGGCTGCGCGCTCGGGCGCTCTCGCCCTCCGCCTGCTCAGTGGCGAAATATGCCTCCAGCTCATCCTCGTAGGCCAGCGCGTCCACCAGGCCGCCCTCGAGGGCCACCTGCGCGCTGTGCGGCGCGGTGTCGATCAGCGCCCGCACTTCCTCGGGTGTCTTGCCGCGGCCCGCCGCCACCGCCCGCACGAGCTCCGCGAAGCGCTGGTCCAGCAGCCGCTCGAGCTGCTCGCGCGCCTCGGGCGAGATCTCTGAGCGGGTGAAGGTGTCGCCGCCGGACTTGTAGGGCGAGACGGCCGTCACCTCGGCGGCCACGCCGATCTTCGCCAGCGCGTCGCGCAGGAACTGTACCTCGGCGCGCACGCCCACCACCGAGAAGAAGACCGTCGGCGGCATGAGGATCGTGTCGGCGGCGCAGGCCGTGTAGTAGCCGGCGGTGTCGGGCGTGACAACGTAGGCCACCACGCGCTTGCCGCCCGCCCGGAAGCGCAGCAGCTCGTCGCGCAGGCTCTGGAGTGTGGCCCATCCGCCCTGAAGCCCCTCGATGTGCAGCAGCACGCCGCTGGCGTGCGGGTCGTCGGCGATGCGCTCGAGGGCTCGCCGCAGCCCCTGGATGCTCTGGGCAGTGCGCGCGCCGAGGAAGCGGCGCTGCCACCAGAGGAGCGGTGGCGCGAACTCGGGCAGCGGGCCGGCGAGCTTCACGCGCACGAAGTCCACCCGCCGGCGCAGGAGCCGCCGCGCCAGGTTGCTGAGGCCGCGCGGGAGGTTGACGAAGAAGACGATGATGTGTGCGAGCAAGGCCTACCTCTTCGCGAAATCAACGAAACGGTACCCCACGCCGCGCTCCGTCAGGATGTACTTCGGGCTGGCAGGGTCCTCCTCGATCTTCTGGCGCAGGTAGGTGACGTACAGTCGCAGGTAGTGCGTCTCGTCGCGGTACTCGGGGCCCCACACCTTGCTCAGGAGCTGCTCGTGGGTCATCACGTAGCCGGCGTTCTGCACCAGGTGGTACAGCAGGCGGTACTCGGTGGGCCGCAGGTTGACGCGCTCGCCGCTCACCATCACCTCGCGCCGCGCGAAGTCGATCGTCAGGCGATCGTCCACCACCACCGATGTCTGCGGCGCGGGCGGTGGCGTGTAGTGGCGGCGCAGCACCGCGCGCATGCGGCTCACCAGCTCGCGGTGGCTGAACGGCTTGCCGATGTAGTCGTCCGCGCCCAGCTCGAGCCCCCTGATGCGGTCCTCCTCCTCGTCCTTGGCTGTGAGGAAGATCACCGGCACCGCCGAGGCCTCGCGCAGGCGGCGCAGGGTCTCGTAGCCGTCCATGCCCGGCATCATAATGTCGAGCAGCACCATATCGGGCATCTCGTCGCGCGTCTTCTCGAGCGCCTCGCGCCCGTTCGAGGCGCTGATCACCCGGCACCCCTCAAGCTCCAGGTTCATGCGCATGAAGCTCACCATGCGCGGCTCGTCGTCCACGACGAGGATGAGTTTGTCACGTAGCTCGGACATTATCTACCTCAGTAATGAGTGCTGAGTGCTGAGTGCTGAGTGCTGAGTGCAAATAACCTCAGTACTCAGTACTCGTTCCTTTCGTTTCGTCCGTCAGCAGCCCCCGCGGCGGCTCAGTGGTCCTCGGCCAGCGCTCCTCGGCTGTTGTCCCCCCCGCTGCATCCTTGCCTAGCTCCTCGAGGCGCGGCGTTGCCAGGGGCAGCGTGAACGAGAAGCGCGAGCCGCGGCCCAGCTGGCTCTCCACCCAGATGCGCCCGCCCTGCGCCTCGACGATCGCGCGTGCGAGGAACAGCCCCAGGCCCGCGCCCTGCGTCTGGCGCCGCAGCCGGTTGTCAACCCGGTAGAAGCGCTGGAACAGCCGCGCCTGGTCCTCAGCCGCGATGCCGATGCCCTGGTCGCTCACCGAGACGACCGCAGTCCGGGCGTCGGCGCGAGCCAAGACGCGCACCAGGCCACCCTCAGGGCTGTACTTCACGGCGTTCGAGATCAGGTTCTCCAGCACGGCGCGCGTGCGCTCGTAGTCCGCGTAGACGGCCGGCAGGTCGTCGGGGATGCGCAGCTCGAAGGTGAACTGCTCGCCGGCCTGCGCCGCGAAGCGCTCGAGCACCTGCTCGGCCAGCGGGCGCAGCGACCACTCGCTCATCTCGAGGCGCATGCCATTGGCCTGGAGCCGCGAGATCTCCAGGAGGTCGCCGATCTGACGCGCCAGCCGGTCGGCCTCCTCCACGATCACCTGGAGCCCATCGCGCAGCGTCCCCTCATCCCAGCGCGCGTCCTCGCGCCCCAGCGTCTCTGCGTACCCCTTGATAATGCTCACTGGGGTCTTGAGCTCGTGCGAGATCACGGAGATGAAGGTGTTCTGCATCTCCTCCTCGATCTTCTGTGTGGTCACGTCGCGCACGTTCGCGAGGGCGCCGAGGAACTCGCCGGTGGGACCGCGCTGGACGGCGTAGCGGCTCTGGACGTAGATGCGTCGCCCGTCGCGCGCGGTGACCCAGCCCTCGGCGATCGGGTTGGCCTCGGGCGGGTTGCGCTGGAGCGGGCAGTCCACCAGGCAGATGTTGGTGCCATGTGCCGAGCGGATGGCCAGTACCTCAGCGCACGGCCGCCCGATCGCCTCCTCGCGCGGCCAGCCGGTGAGCTGCTCCATCGTGTGGTTGAAGGTGGTGATGCGCCAGCGCCCGTCGATGATCATCACGCCGTCGGCCGAGTGCTCGATCAGGGCATCCAGCTGCTGCTTCTCGCGCACTACGCCCTGGTAGAGACGCGCGTTGGAGACCGCGATCGCGGCCTGGTCGGCGAAGGCCGTGAGCATCTCCTGCTCCTCGAGGGTGAAGCCGACGTTGAGCGCGGCACGGAACACGTAGATCACCCCCACGCCCGTCTGACGGTAGACCAGCGGCAGTGCGCTCATGTGGCGCAGCGGCATGTCGGTGTCGGCCGAGGCCTCGCGCAGGCGCTGGCCCAGGGCGCGCCGGTCCTCGAGGGGGGTGTTGATCAGCGCGGCGAAGGCCGGCCAGGCCTCGCGCGGGAGCCCGGCGGCGGCCCGCACGCGCACCAGGCCGTCGTCCTCGCGCAGTGCGATCAGGCCTGAGGTACCTGCGAGGAGCTCGACGGCGAACTCGATCACCAGGTTCAGGACGCTGGTGAGGTCGAGCTGCGCGGTGAGCGCGCGGCTGATCTGCAGCAGCGACTCGCGCTGGCGGAGCCGCTGGTCGTTGGCGTGCGGCATGCCTCTTACAGCTCTCTAATATCGGTCAGACTTCATTCTAACACAGCGATTCTATACTATTGCTTAGAACAAAGGGAGAGCAGGAGCGAGGCCGCGGGTGCGGCGCCCGGGCGCTCCTGCAAGCACACCACCTTCACGGAGGTATATCATGACGAACCTGACTCGTATCGATCCGCTGCAGGACGTGATGACGCTGCGCGAGGCCATGAGCCAGCTGCTCGAGGAGAGCTTCGTGCGGCCGGGCCAGGCGCGTGGCAATGGCGGCTTCGTGCCGGCCCTTGACCTGAGCGAGACCGAGGACGCCTACGTGGTCGAGGCGGCGGTGCCGGGCCTGAAGGCCGAGGACCTGGATGTGACCGTGGAGAACGGCACCCTCACGATCAAGGGCGAGGTCAAGCAGGAGCGGGAGGAGAAGAAGGTCAACTACCACCGCATTGAGCGCCGCTTCGGCACCTTCGTCCGCACGGTCAGCCTGCCCACGCGCGTCAAGGCCGAGGCCATTCAAGCCTCGCTGACCAATGGCGTGCTCCGGCTGGAGATCCCCAAGGCTGAGGAGGTCAAGCCGCGCAAGATCGCGGTCGCGGTCAACGCGAACTAGGACTGCTTCTCGCCGACAGCGAACGGCGAGATTGGGGCGTGAGTGGCTCAGGCGCGATGGTGGCCGCCGCACTACTGGCGGTTACCAGCGCGCCTTCATCTTTGGTCGTTCGTCGTTAGTCTGCGAAGGGCTGCCGGTGGATCTCCCCGGTGGCCCTGTGTCGTTGGGGGCTGCTCCCGCTGACACAAAACTTTACACTCCCGATCTCACGAGCTGCGGGTGTTGTTAAACGTTACACTTCGTGCGAAACGTGTGCTCGTGGTATCGATCCCCACGCCGCGCCGTGTCTACCATGCTTGGGCCATGCTCGCATGCCTCTCGGGTGCGATCTCTGCCTGTCCGATCGGGTCGTTCACCCCGCCCACCAAAATTACTATTTACAGGTAGGACTCGACAGCGCGTAGCCAGTGTGCTATGCTAATAAAGTCTTACACCTCGGCCTGTCTGTCCGTGTCCGACAGCAAGGGGCGGTGCGATGAGACGTCACGTTCAAGGAGTGGAGTATGCGGCTCGATCTGAGTAGTAAGCGCGCCAAGAAGCTGATCCGCGAGCACGATCTGACCGAGGAGGAGATCCTGCAGATTGTCGCGTCGGCGCGGATCAACCTGGCGACGTTTGACCCCGAGTACCGCACGAACGTGACGCAGATCGCCGATGACTTGCACAAGAGCCGGCCGACCATCTATGGCTGGGCGGATCGGGCACTGGCCGCTACCATTCACTCGCTGCGGAACATCCGTACGGGGCGCCCGCCAAAGGAGCGCGAGCGCGTGACCAATGGGGCCGAGCTGTAACACGCGGCTCCTCACTGTCACACGGTTGATACAGCTTCGATCAAAAATGGCCTCAGCAGGCGCAAATGCCGCTGTAGTATAATTGTCCACCGGGCGAGATGATACGGCGCCCCTGCAAAGACCCTCCGGCAGCGCGGCGAGGAACGAGCGCAAATCGCATCAGAGAGCGCCGAAGTGAGAATCGCGCCTGTCGCTATGCTATAATGCATTCCTGGCGAAACGATACATCGGCTCGCCGCAGTCTCGTCCAGCCTCGCAGACAAGGTAGGGTGATGATGGATCCACAGCTGACCAGCCAGATCGTCCCGATCGAAGAGGTCAGGATCATCGAGGAGTGCCTCGCGCGCCTGGCCGAGGACACGGGCGGCAACTACATTCTGCTCCTCGACAAGAGCGGGCAGGTGATCGCCTCCCAGGGGGACGCAGCCCGGCAGGACATCACCGCACTCGGCGCGCTGATCGCCGGCACCTTCGCCTCCTCGCGCGAGGTGGCCAAGCTGCTGCGCGAGAAGGACTTCCGCCAGCTCTTCACCCAGGGCGTCCGCGAGAATATCTTCATCGCCCTGATTGAAGACCAGTGGATCCTGACCATTATCTTCAACAAGGGCACCCACATCGGCCTGGTGAAGGTGCTGACGAAGAAGGCCACCGATGAGCTCGGCCTCGTGCTCGAGCGCGTACGCGAGCAGCAGAAGGCCCGTGACGACGTGCTCGGCTCGTCCTTCCGCACCTCGATGGAGGATACCATCGACCTGCTGTTCCGCGACTGAGCGCCAATGCCGGGCCCCGCGCCCGTCCCTGTGTCACGACGTACGACCCGGTACGCGAGAGGACCTCATGGCCCTGATCAACGTTGCCGCACGCGAAATCCACTGCAAGATCGTCTACTACGGTCCCGGCATGAGCGGCAAGACGAGCAACTTGCAGTACATCCATAGCCAGGTGCCGAAGGACGCGAAGGGTGAGCTGCTCTCCATCGCTACCGAGACCGAGCGCACGCTCTTCTTCGACTTCCTGCCGCTGGACCTCGGCAAGGTGCGCGGCTTTCAGACGCGCTTCCACCTGTATACCGTCCCTGGCCAGGTGCTCTACGAGCGCACCCGCGTCGCCGTGCTCAACGGCGCCGACGGTGTGGTCTTCGTGGCAGACTCGCAGAGGCATAAGCTCGAGGAGAACATCCGGAGCCTCAAGGAGCTGGCGGTCAACGTCACGAAGCAGAACAAGAAGTTTCAGGACTTCCCGGTGGTGCTGCAGTACAACAAGCGGGATATGCCCGGCGCGCTCCCGGCTGCCACGCTCGACAAGTACCTCAACACCCTGCACTGGCAGCGCTACGAGGCCACCGCCACCAATGGCGGCGGCGTCTTCGATACGCTCAAGGCGATCAGCAAGCTCGTCATTAGTAAGTTGTAACACTATGGCTCTCGCAGGCGATCTGAGCGAGTTTCCGCTCACCGATATCATCCAGCTGGTCGATCTGAGCAAGAAGACCGGCGCGGTGAACATCAAGGGCCGCCGCGGCTCACAGCAGGCGGACGGGTGGCTCTACTTCCGCGACGGACGGATCATCGGCGCGAGCCTTGCCTCTCTCCCTCCCCTCGAGGCAGCCTACGCCTTCTTCACCTTCAACGCCGGCCCCTTCCAGTTCTACGAGGGCAAGCAGCCTGAGGCTCCCACGATCACCGTCAGCAACGAGGTGATCATCATGGAAGGGATCATGCGGCAGGACGCCGTAGCCGAGGCACAGGAGCAGCTGCCGTCGCTCTCGATGATCCCGCGCCTGGTGCCGAACCCGGCCGCCACCGGCAGCGAGATCAGCCTCGAGGCCGATGAGTGGCGCGTCCTGACGATGGTCAACGGCAAGAACACGGTGGGGTACATCGCGCAGCGCAGCGGCCTCGGCGAAGTTCGCACCTGTGAGATCGTCGCGCGGCTGCTCGGCAGCGGCCTGATCGAGCGGCGCGAGGTCAGCCTCTCCGAGGCGCTGTTCCCCGAGGTCGAGCGCCTGGTGCTCACGGGCCTCGGCGCGTCAGCCCGCGCCCTCCTGTACGACTCCTACACCCGCGCCGGCGTCCGCGACCAGAACACCGCCACCGCGGACCAGATCAACGCCGCGCTCGACCTGTTCGAGTCGGCTGCCACGCGCGCGTTTGGCGCCGCCCGCGTCCGCCAGCCGATGGCCGAGATGCGCTCGATCACTGAGCAGGTGTTTAGCAGCAGGTCCTGAGTGCGGTATAATACTTCCGCCCATTGACCCGACCCCGCCTGTCGTTCAGGGCGGGGTTTGTTTTTGAGGGGGATAGTTGTGCGAGCACTGCTCAGCGTTTCGGATAAGCGTGGGATCGAGGCGCTTGGCTCTGGCCTCGCCGCCCTCGGCTGTGAGCTCTTCTCTACCGGCAACACCAAGGCACGCCTCGCGGCCGCCGGGGTGTCTGTGCGCTCGGTGAGCGATCTGACCGGCTTCCCCGAGATCCTGGACGGGCGCGTGAAGACGCTGCACCCGGCGGTGCACGGCGGCATCCTCGCCCGGCGCGACCTGCCGGCCCACATGGAGGCGCTCGCCGCCCACGGGATCGCCCCGATCGACCTGGTGGTGGTGAACCTGTACCCGTTCGCTCAGACCGTGGCGCGGCCCGACGTGACGCTCGGCGAGGCCCTGGAGCAGATCGACATCGGCGGGCCGACGATGGTGCGCGCCTCGGCGAAGAACCACCCCTCGGTGCTGGTGGTGGTGGACCCGGACGACTACGAGCGTGTGCTCGCTGCCCTGCGTGACGGCGTCGTGACGCCTGAGCTCCGCAAGCGCCTGGCGGCCAAGGCCTTCGCCCACACCGCCTCCTACGATGCGGCGATCGCCGCGTACCTGGCGGACGACCTGCTCCCGCCCTCGCTGCCGCTGGCCTTCGAGAAGGCGCAGGACCTGCGCTACGGAGAGAACCCCCACCAGCGCGGCGCGCTTTACGGCGACTTCGGCGCCTTCTTCGCGCAGTTGCACGGCAAGGAGCTCTCGTACATCAACATCCTCGACATCGCCGCGATCCAGGAGCTGATCGAGGAGTTCCCCGCCGGCGAGGGGGCCGCGCTGGCGATTGTGAAGCACACCAACCCGTGCGGTGTGGGCCAGGGCGCCACACCGCTCGAGGCCTGGGAGCGGGCCTACGCGACCGACCGCGAGGCGCCCTTCGGCGGGGTGATTGCGCTGAACACCACCCTCGATCTGCCGCTGGCCCAGGCGATCGATGAGATCTTCTCCGAGATTGTGATTGCGCCGGAGTTTGCGCCGGATGCGCTGGCGCTGCTCCAGAAGAAGAAGAACCGCCGCCTCATCCGCGCGCTGCGGCCGATCGCGCGTGAGGGCGGGCTCGTGCTTCACAGTGTCCCGGGCGGGGTGCTGGCGCAGCAGCCGGACCGCGCCCCGCTCGCCGAGGAGGAGCTGCGGGTGGTCACAGAGCGCCAGCCGAGCGAGGAGGAGTGGCGCGCGCTGCGCTTCGGCTGGCGCGTCTGCAAGCACGTGAAGTCGAACGCGATCGTCTACGCCGGGCCGGGTCAGACCCTCGGTGTGGGCGCGGGCCAGATGAGCCGGGTGGACAGCTCGCGCCTCGCCGTCTGGAAGGCGCAGAACGCCGGCCTCTCGCTGCAGGACTCGGCGGTGGCCAGCGACGCTTTCTTCCCCTTCCCCGACGGCGTCGAGGTGGCGGCGAAGGCCGGAGCCACCGCGGTGATCCAGCCGGGCGGCTCCGTGCGCGACGACGAGGTGATCGCGGCGGCGAACCGACTTGGTGTGGCGATGGTGTTCACAGGGCGCCGGCACTTCCGGCACTAACGAGAACGTGCAAAGTGCAACGTGTGCATCACTGGTGGCTGTTGAAAGCTGCTGGCTCGCTCCATTTTCCATATTGAACTGTGTACTTCCAGGAGTATTGGTTTGAAGTTCGACGACAACGGTCTGATCCCGGCTATCGTCCAGCACGCCCGCAGCGGCGAGGTGCTGATGCTGGGCTACATGAACGAGGACGCGCTGCGCCAGACAGTCGAGAGCGGGCTAGTGACGTTCTGGAGCCGCAGCCGCGGCATGCTCTGGCAGAAGGGCGAGACCTCCGGCAACCTGCTGCGGCTGGTGGAGCTGCGCCAGGACTGCGACGGCGACGCGCTGCTGGCGCTGGCGGAGCCGGTAGGGCCTACCTGCCACACGGGCGAGCCGAGCTGCTTCTACCGCACGCTGGACGGCGGGAAGACCGAGCGCGCACCGGCGGGCGTGATCCTGACGGAGCTCGCTGATGTGATCGCGCAGCGCGCTGTGGAGCGCCCTGAAGGCTCGTACACCACCAAGTTGCTGAACGGTGGGGTGGACCGGATCGGCAAGAAGATCGGCGAGGAGGCGGCCGAGGTGATCATCGCCGCCAAGAACAGTGCACCCACCGAGCTGGCTTGGGAGCTGTCCGACCTGCTGTACCACAGCCTTGTGCTGCTGGAGCAACAGGGTCTGCCACTTGAGACCGTCTGGCGTGAGCTCCGCCGACGCCACGGGTAGCCTGCCATAGTGCGAGGTGCTGCTTGGTGCACGAGACAGATGTGGGGCGTGCCGAGGCACTCGCGGCGCCCGCCGGATCCAGTGGGCTTCAGGGGACGCTGCCCAAGGATGCCGAGCGCCTCTCGAAGCTTGCGGCGCTGGCCCTCGCGCTAACGCCGCTGCTCGACACCCGGCGCGTGGCCGAGATGGCGGCGGAGCACGTGCGCGTCGCGCTTTTGGGCACGCGCGGCTACGTGCTTGTGTGGCTGCGGGCGCCTGCGCAGCTGGCTCAGCAGGCGTCCTTCGGCGAGCCATCGCCGCAGCGCCTGCCGTTTGACACCGCGCTGGGGGAGCGTGGCCTGTGTGCCGCTGCTATCGTCAGTGACGCGCTCCAGGTTGTGCCGCAGCTAGGGGCAGCCCGCCTCGCCCTGGCACCCTGGGAGCGCGCGCTTGTGACCTCGGCCGACAGCGCGGCTGTCATCGCCGCACCTCTCGGCTTGGGCGCTGATGCGTGCGGCGCCCTGCTGCTCGCCTGCAACGCCCCCCCGTGCGAGGATGACCTGCGCCTCATCTCGGCGGTCGCAGTGGCAGTGGGGGGGGCGCTGGCGCGCTCGCGCGCCTACGAGGCGCTCGAAGGGGAGCGGCTCTCCGGCATGGGGCGCATCACGGCCTCGATCGCCCATGAGGTGAACAATCCGCTCCAGGCCATCTCAAACTCGCTGCACCTCCTGCTCAGCCGCTCGCTCACGGAGGATAAGCGCACGCGCTACCTCACGATGGCGCACAAGGAGGTCGAGCAGCTGATCGATGTGGTGAGGCGCATGCTCGACTTCTCGCGGCCTATGCGCGATGGCATGCGGCCGGTGTCACTTCACGCGACGATCGAGAGCGTGCTGTCCGTCGCCGCCGACCAGCTGGCCGAGCGTGGGGTGATGGTGGAGCGGCAGCTGACTGAGCCGCTGCCCTGGGTGAGCGGTATCTCGCGCCACCTGAAGCAGGCCTTCCTGAATCTCGTGCTGGCTGCGCTGGAGGGGATGCCGGCGGGCGGGCGGCTTACGGTGCGCACCTGTGTTGCCCCCGCGCGTGGCGGGCGCGGCGGTGAGGATGTGGTGGTGGAGCTGTCCGATACCGGTGGGCAGCTGCCGGAGGATGAGCTGTACGCGCTCTTCGAGCCGTTCTTCCGCAACCGGCGGGACGCGACAAGCATGGGGTTGCCGATGAGCTATACGATCATCGAGCAGCACGGTGGCCGTCTCAGCGTCAGCAGCGGCGACGCCGGCACAACCTTCCGGGTAGAGCTCCCCGCGCTCACCTAGGCCGCGTCTACGCGCGCCGACCCAGGATGGTGCGCCCCCCGGAGCGCATGAGCCTGAGCACCGCCAGGAGCAGCATCGCGCCCAGGATCGTCCAGATGAGGTCGATACGCTGGTTGCCGACCCGGATGACGATAGTGGAGATGCCGAGCGCGTTGGAGACGGCTTGGCCGAGGAAGATGCCCACGATCCCGATCACGATCGAGACGAGGATCGTCACCATGCCGCGGGTGTCGAAGGCCACGATCAGCTCGGCGAACGCCCCGCAGATTCCGGCGATGGTGAGTAAGATGAGCAGCTGAAGCGGGTCCACTGGCAGCCTCCTCATACGTCTACAGTGTGTTATACTAATAGTAGATCAACTATCCCAACCCCGTCTGTTACCCGTACCTCGCGCGTACGCCGCCCTTTCTCCTCAGCAATCGCCACGCCAACACCGTCAGGGCGGGCAGCAACACAACCAGCACTAGTGTCGAGAGTTCCAGCACTGCGCCGAAGCGCGGCTGTGCCGCGTCGAGCACGATCAGCGGCGCCCTGAGCGGGTTGGTGAGGGCCATGAGCGCCTGGACCGCCGGGTTGTCAGGCCGCGCCGCGAAGAGACGCAGTACCAGCCTGGCAAGCAGCAGGCCCTCGACCACGCCGATAAGATACACAACGCCGACGCGCACGTTCTCCACACACCACCTCAGTACTACGCAGACGCTCACGTTGCCGCAACCCTGGCCTGTGGCTTGCATGATAGTCTCATACGAAATGTGTAGTTCGTATCAGTCGAGCGTCAGTACTCTGCAATCGCACGCTGAGCTTTAATTACATAGCATAGCAGCAGAGGTCAGCAACGAGAGCAGGCGCATTATACCAGGGGGTGATCTCGTGATCAATGTACACGTTCCCAACGTTGTCGCAATGCCGCGCGACGTACAGGTGGTTCGACGCCCCGGTATACAGACGTTCTGGACGCTCTTCGTGCTCGAGAGCATCCTGGTGACCGCCCTACTGCTGCTGGTGTTGAGCGTGCTCCCGGCGCGCACCCCACTCACGCAGGCAGGCGACGCCGAGACCCTCCGCGCTGCTGTGTGGTCGCGCCTGGATGGTGCTGTGAGCGACCCAGTGATCGAGGTGAACCCCGGCGTCATGGTGCGCTCGAGCGTGGTGCGCGGCTTCGCGCTTGGCGGTGTGACGTACTACTACTACTTCGAGGGTCGTACGGGGTTCGACCCGCTGAGCCGCGGCGCGGTCTCCCAGCAGCAGATCGAGGTGCTGGCGCGGGACAGCAACGGCGAGCGGACGCTGGTGATCTACCGTATCCTGAGCAGCTAAAGCGACACTCTTACCTGAGTGCCATAGCGAGTGCCGGTAGCTCTCAAGAGCTGCCGGCACTCTTCGTTGTGTCCGTTGCGCTACTCCTGGGTGCGCTGGATGTGGGCGCCGAGAGAGCGCAGGCGCTCGTCGATCCGCTCGTAGCCCCGGTCGATCTGGCCGATGTTGTAGATCACGCTGCGCCCCTGGGCTGCGAGCGACGCGATCAGCAGGGCCATGCCGGCGCGGATATCGGGGCTGGGGAGCCCCTCGGGCTCCCCGTAGAGCTTGCTGGGGCCGGCCACCACCGCGCGGTGCGGGTCGCACAGCACGATGCGTGCGCCCATGCTGATCAGCCGGTCCACGAAGAACAGACGGCTCTCGAACATCTTCTCGTGGATGAGGACGGTGCCGCTGGCCTGCGTGGCCACCACGAGCGCGATGCTGATCAGGTCCGGGTTGAACCCCGGCCAGGGCATCGAGTCGATCTTCGGGATGGCGCCGTGCATGTCCTCCTGCACGCAGAGCTCCTGCTCTGCCGGGACGACGATATCGCGCCCCTCATCGTGCCAGCGCACACCGAGCCGCCCGAACTGAATGCGGGTCATGCGGTGCTCCTCGGGGCGCGCGTCACAGATGCGGATGGCGCTGCGCGTGACCGCTGCGAGGCCGATGAACGAGGCGACCTCCATAAAGTCAGGACCGATGCGATAGCAGCCGCCGCCGAGGCTGGTGACGCCCTCGATGGTGAGGAGGTTGGTACCGATGCCGCTGATGCGCGCGCCGAGGGTGTTGAGGAAGCGGCAGAGGTCCTGCACGTGCGGCTCGGAGGCGGCGTTGCCGATGGTGGTGGTGCCCTCTGCCAGCACGGCGGCCATCACCGCCTGCTCGGTGCCGGTGACGCTCATCTCGTCAAGGAAGATATCGGTGCCGCGCAGCCGGTCGGCGCGCAGGTGGTACGAGGAGGGTGTCACCTCGAGGGCGGCTCCGAGCGCGGTGAGCGCGTGGAAGTGAGTGTCGAGCCGGCGCCGGCCGATCGCGTCGCCGCCTGGACGCGGCAGGACCACGTGGCCACGGCGGGCGAGGAGTGGGCCGGCGAGCAGCGCCGAGGTCCGGATGCGCCGGGCCAGGCCGGCGTCCGGCTGGATCTCCGCGACGTCGTGAGCCGAGATGGACCAGCGGTGCTCGCCGGCGGGCTCAACGCGGGCGCCTAGCTGGCGCAACAGCTTGAGCTTGGTGGCGACATCGCCGATGCGGGGGATGTTCTCGAGGGTGACCTCGTGGTTGGTCAGCAGCGTGGCGGCGAGCAGGGGGAGTGCCGCATTCTTGTTGCCGGCCGGGGCGATGCTGCCGCTCAGGCAGTGCCCACCCTCGATGACGAAGCGTTCCACAGAGCCTCCAGTAACGGGCGAAAGGCGAATAGACGAATGGTGCGATGCGTTTCTACTTGGTCTCGGGCCGGGGCTGGGGCTCGGGTTCGTCAACGTCGGTGCGCTGGCGGCCCGGGAGATCGCGCGTGCGCCGGAGGCGCGGCAGACGGTCGCGGACGCCGCTCCAGATGCCCGAGCCGATCGCACGGGCCCGGTCGAGTGGTCCTTCGCCGGAGGTGGAGCTCTCACCTGACGTGTGCTGGGGGCGCGCCCGAGCGATGATCTCTGCGGTGCGCGCGCGGCCGATCGCCAGCGCCTCGGACGAGATGCGGCGCAGCTGGTCGGTGGAGGCGACCTCGCCGCGCTCGTACCAGCGCCAGGCGGCAACGCCGGTGGTGTAGGTGCCGGCGTAGGCGACGCTGACCTTAGGCACCAGGCCCCACACGGGGATGAGGCCGACGAGGCTGCGGGCGGCCTGGCGCCAGAGGAAGCCGCCGCCGATCACCGGCAGGATCTCGGCGATACGCGCCTGGAACTCGGGGGGCGCGCCGTAGGCCAGTGCAAGGCGGTAGGTGAGCATCGCCTGGTTCTTGGTGAGCACGATCATGTCGGCGGCGGCGAAGGGCACGCCGAGGATCGGGATCTGCTCGGGGAGCCCGGAGGCGAGCGCATAGGTAGCGTTGCTGAACGAGGAGTTGCCGATCAGCTCGCGTGCATAGACGGCGCGCAGGCCCGGGAGGCGGCGCGCGGCGGCCATGTGCAGCTCGGAGGGCAGGCGCCGCAGCACTTCGTTGGCGAGCTTGTCGGCGGCGTCGAGGGCGGACGGGTCGGCGATGCTGATTGCCCGCGCGGCCGCGGCCGGGGGAAGCCCCTCGACGCGGGCGCCGGGGGCGTGGGCGCCGACGAGCGTCACGAGGTAGGGCGTGGCGAGCGCCTCTGCCCGCCCGAAGGCGGCGGCCTCGGCTGGGGTGAGCCCGCGGCGGGCATCCACCGCCAGAATGAGCAGGCTCACGCCGCGGAGCCGGTCTGCGTGGGTGGCTGCCTCGGCGAGCGGCATGATGATGAGCGGCGACGGCCCGGACGCGGGGTAGCGGTCGTCGTTCTCGCTCAGCAGCCGGCTGACGTCGGCCAGGGCCGTCTCGTGCCCGACGCAGGCGAACGCGATCGGCCGCTCGGCCTCCTCGCGGATCGCGTTGACGTCCACGTCACGTAAGGTTGTCCAGATACCGCCGAAGTCGCTCCACTTTGGCACAGCCACCACCACTGGTTTCAAAATGGTTAGATGCTCACGATCCGATTATAGCACGCTGATTTCCGAAGCCTACCTGACCTCAAGGTGAAACTGCTATGGCGCGCTGCTAGAGGTTCAAGCATTGAGCGTGCCAGCGAGACCAAAGGCTGAGCGCCGAACGCTGAAAACGGAACTTCTGGGCGGAGGCGCCAGTGCGTCGGGCCGCACTCGGCCCCTGAAAGTCGGTGAGTATATGGATGGTGCGTGGTGGAGAGCGATTATTCCGGCCAAAGGTGCGGGACATGACAACGGGCGTGGCCCATAGGACCACACCCGTTCGCGCCAGCGTCGAAGCTGCGCCCGAAGCTAGGAAGGCGAATACAGGTTCGTCCCTACAGGGCCTTGGTGACCTCCTTGATCAGGCCGGGGCGCTCGGTGGCGGCCGCGCTGATGGCCGCCTCGCCGCCAAGCACCACCACCCGCCCGTGCTCGCGCACAAGGTCGAGCGTGTCGGCGAAGCGCCGGAAGTCCGCCAGGGTGGTGCCGAGCACCTCGTCGCGGATGCGCTGGCGGTAGGCGTCGTCGTCGCCGGTGAGGTGGCGCAGCATCGACGTGAAGCCCTTGGCGTCGGGGAGCTGGTAGGCGTCGAGGTCGCTGATGGTGCCGATGATCGCGCGTGTCAGCTCGGTCTCGCTGAGCTGGAGGCGGCGCAGGTAGTCCGGCGTCTGGTCGTAGACGTCGAGCGTGCGCAGCAGGTTGGGGTCGCGGTAGGAGACGTAGGTGAAGGTGCCGGAGCGCGGCTCGAAGATGCTGAACGCGCCGTAGGCGCCGCCCTGCTCGCGGATCTGCTCCCAGAGCCAGGCAGTGCGCAGGTAGCGGCTCACCACCAGGGCCGAGCCGTGGAGCCGGTAGCCGAGGCGGTAGAGGTCGGCGCCCTTGGCCACGTAGTTGACCTGCGCGGGGATGGTAAGCCCCTCACCGTCGCCGCCGGCGGTGTGCCAGGCGGATGTGGCCGGCGCCGGGTCTGGCAGGGCGGCGATGAATGCCTCGAGCTGGGGCCGGATCTGCGCCCAGCCGGCGGCATCCACGGTGACGTTGGCGACGAGCGCGCGGCGGGTGAGGAGCGCGGTGCGGATCTGCTCCAGGCTGCTCTGGACGGCGGGCCAGTCCTCATCGATGGCCGCGGCGAGCCCGCGGAGGGACTGGAGGTAGCTGAAGCCGCTGATCTGCTCGCCGGCCCAGTCGGCCTGGTTGAGCCCCGCGCGCAGGCGGGAGGCGGCGATCGAGTGGCCGCTGGGCACGATCCCGGCCTCGCGCGAGGCTTTCTCCTCCAGCACGATCTGGCGGACGCGGTCGCGGTTATCGAGGCGGGCAGTGCGGAGCACCTCGTCCACAATGGCGAGCAGCTCGCTGGATCGCTCGACGGTGGCCTTGGCGCGCAGGAGCATCCGGCCCGCGGCGTCGCTGGTGCCGCGTATCACGGTGGTCAGCGAGGTTGCGGAGATGCCGCCGGTGGAGCGGCCGATGCGCTGGCTGAGCTGCACCTGGCTCATGGTGGCGGTGCCGGTCTCGAGCAGGGCGCGGCCGAAGAGGGAGACGTAGGGCAGCAGCTGGGGCGGCAGGGCGCGCAGGTCCATGCCGAGGTCCAGGTAGACGATCCCGTTGGTGAAGAGGTCGTGGTGGAGCACGCGGGCGCTGGAGGCCTCGCCGACCTCGATCGGGACGGTGGTGATTTGCGGGCTGAGGTCGCGCAGCGTGAGCGACGGGAGCGCCGCGAGCGCCTCGGGGGAGTCCTGCGCCTCCTGGCGCTCCTTGAGGCGCGCGGCGACGGCGTCGATCTCCTGGAGCTGCTCGGGGGTCATGGCGGCGCGCGCCTGAGCGAGCCGCTCCTGCTCGGCGGCGGCCTCGCGCTCGCCCTGCTCGGTGTCGGGCGTGAGCACCACGGTAGAGCGGTGCGGATTGTCGAGCACCAGGCGGCGGATGAGATCGGCGAAGTAGCGCGGGTCCTCCTGGAGGCGGCGCTTGAGGGTGGCGAGGGGCGCCTCGAAGGCCAGCGGCTCGAGCGGGTCGCCCTCGTAGAGCCAGGTGGTGAGGGCACGGAACATGAGCGAGAGGCCGCGCGGGTAGGAGCCGGTGTTGTTCTCGCGCAGGTGGAACTCGGCGGTGTTGAGCGATGCCTCGACGGTCTGCGGGTCGATGCCGTCGCGCGCGAGCTGCTCGAGCGTGCTGACGATCAGCGCCTCGACCTTCTCGGCGTCCTCGGGCCGGACCCCCTTGAGGCCGGCGGTGAAGTAGACCTGGCGCAGTGAGCCGAAGCCGGAGCCGGTGAGGTTCTCGCCGAGGCCGGAGTCGATCAGCGCCTTGCGGAGCGGCGCGGCGCTGGTGCCGACGAGCGCGTGCTCGAGGACGTCGAGCGCCAGGGCGAGCTCGGCGTCGGGCTGCTCGGGGAGCAGCCAGCTGACGCTGACCATGGCCTTGGCGTCGGCGCCGGCCGGGTAGGTGCGGGCGGCGCGGCGCGGCTCGGGGAAGGGGGGCTGGGTCGTGATGGACGAGTCCACCTCGCGGCGCTGGAACTCGGCGAGCGCCGCGCCGAGGCGGCGCAGCCGCTCCTCGGGCGGGTCATCTCCGTAGAAAAAGATTCGCGCGTTGGACGGGTGGTAGAAGCGCTCGTGGAAGCCCTTGAACTGCTCGTAGGTCAGGTCCGGGATGCTGGCCGGGCTGCCGCCCGAGTCCACGGCGTAGGTGGTGTCGGGCAGGAGCGCGTTCTGGGTGGCGAGGTACATCTGGCGGTCGGGCGAGGCGTTGGCGCCCTTCATCTCGTTGAAGACCACGCCCTTGAAGGTGAGCTCGCCGGCAGACGTGCGCTCGTAGTGCCAGCCCTCCTGCATAAGGGTGTCTGGCGGGATGAGCGGGTGAAGGACCGCGTCGAGGTAGACGTCGACGAGGTTGTAGAAGTCCTGCAGGTTGGTGGACGCGACCGGGTAGGCGGTCTTGTCGGGGTAGGTGACGGCGTTGAGGTAGGTCTTGAGCGAGCCCTTGGCGAGCTGCACGAAGGGATCTTTGATCGGGTACTTGCGCGAGCCGCAGAGGACCGAGTGCTCGAGGATGTGGGCGACGCCGGTGGAGTCCTCGGGCGGGGTGCGGAAGGTGATGCCGAAGACCTTGTTCTCGTCGCCAGTCTCGAGTGAGAGCAGCTCGGCGCCGGTGGCGGTGTGGAGGTAGATCTTGGCGCGGGTGTTGAGCTCGGGGATGTCCTGCTCACGCAGGAGCTCGAAGCCGTGGTTGTGGGCCATGGGCTCCTCTTCTGTCTCTGTCTTGCCTGCTGGTCGCTGGGGGTATTGTACCAAAGGCGGGGCTGGTGCGCCTTCTCGGGGTGTGGTCCGAGGCATCCTCGGTCTTCACCGGGGAGGTTTCCCCGACCCTCTTGTGCTCTGCCTTGGCACAGGCAGCGTGCGTGTGGGGCGAGGGGAGCACTACTATGCCGACATCACGGTGACGCAATTGGTGAGTAGTCCGCGCCCAGAATCTCTTCTGATGTTTGCTCAGTGTCGTTCCGGCTGATGTCGGTCTGGTAGTGTACCAACTGCTGGGTCCAGGGGCGACCGAGCCCCGGCGGGGGATGCAAGGGGGCGTGCCCCCTTGCCCGGGGAGCGGGGCGGAGCGCCCGCCGCGTACAGCGGCAGCCCGCCGCAGGCGCTGTGCTACAATAGCCCAAACCCCGCACGTATCACACTCCGGAAGGAGGAGCATAATGGCCAAGCAGACTATCCGCGACATCGACTGGAAGGGCAAGCGCGCGCTCGTGCGCGTGGACTTCAACGTTCCGCTGGAGGAGAGCCGGATCACGGACGACACCCGCATCCGCGCGGCGCTGCCGACGATCCGCTACCTGCTGGAGAACGGCGCGTCGGTGATCCTGATGTCGCACCTAGGGCGACCGAAGAACAAGGTGGTGGAGGGCATGCGCCTGGCCCCGGCGGTGGCGCGCCTTGCCGAGCTGCTGCCCGAGGCAGCGGCTGTGAAGGGCGCCAAGGTCACCACCGGCGATGCTGCCGAGGCCGCCTCGCGGGACCTGAGGCCGGGCGAGGTGCTGGTGCTGGAGAACACGCGCTTCGACGCCCGCGAGGAGGCCAACGACGAGGGCATGGCGCGCGAGCTCGCGGCGCTGGGCGACGTGTACGTGAACGACGCGTTCGGATCGGCCCACCGCGCCCACGCCTCGACGGAGGGGGTGGCCCGGTTCCTGCCTGCCGTGGCTGGCTTTCTTATGGAGGCTGAGCTGAAGGCGCTGCTTGGCGCGCTGGAGAGCCCCGAGCGGCCTTTCGTGACGATCATCGGCGGCGCCAAGATCTCAGACAAGATCGGCGTGATCGAGAACCTGCTGGGCAAGGTGGACGCGCTGCTGATCGGCGGTGGCATGGCGAACACCTTCCTGCTGGCTCAGGGCAAGCAGCTCGGCGACTCACTGGTGGAGGCCGACGCGGTGGAAACCGCGAAGAAGATGCTGGACCTGGCGCAGGAGCGCGGAGTGCGGCTGATGCTGCCGGTGGACCTGGTTGTGGCCGACGCCTTCAGCGCCGACGCGAGCCGCAAGGTGGTGCCGGTGGACGGCGTGGAGGGCGGCTGGCGCGCGCTGGACATCGGTCCCGAGACGGTGAAGCAGTACGCTGAGGTGGTGCGCGGCGCGAAGACCGTGATCTGGAACGGGCCGATGGGCGTCTTCGAGCTGGAGCCCTTCGCGGCGGGGACACGCGCCGTCGCGCAGGCCATGGCTGAGTCGCAGGGGATGACAATCATCGGCGGCGGCGACTCCGTGGCGGCGGTGGAGCAGGCGGGGCTGGCCGAGAAGATGGGCCACATCTCTACCGGCGGCGGCGCGTCGCTCGAGCTGCTCGAGGGCCAGGAGCTGCCGGGGGTCGCGGCGCTGAACGATAAATAAGTGCTGAGTGCCGAAGGCGCTCTTGGCGAGGCTGAGTGCGCCGAGTCTTGAGTGCTGGGTGCTGTCCCCTCAGCACTCAGCCCTTCATAGACCCTCGTTCTCCAGCCAGGACGCCACGTCTGTGTCGGCGGCGGCGGTGTTCCCGCCAGGGATGTAGCGGTAGCGGTCGCCGTAGCTCTCCATGATGGCGGCGCTGATCTGCTCATTCTCCGCGCTGGTGTCGCCCTCGATCATCCGAACGACCTTGCCAGTCTGAAGATCGAGAAACGAACTGACCGCCGGATCCGTGAGCGCCAGGGCGGCGCGGATCTGCTCGCGATCGTAGTTAGCCACAGTGGTGATCTCCCTGGGCGCGGGCGCCCAATGTATCGAGTCCGCGGCGCCGCCGAGTTTCACGAGGCAGCCACCGTCGTCAGACGGGCCATGGTATACGATGTGCCCTCGTTCCGCAAGGGTCCGCAACCGTCCTGAAACCTCCCCCCACCCTGTGACGTAGATGGAGCAAGAAGGCAATGGACCAGCACGCCGAGGAGGTCGGCCTGGTCGAGCAGACGCTACGGGGCGACCAGCAGTCATACGCGCAGCTGATGCAGCGGTACGCCGGCGCGGTCTTCAATGTGGCGTACCGGATGCTCGGGAACGCGCAGGACGCCGAGGACGCAAGCCAGGAAGTCTTCCTGCGGGCCTACCGACGGCTCGAGAGCTTCGACCGCACGCGTCGCTTCTCGACCTGGCTGCTGTCGATCGCCTCGAACTACTGCATCGACCGGCTGCGGCGCCAACGGTGGACCTGGCTGACGCTTGACGATGTGGCGTTCACGCTGCCGAGCGGTGAGCGCGGCCCGGAGGGCTCCGCGATCGACACCGAGGAGCGCGACGCCGTGCAGCGCGCGCTGATGCGCCTGCCGGACAACTACCGGCAGATCACGGTGCTGCGGTACTGGCACGATCTCTCCTACGACGAGATCGCGCAGGCGACGGGTCTGCCGGAGAGCACGATCAAGACGCGGCTCCACCGCGCGCGCCACAAGCTCGCCGAGGCGCTGCGCGGCGAAGGGGTGACGTCTGAGGCGGAGCTGTCACTGCCTTCATAGGTGGTTTCTGGATACGGCTGGGTGGGGAGCCTATGAGCGTGACCGATGACGGGCTGGTTGATGCGGCGCTGCGGCGCGTGCTGACCGATGCAGGGGCGAGGAGCCCTATCGATGCGCCGGACGACTTGGTGGCGCGCGCGGCGAGAAGGCTGCCGGCCACCCCGCCGTCTGTGGCGCGCATCCAGGAGCGGCGGCGCTACGCGGCGAGCATGATCCTGCGCTCCTCCTCGCTGGCGGCGGTGGTGCTGCTGGTGGCGCTCAGTGGCTGGGGCGTGATAGGAAGCGCCACAACGCGGCCGGCGACTGATCTGACGACCGTGGCTCGCCTGTCGTCGAGCGTGATGTCTGCGGAGCTGATGGCTGTGGCCGGTGGGGCGGTGGTGCGCGGAACGTTTGCCGCGCTGGTGGGCCTCGGACTGCTGCTACCGTGCGCGCTGCTGCTCGTCCGCTGGCCGGGACGGACTGCCGCGACCGGGCTGACTCTCGCCACGCGCCCGCTGCGCGCGACGCTCGTCGGTCTACCGCTGGCGCTGGTGCTGTCTGGCCTGCTGCTGCTGGTGGTACCGATGGGCCTGACGCTGATCGGGCTGCCGGTCGCCGCGCTGCTGCTCGCTGTCGCGCTTGTGCCGCAGCTGGTGGGGCTCACCGCGCTGGCGCGGGCGGTCGGTGCGCGGCTCGAAGGTCGTCGGACCCCCGCGGCTGAGCTCGACTGGCCGACTGCTGTGGTCGCCGCGCTCCTGGCCCTCGGGCTGGCGGTGACGGCAGCCCTGGCGCCACTCACAGCGCTGGCGCTGCTTGCGCTGCTGGCGGCTCCGGGTCTGGGCGCGGCCGTGCTGAGCCGGCTGGGGACGCGGCTCGAGGTCTGACCGCGGAAGGCTACACACGAGAGGAGACCGATCGGAGCGTGTGCGCTTCGATCGGTCTCTTTGTTGCGTCACCTGACGGTAGTGTCTTATGCCTCGAGCAGCAGTGTCTCCGGGTCCTCGACGAGCTCCTTGATGCGGACGAGGAACGACACCGCCTCGCGGCCGTCGATGATGCGGTGGTCGTAGGAGAGGGCGAGGTACATCATCGGGCGGGCGACGATCTGGCCGCCGACGACCACCGGGCGCTCCTTAATGGCGTGCATGCCGAGGATGCCGACCTGCGGCGCGTTGAGGATCGGGGTAGACATCAGCGAGCCGAAGATGCCGCCGTTGGTGATGGTGAAGGTGCCGCCCTGGAGGTCGCCGATGGCGAGCTTGCCCTCGCGCGCCTTGCGGGCCAGCGACTCGATGCCCTTCTCGATCCCGGCGAACGAGAGACGGTCAGCGTCGCGGAGCACAGGGACGACGAGGCCCTCGTCGGTGGAGACGGCTACGCCGATGTCGTAGTAGCGCTTGAGGACGATCTCGTCGCCCTGAATCTCGGCGTTGAGCAGCGGGAAGGCCTTGAGCGCGCCGACGACGGCCTTGGTGAAGAAGGACATGAAGCCGAGGCCGACGCCGTGCCGCTCCTTGAAGGAGTCGCGGCGGCGCTTGCGGAGCTCCATGATGTTGGTCATGTCCACCTCGTTGAAGGTGGTGAGCATGGCGGCGGTCTGCTGGGCCTCGACGAGGCGGGCGGCGATCGTCTGGCGGCGGCGCGACAGGCGGACGCGCTCCTCTAGCCTGCTTGACGAAGGGCCGGCGACCGACGGCGGAGGCGTCGGCTGAGGCGGCGAGGGCGGCGCCGCCGGCGTGGGGGCGGGGGCAGGCTGCGCCTGCGCAGCGGGGCGAGCGGCGCCGACGACGTCATCGCGGGTGATGCGCCCGCCGGGGCCGCTGCCTGGCACACCGCTCAGGTCCACACCCTGCGCCGCTGCAACACGCCGGGCGAGGGGTGTTGCCGTTGGGGTGGCCGGGGCCTCTGCCGCGGGTCCTGCTGGCGCGGCCGACGCGGCTGGCGCGGATGCTGCCGGCGCGGCCGACGCGGCCGGTGCGGGTGCTGCTGGCGCGGCCGACACACCGTTACCGGCGCCGATGGTGCCGAGGGTCTCGCCGATCGTGACGTTAGTGCCCTCGCTCTTGATGATGCGCTCGAGGACGCCGGCCTGGTCGGCGGTCACCTCGACGTTGACCTTGTCGGTCTCGAGGTCCACCAGCGCCTCGCCGGCAGCGACGGTGTCGCCCTCGCGCTTGAGCCACTTGCCGACCGTCGCCTCGACGATCGACTCCCCGAGGGTCGGCACCTTGATCTCGGTTGACATCTGTTGCTCCTGCTGAAGCAGCTGCTGCTGTAGGGATTCTATCGGATGAAACAATGTGGGGGCGGTTTTTGGGGGCTGCGCCCCCTATCCCCCGCTTTGGCTGCCGCGCAGCCCTGTGCTGACGCGTGGGGGCTGCGACCCCGCTTTGGCTGCCGCGCAGCCCCGCTTTGATTGGTGCGAAGGAAGAGCGCGCCTACCTGCCGCTCGTGGGCTGGAGCGCGCCGTGCAGTGCCTCCTGGATAATGCGTGCCTGCTCGTGGTTGTGCAGCGCGAGCGAGCCCTCGGAGGGGCTGGCTGACACCGCGCGGCCGACGTAGGAGAGCTCAAGCGAGGGGCTGAGCAGCCCGCGCAGGCGGCGCTCCATGTAGTGCCAGGCGCCCATGTTCTGGGGCTCCTCCTGGAGCCAGACTACCTCGCGCAGGTTCGGGTAGCCCGCGATCACCTGGCGCAGCTCGTCGGCGGGGAAGGAGTAGAGCTCCTCGACGCGGACCACGGCCACGCCGGACGCATCGTCGGCGCCGGGGGCGGCGAGCAGGTCGATGTAGACCTTGCCGCTGCAGAGCACCATGCGCGTGACCTCGTGGGCGCGCCCGCGGGCGCCGGTGTCGTCGATGACGCGCTGGAAGCGCCCCTCAGCGAGGTCCGCGAGGGAGGAGCCAGCGCGCGGGTGGCGCAGAAGGCTCTTGGGCGTCATGATCACCAGCGGTCGTGGGTCGGCGCTCAGCAGGAGCGCCTGGCGGCGGAGCAGGTGGAAGTACTGGGCGGCGGTGGTACAGTTCGCGACGCGAATGTTGTCGTCGGCGGCGAGCTGCAGGAAGCGTTCGAGGCGCGCCGACGAGTGCTCGGGGCCCTGGCCCTCGTAGCCGTGGGGCAGGAGCATCACGAGGTTCGGCGTCTGGCCCCACTTCTTGCGGGACGAGACGATGAACTGGTCGATGATGACCTGCGCGCCGTTGGCGAAATCGCCGAACTGCGCCTCCCAGAGCACGAGCACATTGGGCGCGTGGGCCGAGTAGCCGAACTCGAAGCCGAGGACGCCGGCCTCAGAGAGCGGGCTGTTGTAGACGGCGAACGAGGCCTTCGCCTGCGGCAGTGCCTGGAGCGAGCAGTGGCGCGCGCCGGTGTTCGCGTCGCGCAGGACGGCGTGGCGGTGGCTGAAGGTGCCGCGCTCGCTATCCTGGCCGCTGAGGCGGATCGGGACGCCCTCGGCGAGGAGCGATGCGAAGGCCAGCGCCTCGGCGTGGCCCCAGTCGATGCCGCCTTCGGTGTCGAGCGCGGTGCGGCGGCGGTCCAGCGTGCGCTCCAGGCGCGGGTTGACGACGAAGCCCTCGGGGCGCTGCATGAGCGCCTCGTTGAGCTCGCGCAGACGCTCGGCGGGGACAGCGGTGGCGGTGCGGCGCGCGAGTCCGGGCGGCGCTGGTGCGGGCGGCTCAGCGGTGTGCGAGAGCGTGTCGGCCTCTGCGCGGGCCTGCTGAAGGCGCTCCGTCACGCTGCGGACGAGGGCGTCGCCGCCGCCGGCCGGGATGTCGCCCTGCTGCTCAAGGCGGGCTGCCCAGAGGGCGCGGACGGTGGGGTGCTGGCTGATGAAGGTGTACATGCGCGGCTGGGTGAAGGCCGGCTCGTCGCCCTCGTTGTGACCCCAGCGGCGGTAGCCCACCAGGTCGATCAGGAAGTCCTTGCCGAACTGGTCGCGGTAGGCGTAGGCCAGGCGGGCGGCGGCGACGCAGGCCTCGACGTCGTCGGCGTTGACGTGGACGATCGGGATTTCGAAGCCCTTGGCGAGGTCCGAGGCGTAGAGGGTGCTGCGGCTCTCGCTCGGCTCGGTGGTGAAGCCGATCTGGTTATTCGTGATGATGTGGATGGTGCCGCCGGTGCTGTAGCCGCCGATGTTGGAGAGGTTGAGCGTCTCGGCGACAATGCCCTGGCCGGGGAAGGCCGCGTCGCCGTGGATGAGGACTGGCAGCGAGGCGTGCTTGTCACGCGTCGGGGCGCCGCGCTGGTCGCGCTGCTCCTGGGCTGCGCGAGCGCGCCCCTCGACTACCGGGTTGACGAACTCGAGGTGGCTGGGGTTGGGCGCGAGGGTGATCGGCATGCCTTCGATGCCGCTGTCCTTATAGGCGCGGCGGGCGCCGAGGTGATACTTAACGTCGCCGACCCAGCCGGGGGCGCCGCGGCCGGCGTCGGACTGGATGCCGCGCGAGGCGTTGATGAACTCGCTCAGGATCTGCGCGTAGGGCTTGCCGAGGATGTGGGCCAGGACGTTGAGGCGGCCGCGGTGGGCCATGCCGATGACGACTTCCTGGACGCCGCCGGCGGCCGCGTTGCGGATGATCGAGTCGAGCATGGGCACGAGCATGTCGTTGCCCTCGAGGGAGAAGCGCTTCTGGCCGACGAAGGTCTGGTGCAGGAAGCGCTCGAAGGTCTCGACCTCGGTGAGGCGCTCGAGCAGGTCGCGGCGGCGCTCGGGGTCGTCGAGGCCGTAGAAGAACTGGCCGCTCTCGATCGTGTCGCGCAGCCAGGTGCGCTCCTCGTAGCTCTGGATGTGGTCGGTCTCGTAGCCGATTGGGCCGGAGTAGGCGGCGCGCAGCTTGGCAACGGCCTCGAGAGCGTTAGCGGAGCCCTCGACCAGCGGGCCGCGCACGATGTCGGCCGGGAGGAGCGCAAGGTCGGCCTCGGTGACGTCGTGGGTCTCGAGCTCGAGGCCCGGGTCGCCGGGCGGCTCGCTGCGGAGCGGGTCGATGCGGGCGGCGAGGTGGCCGAGCTCGCGGATGTAGCGGATGAGGCGCGCGGCTGCGACGGTGTGGGTGACGTCGAGCGGCGAGGGTGTGGCGGTGTGCGCCTGTGAGATATCGATGCCGGGGGGGAGTGCTGAGTGCTGAGTGCTGAGGGCAGCACGCGACGTGATGTTACCTGGAGGTGGGGTGCCGTTGGCGCTCGATGCCAGGCGGCTATCGTTAGACGGCTGCCACTGCTCGAAGAACGCGCGTGTCTCCGCGTCGACCGACTGCGGGTCCTGGCAGTAGCGGTCATACAGCTCGAGAACATAACCCGCGTTGGGGCCGAAGAATGATGCAAGGTCGCTCATACGCATCCTTGGTGGCCGCCGGCGCTGGCGGCTGCGGAGCAGGCATTCCCGCTCGCGCCTCAACTGATCACAATCTGCGCGTATTATAGCACCGTGGGCAGGGCGGGAAGGTGTGTGGGGCGGCGTGAAGCAGGTTTCTTTGTTATGGACTGTACAAGTTTGGGTTGCGTTGCACCTCGCGGGGGGATGCAAACCAACGACCGGTGACCATAGGCTGGTCACCGGTCGTCGGTATTTGGGTGCGATGGTGTACGCTAGCGCTAGCGGCGGCCGCTCACCTTCTCCCAGGCATAGCGCACCGAGTCCTTGAAGCGGTCCCAGGTGTTGGGGTTGGTCGCCTCCCAGCGGCGACGGGCGTCGGACTCGATCTCCGACCAGGTCTTGCCGCGGTAGATTTGGTCGGTGGCGAGGCTGTGCCCGTAGCGGTAGACCGTGTTGTACTGGTCGTATGCATAGCCGCTGTTGGCGCCGTAGTTCTGGTAGTGGGTGCGGAAGTCATTGTCATATGCGTCGTAGGGTTGATGCGCGCCGACGTCCGTCATGCCGACGGCGCGACCGCGGTGCTCGCCCTGGAGCTCGTCTTCGATGCCTTCGCCGGCCGCATCACCCGCGGCGCCGAGGCCCGCGCCCACCGCGGCGCCGGCCGCTCCGCCCACGACCGCGCCGACGGGGCCGCCAGCCAGGCCAGCCGCCGCGCCGGTAGCAGCGCCGGCGAGCGCGCCGCCGGCCGTGCCGACCTTGCTGCTCTCGTCGTACTTCTCGTCCAGGTCGCCCATCGCGTGGTCAGCCGCGCGGCCCGTATCGTGGGCCATATCACGCGTGCGGTCGCCGGTGTCGCGCATTGTATCGGCGGCCTGCTCGGCCACGTCGCGGGTTGCATCGCCGCGGAAGGAGTGCGAGGTCGGGTCATAGGTCGAGCTAGAATGGTCTGTCGAGGCGCGGCCCGTCGAGGCGCGACCGCGGTGCTCGCCCTGGAGCTCGTCTTCGATGCCTTCGCCGGCCGCGTCACCCGCGGCGCCGAGGCCCGCGCCCACCGCGGCGCCGGCCGCTCCGCCCACGACCGCGCCGACGGGGCCACCAGCCAGGCCAGCCGCCGCGCCGGTAGCAGCGCCGGCGAGCGCGCCGCCGGCCGTACCGACCTTGCTGCTCTCGTCGTACTTCTCGTCCAGGTTGCCCATTGCGTGGTCGGCTGCGCGGCCCGTGTCGTGGGAAGCCTCGCGCATGCCCTCAGCTGTGCGCCGGCCCGACTCGCGGGCCTGGTCAGCCGGGGAGCGGCCCGCGTCGTAGGTCGTGTTGCCGCTGTCGCGCCAGGCGTTCTCCTGGCCGGCGGGGCGCATGTCGGCCTCGTAGCGGCCCTCGCCCTCGGTGCCGGTCACGCCACTGGCAGTCATGTCAGAGGTGCGGCGGTCGCGGTCCTCCACCCAGGTGCCGCCGGTGGTGTCGAGCGTGCCGGCGGTGCGGTTATCGGCCATATCCTCGGCGGCCTCGCCGGCCGCATCGCCTGCGGCGCCCACGCCAGCACCGGTGACCGCGCCAGCCACGCCGCCGATCACTGTGCCGACGGGGCCGCCCGCTGAGCCGATCACTGCGCCGGTGACTGCACCGGCCACTGTGCCGCCGGCTGTGCCGGCCTTGCTGCTCTCCTCCCACTTACCGCCAGGCGAGTCAGGGCTCAGCTCGCGGTCAGCGACCGTCGAGTGCATGTCGCCGCTGGGGTGGTGGCTGCTGATCGTCTCGTGGGTCTCGGTGTAGCGCGGGGCGTCGGAGGGGCCCGCAGCTACGTCGCGGTCGAAGCCGGTCCAGCCGCTCTGGCGCCACTGGAGGCTGCGCTCGTCCACGTCCACGGCGTTGCAGCTCTGCATAATGCGAGCGGCGCTCTCGACCATCGAGTCGGGGGCGTTGACGGTCACGAGGGTGCCACCGCGGCGGACGCCCTCGGCGTAGAGCTCGGCCTCATCTGAGGGGATGCCCGCGCCCACGAGGGCTCCGATCAGCCCGCCTGCCACCGCGCCGCCCGCGGCCCCAACGAGGGTGCCGGCTGCGGCAGAGCCAATCGCGGCGGCCAGGGGGCCGGCGGCGATGACCGGGCCGATGCCGGGGATGGCGAGAGCGCCCAGGCCCACAAGCAGGCCGAGGAGGCCGCCGGCCGTGGCGCCGGCAACCGCGCCCGCGCCGGCGCCCGCGCCCGCCTCGCTGCCGCCCACCTCGCGCTCACTGTCGGAGACCGCGTCCTGGGTGATGACGCTGATCGCATCGTGCTCGATGCCCGTGTCAACTAGCGCGGAGACCGCGCGCTCGGCATCGTCGCGGCGATCGAAGAGTCCTGCAATAGTCTTCATTCTGACCTCCATAGTCAGCCCGAGGCGCTCCTGCCTCGGTCGTTCGATCGGTTTGCACATTGGCCTGACCGAGACTAATGCAGGAATAGTGCCAAGGGAAAGGTCAGAGGCGACGGGGCACGAGGGGCGCAGCAGCCGGGATCTTGTCAATCGAAAGGTACCGTGAGTCTGCTGCACTCCAACAGGGTCGGGGGCGCCCGCACGGATGCACAGATGGCGCTACTCGTAGGCGAGGACCTCGCGGACAGTGATACGGGTGGCGCCGCGGGCCGGGAGGACGCTGGCGAGCGCGGCGATGGCCGTGACAAGAGCGAGCCAGATCAGCGCGCCGGCCGGCGAGAAGGCGAAGGTGAGCGGCATCTGGAAGAACGCGTACCCGACCGCGTCCGACAGGAGCTTGCTGACCGGCAGCGAGAGCAGGGCGGCGAGCGCCCAGCTGAGCGCGCCGATCAGCACTCCCTCGACGACGACGATCCGCAGCACCTGGCCGTCGGACGCGCCGATGGCGCGGAGCACGCCGATCTCGCGGGTGCGCTCGATGACGTTGATGCTCATCGTGCCCATGAGCCCGAGGCCGCCGACAAGTGCGAGGAGCAGCGCCATGACGAGGAGGAAGGCGACGATGATGTTGAACTGAACCTCATTCTGCTGCCGGATGCTGGCGATCGTCTGGGTCTGTGTCACCTGCATGCCGAGGCTCTCGAAGCGCTCCTCTAGCTGCGCTGCCACCCGCGCCTGGGTCTCGGGGTCACTCGGGAAGACCTGGACGATGCCGAAGCCGGCGCGGCCCGCGAGGCGGGTGACGCGCGAGTAGAACGGGTAGTTGGCGTAGACGAGCGGCTGGTCGCCGATGCCGCGCACCACGCCGACCACCGTCCAGTCGCTCTCGCGGCCGTCGATCGTGAGCGTGAGCACATCGCCTACCTTGAGATCGGGCTCCTTGCGGGTGACGGAGGTGTTGACCACGATTGCGCTCTCGTCGCCGGGCGTGAGCCAGCGGCCCTCGACGATGGTGGGGGCGATCATCTGGGCGTCGGCGGGGGGCGCAATCATCGTGTACGAGTCGCTCTCGGTGTCGTCGGCGCGGAGGCGGCGGACGCTGGAGAAGCCCCACGTCTCGGCGGCGGTGACGCCTGGGACGGACAGGGCGACGCGTTCGATCTGCTCGACGCGGTAGGGGCGGTTGAAGCTGAACTGGACGTCGTAGTTGAAGTACTTGATCGCGTCGTCGAGTGTGAGGAGGAGCGAGGCGCGCACGCCGAAGACGGCGATGAAGATCACGCCCGAGAGGGTCAGGGTGGTGAGGGTCAGCACGAGGCGGCCCTTGCGGCGGAAGGTGTTGCGGAGCGAGAGCATGAGCGGGCGCGAGAGGCCGCGGATGCGCTCGAGGAGGTGGTCGATGCGGCCCTTGCCGAAGCGGCCTTTGCCAAGCCCGTAGCCGCTGACGGCCTCGCGCACGGTGACGCTGACCCCGGCCAGCACGGGTTGGATGGAGGCGAGGAGCGGCACGAGCAGGGCGATGGCGGCCATCAGCAGCCAGATGCTGGTGGGGAGGGCGGTGCTGGTGAGCTCGGTGTTCATCAGGCCGCCGAGGTAGGAGGCGAGGCCCGCGGCGCCGGCGTAGGCCAGCGCAGAACCGACGAGCAGCGCGAGCAGGCCGTAGAGCAGCACGGTGGCGAGGTACATGGCGAAGATGTCGCCGCTGCGGGCGCCGATCGACTTCATGATGCCGATCTGGCGGAGCTGCTGCGTGAGGAGCGCGGCGATGGTGTTGACCACCAGGAAGCCGGAGGCGAACAGCGACAGGACGCCGAGTGCGCCGAGGAGTGTGAGCAGCGGGCGGATGGCCGAGTCAGCCGGGTGGGTAGCGGGCTCGGGGATGTAGGTGAAGTAGACCGTGCGCCCGCCAGCCTCGACTTTGTCGCGCACGCGCTTGGCGACCTCGGCGATGTGTGCCTTGTCCATGCGGTCGCCGTCCACGGTGATGCTGAGCTCGTTGTAGTCGCGGCTCGCGCCAAGCCACTCGAGGGTCTCGAACGTGACGAAGGTGTAGGTGTTGTTGAAGAGCGCGGCAGGGGGTAGGTTGGGCGTGTAGACCGTGCCGGCGACCTTCAGCTCGCGGATTTTGCCGTCGGGGAGCTCGACGGTGACAGTGCTGCCGATCTGGGCACCCCCTGCGAGCGGGAGCGAGGAGCGCTCGAAGAGCACCTCGCGGTCGCGCGGGGGGTAGGTGCCGGCGTAGGGGCGGAACTGGTTGATGCGGACGTCGGCGAAGTCCGGCACGGCGAAGATCGTCATGTCACGCCACTGGTCCGGGCCAGTCTTGAGACGGACGCTGATGGCGCGTGAGCCGGCGGCCTCCTTGACGCCCGGGATGTCGCGGACGACGTGGATGAGGTCGTCATCGAAGGAGTCGGGGTAGAGTGAGGCGTCGGCGGGGTTGACGGCCATATAGGCAGCAACGACCTCGCGGGCGAGGATGGCGTTGGTCCCGGCGACCATGCCGACGGCGAAGACGCCGACGGCGATCGAGAGCACTACGAGGGCAGTGCGGGTCTTGTTGCTCCAGACATCGGCGAAGACTTTGGACCAGCGTGGGCTGAACATAAGGGGGCCTCCTGCTGGGTTACGGGAGGATCGTAGCACGCCGGGTCGGGGGTCTCCAGGGACTTTTGGCGGAGCGGAGAGAGGCTGAAAGGGGGAAGGCAGCGGGGCGCAGGGGCGCAGCGGCAACCGGGGTCTTGTCAACCGAGAGATACCGTGAGGCTGCTGCGCCCGAACAGAGCCGGTGGCCGAACAGGGGCGGTGCGCCGACACGTGCACCGCCCGCCCGGCGAGGGTGCCGGGCGGGCGGAATGCGGCTGGGGGTGGTGAGGAGCGCGGTTCTCGCGCCCATACGTGATCTGGGCGGCAACGAAGGGGCGCAGCGCGGGCAATGATGCAGCGATGCATGCTCCGCGGTCCTACCCGCTGCGAGGCCTCGCGTCGCTGCGCCCGTTTTCAGCCTTCCGCTAGTCCGCCCCCTCGCCCTCGCCGGTCGGTCCACGGCTCAGGATGTAGTCGTAGGCGCCGAGGGCCGCGCGGGCGCCTTCGCCGATCGCGATCAGGACCTGCTCGCCAAAGGCTGTGGTCACGTCGCCCGCGGCGAAGAGCCCCGGGAGCGTGGTGGCGTTGCGCTCGTCCACCCAGATGAAGCCGTCCTGGTCGGTCTGGGCGATCCCCCTGACCATCTCGCTGTTCGGCTTGAGCCCCAGGTCCACAAAGGCCGCGTCCACCGCCAGGCGCTGCTCGCGGCCGTCGTGGCTGATGATGATCTCCTCGACGTTCATCGGGCCGACGATCTCGACGATGCGGGTGTTCGCCAGCACCTCGATGTTGGGACGGTTGCTCATGGAGCGGACCATCGGCGCCGACATGCCGGTGGTGTCGGGGATGATCAGGTAAACCTTCTCAGCGCTGCGGGCGAGCTCGGCCACGCCGCGCAGGGCGCGCACCGAGGTGCCGATCACCGCCGCCCTCTTGCCGGACAGCAGGTGCGAGTGGGTGGTGACCGAGTAGCCGAGCCCCTGGCCGAGCAGCTCGCGGGCGCCGGGGACGTCGAGCCCCCTGGGCTGCGCGCCGGTGGCCACGATCACCGCGGCCGCCTCGTGCACACCGTGGTGCTTCGTCTCCACGCGGAAGATGCCGGCCTCCTTGGTTATGCTGGTCACGTGGTCGCGCACGGTGATGCCCTGGACGTGGGTGATGCGCCGTTCGAACAGGCGCACGGCCTCCTCGCCGGCGAGGTACTCGACCTTGGTCTGGCCGACGAGGTTCTGGCGCCAGCCGGCCTTGCCGCCCAGGCTCTCATAGATCAACAGGAAGTCGAGCTGCTTGCCGAGCGCGTAGATGGCTGCCGACTGTGCCGCCGCGCCGCCGCCGATTATGATCAGATCACGCATGGTGGTCCTTCTTTCTCAGGAGAATGACTGGAGCGCGCGCATGTAGTTGGCGCGCTCGAAGGCTGCTGGGTCCGCGACGGCGTGCTGGCTCATGCTGCCGCGCATCTGGTCGACCGACTCGTACTCGCGCTCCTCCATCCAGGCGCGCATGTCGGCCAGGATGTGCCCGATGCGACCGACGCCGCGGGCGAGGAGCTCGGAGGTGAGCATGGCGACGCTGGCCCCGGCCATCTGCGCCTTGAGGGCGTCTTCGGCGGTGTGGACGCCGCTCGTGAGGGCGAAGTCGCAGCGCAGGCGGCCGTACATGATCGCGATCCAGCGCAGCGGGAGGCGCAGCTCGTCGGAGGTACTGAGCTTGAGGTTCGGCACCACCTCGAGCGTCTCGAGGTCCAGGTCTGGCTGGTAGAAGCGGTTGAAGAGCACCAGGCCATCGGCGCCGGCGTCCACCAGGCGGCGGCACATGTTCGGGATAGAGCTGAAGAACGGGCCGAGCTTGACAGCGATCGGGAGACTGACGCGGCCGCGGATGGCGCGCACCAGCTCGACGTAGGCCTCCTCGACCTCGCCGCCGCTCAGGTCCATGTCGGTGGGCAGGTAGTAGATGTTGAGTTCGAGCGCGTCGGCGCCGGCCTGCTCCATCTTGTGGGCGTACTCGACCCAGCCGCCGGGCGACACGCCGTTGAGGCTGGCGATCACCGGGATGTGGACGGCCTCCTTGAGGCGGTGGATGTGCTCCAGGTACTCCTCTGGGCCGACGTTGTAGCTGCCCAGGTCGGGGAAGTAGGTGGGTGACTCGGCGTACCCGTGCGCGCCGTGCTCGAGGAAGAAGTCGAGCTCGCGGCTCTCGTGCGCGATCTGCTCCTCGAACAGCGAGAAGAGCACCACGGCGCCTGCGCCGGCGTCTTCCATCCTGCGGACCATATCGACGCTTTTTGAAAGCGGCGAGGCCGAGGCCACCAGTGGGCTGCTGAGACGCATGCCCAGGTAGGTCGTGCTGAGGTCGATCATCGTTCTGTGCCCTTACCAGACGGTCGGCGGCGGTTCATGCGCTCAGTATGCCGCAGAGCACGGAATCCTTCAAGTGAGATCGCACTTCCTGCCGTTGCGGTCCGGCAACGATTCATTGTGCATTCTCGCACAAGGGCGAGCAGGGAGCGTGCTTGTTTGTGGGGCAATATATCAGTCAGTGAAGAAAGGGGTCTCCGATGAAGTGGAACATCACGCGCACCTACTGGAAGATCGCACTGTCTCTCGGGGCGCTCGCTTCTTTCTTGATGGCGGCCGGCACGTCCTCCAAGTGAGGGTAAGCCGGTAGATCGATCCGTGCGGGCAGGGGGAATACCCTCCTGCCCACTTTTGTGCATACGTGGAGTGTGTCTTGAGAACGCTTCCGCTCACGGTAGAGGAGCTGCTTGGGGCGGTGGCTCGCCTGATGATGGGCCACCAGGCGCTGGGGAGCGCGGGGAGCCGAGCGGACACCGTATAATCGGATGTCGCATCGTTCTCACGCACAGACGCTCAGGAGGCCCCTATGGCGTTCGATACACTGATTCGCGGCGGGCGGGTGGTAGATGGCAGCGGCAACCCGTGGTTCTACGGCGACGTGGCGATCGCCGGGGACCGGGTGGCCGCCGTGGAGCCCACCGGGCAGATCCCGGCGGAGCAGGCGCGCGAGGTGGTGGACGCCGCGGGTATGGTAGTGAGCCCCGGCTTCATCGATATCCAGAGCCACTCGATCATGCCGCTCATGATCGACGGCCGCAGCCTCTCGAAGATCACGCAGGGCGTCACCACCGAGATCATGGGCGAGGCCTGGACGCCCGCGCCATTCGGCGGTCAGATCGCCGATCCCCTGGACGGCGCGCTGTTCACGCACGAGGTAGGCCCGTGGCGCGAGCGGGCGCGCGGCTGGCGGCGCTTCCGCGACTGGCTCGAGGCCAGCGCGGCGAACGGCGTCACGCCGAACATCGGCTCGTTCCTGGGCGGCGGCACCCTGCGGCGCTACGCATGTGGCATGCGGATGGGCGTTGCAGACGCCGCCGAGCTCGACGTGATGCGGCGGGTGATGGCCGAGGCCATGGAGGACGGCGCGTTCGGCGTCTCTTACGCGCTGATCTACCCGCCGGACGCCTTCGCCCAGACCGACGAGCTGGTGGAGGTGTGTAAGGTGGTGGCGCGCTACGGCGGGGTGTACATAACGCACATCCGCTCGGAGGGCGAGCACCTGCTGGAGGGCGTGACCGAGGCGATCGACATCGGGCGGATCGCCGGGCTGCCGGTTGAGATCTACCACCTGAAGGCGTCGGGGCGGGACAACTGGCACAAGATGCCCGAGGTGATCCGCATGATCGAGGCGGCGCGCGCGAGCGGCCTGGACGTGACGGCCGACATGTACCCGTACGCGGCCTCGGGCACCGGGCTGACCTCGGTGCTGCCACCGTGGGCCGATGCAGACGGCAGGCTGTACGAGAATCTGGCCGATCCCCAGATGCGGGCGCAGCTGCGCCACGAGCTGCTGCACCCCTCGGGCGACTGGGAGGCAATGGTGTCGGCGAACGGGCCCGGGGCGGTGATGCCAGTGGGGTTCGAGCTGCCCGAGCACCGGCCGTACGTTGGGCGGCGGCTCTCCGAGATCGCGGCGATGCGCGGGCAGGAGTGGCCGGACGCGGTGCTGGACCTGCTGCTGGCCGAGCGCCAGCGCGTCAGCACGATCTACTTCACGATGAGCGAGGACAACGTGCGGATGCAGCTGCGCCTGCCGTGGATCAAGGTCGCCAGCGACGCAGGCGGCTTCGACCCGGCCTGGGCGCGGGAGCACGGCCCCGTCCACCCGCGGGCCTACGGCACCTTCACGCGGGTGCTGGGGCGCTTCGTGCGCGAGGAAGCGGTGCTGTCGCTGGAGGAGGCGGTGCGGAAGATGACCTCGGCGGTGGCGAGCCGGATCGGGCTGCGCGACCGGGGGACACTGCGGGCAGGGGCGTACGCCGACGTGGTGGTGTTCGACCCGCAGACGGTGGGCGATCGGGCGACGTTCGCCGACTCGCACCAGCTCTCGGTGGGCGTGCACGACGTATGGGTGAACGGTGTGCGGGCGCTGTCGGGCGGCGCGCACACCGGGGCGACGCCGGGGCGCGTGGTGGGGCGAGGGTAGGTGGAGGTCGCGGGGAACGGCGAGACCTGACAGGCCTGTGAGCAGATCTTGGCGCGCAACCAGGATCTGCTCGCAGGCCTGTCAGGACTTGCAGGACTAATTATTCTCCCGGGGCGCCATCATCGCCTGAAGCTGTTGGTAGCGCTCCCAGCGGGCGCGGGCCTCCAGCTGCGCTTGGGTGAGCAACTCGCCGGCGCGCTCCGCGTCGCTCTGGCGCAGCATGCGGTAGCGCGTCTCGTTGTAGACGTACTGGTCCAGCGGCACGCTCGGGGCCTTGCAGTCGATCGACAGCGGGTTCTTGCCTTGCTCGATCAGGTCCGGGTTGTAGCGGTAGAGCGGCCAGTGGCCGGACTGCACCGCCAGCTTCTGCTGGTCCAGGCCGCGCTTCATATCGATACCGTGCGCGATGCAGTGCGAGTAGGCGATGATCAGCGACGGCCCGTCATAGGCCTCGGCCTCCATAAAGGCCCGCAGCGTCTGGACGTCGTCGGCGCCCATAGCCACGCGCGCCACGTAGATCGTGCTGTAGGCCATCGCGATCAGGCCCAGGTCCTTCTTGGGCGCGGACTTGCCCTTGGCGGCGAACTTGGCGACCGCCCCGCGCGGGGTGGACTTGGAGGCCTGCCCGCCGGTGTTGGAGTAGACCTCGGTGTCGAGCACCAGGACGTTGACGTTGCGGCCGGAGGCCAGGACGTGGTCGAGGCCGCCGTAGCCGATATCGTAGGCCCAGCCGTCGCCGCCGACGATCCAGACGCTCTTCTTCACCAGGGCGTCGGCCACCGCCAGCAGGTCCTTCTCGCGCTCGGCCACCTGCGGGTAGGCGCTGCGGTCCAGGGTGTGGAGCCGCTGCTTGAGGATCGCGACGCGCTCGCGCTGGGCGGCGATGCCCTGGTCGGTGCTCTGGTCCGCGCTGAGGATCGCGTCCACCAGCTCCTGGCCGAGGACCGGCGTGAAGAGCGGCAGCAGCTCGCGGGCGTACTCGCCCTGGTGGTCCAGGGCCATCCGCATGCCCATGCCGAACTCCGCGTTGTCCTCGAAGAGCGAGTTGGACCAGGCCGGACCGCGCCCGTTGGCGTCCACCGTGTAGGGCGTGGTGGGCAGGTTGCCGCCGTAGATCGAGGAGCAGCCGGTGGCGTTGGCGATCAGCGTGCGGTCGCCGAACAGCTGCGTGACCAGCTTGATGTAGGGGGTCTCGCCGCAGCCCGAGCAGGCGCCGGAGAACTCGAACAGCGGCATGATCAGCTGCGAGTTCTTGATGCTGCCGAGGCTGATCTCGGTGCGGTCGACGTTCGGCAGCTGCTGGAAGAACTCCCAGTTGGCGGTCTCGCGCTCGCGGATGGGCGGCTGCGGCGCCATGTTGATCGCCTTGCGGCCCACCTGGCGCTTGTCCTTGGCCGGGCAGATCTCGACGCACAGGGTGCAGCCGGTGCAGTCCTCGGGGGAGACGGCCAGGGTGTACTTGGCGCCGGGGAACTCCTTGAAGCGCGCGTCGGAGCTGAGGAAGCTCTCGGGAGCGCCCGCGAGCGCCTCGGGCTGGTAGACCTTGGTGCGGATGACGGCGTGCGGGCAGACGTAGGCGCACTTGCCGCACTGGATGCAGAGGTCCGGCTCCCAGACCGGGATCTCGAGCGCGATGTTGCGCTTCTCCCACTGGGTGGTGCCGGTGGGGTAGGTGCCGTCGGCGGGGAGCTTGCTCACCGGGAGCGTGTCGCCCTTGCCGGCGATCATAGTGGCCAGCACCTCCTTGACGAAGGGTGGTGCATTCTCGGGCACGGGCGGGCGGCGGCGGATACCGCTCTCCAGCATGATGGTGGGAAGCGGTGGAGCAGAGCGGAGTGTCGAGCTGCCGTTGGTACCGGGCGCTTGATCAGCCCCTACCGTGTCCAGGCCTACGACCACCGGCTCGCCGGCCTTCGGGAAGGCCTTGCCCGCGAGGTTGACCTCGTAGAGGCGCTCGAGGGTCATGTCGACGGCGCGGTAGTTCTGCTGTACCACCGCCTCGCCGCGCTTGCCGTAGGTCTTCTTGATGCTGTACTTGATCGCCTCGATCGCCTGCTCGCGCGGGAGCACGCCGGAGATAGCGAAGAAGCAGGTCTGCATCACGGTGTTCACGCGGCGGCCCATGCCGCTCTCCTGCGCTACCCTGTCGCCGTCGATTATGAACAGCCGCAGCTGCTTCTCCAGGATCTCCTGCTGCACCTCGACCGGCAGCTGCTCCCAGACCTCGTCGGGGCCGAAGGGGCTGTTGAGCAGGAAGGTGGCGCCCTGCTGGGCCTGCTGGAGCACGTCGAAGCGCTCGAGGAACGAGAACTGGTGGCAGGCCACGAACTGCGCGCGCTCGATCAGGTACGGGGCGCGGATGGGGCGCGGGCCGAAGCGCAGGTGCGAGGTAGTGATCGAGCCGGACTTCTTCGAGTCGTAGACGAAGTAGCCCTGGGCGTCGTTGGGGGTCTCCTCGCCGATGATCTTGATCGAGTTCTTGTTGGCGCCCACGGTGCCGTCTGAGCCGAGGCCGTAGAAGACGCAGCGCACCACGTCGTCCGGCTCGATCGAGAAGGACGGGTCGTACGCCAGGCTGGTGTGGCTGACGTCGTCGTTGATGCCGACGGTGAAGTGGTTCTTGGGAGAATCCTTCGTCAGCTCGTCGAAGACCGCCTTCGCCATAGCCGGCGTGAACTCCTTCGAGGCCAGGCCGTAGCGGCCGCCGACGACCCTCACGCCGCCGCGGCCGTCTTCGGCCAGCGCCGTCACTACATCCTGGTACAGCGGCTCGCCGGCGCTGCCCGGCTCCTTGGTGCGGTCGAGCACGGCCACCCTCTTGACCGTGGCGGGCAGCGCGTCCACGAAGTGCCGCACCGAGAAGGGCCGGAAGAGGCGTACAGTGAGCACGCCGACCTTCTCGCCGCGGGCGATCAGCGCCTTGGCGGTCTCCTGGGCGGTCTCGGCGGCCGAGCCCATCACCACCACCACGCGCTCTGCATCCGGCGCGCCGCTGTAGTCGAACAGGCGGTACTGGCGGCCGGTGAGGGCGGCGAGGCGGTCCATCGTCTCCTGGACGATGGCCGGGCAGGCTGCGTAGAGCGGGTTGACCGTCTCGCGGGCCTGGAAGTAGACATCCGGATTCTGAGCGGTGCCGCGGACCACCGGGTGGTCGGGGGAGAGGGCGCGGGCGCGGTGGGCGCGCACCAGCTCCTCGTCGATCATCGCGCGCAGGTCGTCGTCCGAGAGCTGCTGGATCTTGTTGATCTCGGAGGAGGTGCGGAAGCCGTCGAAGAAGTGGATGAACGGCACGCGCGCGCGGAGCGTGGCGGCGTGGGCGACGAGCGCGAGGTCGTGGGCCTCCTGGACGCCGCAGGAGGCGAGCATGGCCCAGCCGGTCTGGCGGACGGCCATGACGTCCTGGTGGTCGCCGAAGATCGAGAGGCCCTGGGCGGCGATGGCGCGGGCCGCGATGTGGAAGACCGTAGGCGTGAGCTCGCCGGCGATCTTGTACATGTTCGGGATCATCAGCAGGAGGCCCTGCGATGCGGTGAAGGTGGTGCAGAGGGAGCCGGCCTGGAGCGCGCCGTGGACTGCGCCGGCAGCGCCGCCCTCGGACTGCATCTCGACGACCAGCGGCGGGGTGCCCCACAGGTTGGCGCGCGACTGTGCAGACCACGCGTCTGAGAGCTCGCCCATGCCTGTTGATGGTGTGATCGGGTAGATGGCGATCACTTCGCTGAGCCGGTAGGCCACGCTGGCCGCCGCCTCGTTGCCTTCGATCGTTCCCCAGGTTCGGTCCATGGGACCCTCCGTAACCGGATCTTGTGCGCTTACATCTCGCTGTCTGACAGGAAGTATAGGCGCACAGCACGGCCAGGGGGGTAAAGAGACGTCAACCATTGATAAAGAAACACACCATTGAAAGATGTGATATTTGTCACTAGCCAAACGCGCGCCGATAGGCGATACTGAGCTTGAGAGCATAGGTGTGGTGCGGCGGCGGACCGTGGTTGCAGCAGAGCAACCGTCGGTTAAAATACCTAGAGACAGTGTCCTAGATCGTGTGTTACTATTCTCGACTAAAGCCGGGCCACACGCCTGGCGCCCTTAACACGGCGGAGAGGCACGTCCAAGATCGCCTGCCGCTCACAATGGAGTGAGATATGGAGACGACCTGCACGAAACTGATAGCCCCGGGCTTGATTGACTCGAACCTGAAGCTGCGCGTGCTGCTGGTCTTCTGCCGGCACCCACAGCTGCGGGCCGGTGTGCAGGGGCTGGGGCAGCGGCTACCCGGCAACCCCTGGGCGCTCGAGGAGGCGCTCGTGGCGCTGGCCGAGGGGGGGGTGCTGGAGCGCGCCTGGGCGCACGGGCACTGGGAGTACAGCCTGAGCTTGCGCGGCGATGTGCGGCTTCCGCTGGAGAGCCTCGCGGCCTGCTTCGATGACCCGCACCGGCGTGATGACATCTACGCCCTGGTGCGCTCGGCCGAGCAAGAGCAGCACTACCGCAGCGCGGGCGAGAAGTGGCGGGTTGTGGGTAGCGGCGATGGCTATGAACCACTGGTCGTATGAGGCCGAGGCGATGAGGGGCTGAATCAGCCTCTCTCATACACCACGCGCCCGCCCACCAGTGTCATGTCAACCTGGAGCTCGCGCAGCCGCTCGACATCGGGGTCGAGGAGGTCGCCCGAGATCACGGCCAGGTCGGCGAACATGCCGGGCGCAAGCGCCCCCTTCTCGCGCTCCTCGAATGCGGCGTAGGCCCCGCCGGCCGTGAAGCTCCAGATGGCGTCCTCCACGCTGATCGCCTGGTGCGGGGCGAGCGACAGCCCCGCGTGGCTGCGGCGTGCAACCGCGGCGTAGATCCCTTGTAGCGGCGCGAAGTCCGGCAGCACCGGGTTGTCCGACCCGTTCGCCACCACCACCCCCGCGCGGCGTAGGGCGCCCCAGGCATGCCCCCACGGCGCGAGCCCCGGTCCGAGCCGCGTCACGTCGCCCTCCTCCCAGTAGGTGAAGCAGGACTGTACAGCCGCCACGACGCCCAGGTCTGCGAAGCGCTCCGGCAGGCCGGGGTGCAGCACCTCGACGTGCTCGATTCGATGGCGGTGATCTCGGCGCGGGCGGGCCGTCAGCGCCTGGTCGTACGCGTCCAGCACCGCCTCCACCGCCGCGTCGCCGATCGCATGTACGGCCACCTGGAGGCCGGCGCGGTGTGCACGCGCGACACGCTCGCGCAGCTCCTCCACCGGCATCACCGGGTAGCCGCGGTTGCCCGGCTCGTCGCCGTAGTCCTCGGTGAGCCAGGCGGTGCCGCCGCCGAGCGTCCCGTCTACGAAGAGCTTGGCGCAGCCGAAGCGCAGCCACTCGTCGGAGGACCAAGGGCTGAGGTTCGATGGCTGACTGCCGACGGCCGACGGCCGATGCATCCCCTCGCGCAACGGGTCTCCCGCCGCGCTCATCTCGGCGTCCTCCAGAAGCCGCTCCAGCACCGGGCCGTAGGCCATCACGTACATGCGCAGCCCGAGCTCACCGCCGGCGAGGGCCTCGCGGACGACGTCGAGGTCACGCAGACCGGCGACGTGCCCGAGCGCGGCCTCGCCCACGGAGGTGATGCCGCGGCGGTGGTACTCGCGGGCCGCGTCGCGCAGGCCGGTCTGCCAGTCGATCGGGGCGGCCTGCGCGGCGGCGCTCACCAGGCCGATGGCGGACTCCTCAAGCACGCCGGTGAGCTTGCCCGCGCGCCGCTCCAGCCGCCCTCCGGATGGGTCGGGTGTGTCGTCGGTGACCCCCGCGAGCGCCAGGGCGCGGCTGTTCGCGAGGGCGATGTGCGAGCAGGCGCGGTAGATCAGCACCGGGTGATCGGGCGCGGCGGCGTCGAGCTCGGCGAGGGAGGGGTGGCGGCGCTCGGCGAGTCGCCCCTGGTCGTGCCCCGCGGCGATCACCCAGGCGCCCGACGGCAAGCGCGCGGTGCACTCACGGACGCGGCTCAGCACTGTGTCCAGCGTGACGGTGTCCCACAGCAGGAGGCGGGTGCGGCTGCGGACATAGCTGAGGAGGTGCTGGTGCGAGTCGATGAAGCCGGGCACGACGCTCTGGCGCGGGTCAAGGCGCACGACACGGTTGGCGCTCACCGCGGCGGCGACCTCTTCGGCACGTCCTACGGCGACGATGCGGCCGGCACGGGTGGCGACCGCGCCGCCTGGGATCGGCGGGCCGGCGATAGGCAGGACGAGGCCGCCGGTGAGTATGAGGTCTGCGCGCATGGTTTCCTCCGCTAGCACGGGTGGGGCAAGGCCGCCGCGCCTCTGATTATAGTGCCTATGTGCGCCGGCGCCGGCGCGGGCCTGGTCCCGAAACGCGGTACGATACGCGTAGGGCGCGGGGCCGCCGGTGGGTGTGGACGCGCTGGACGTGCTGAAGGAGACGGCCATGCAGGCTCATGACCTGGCGAGGATGTTCAGCCTCGAGGGGCGGGTCGCGGTGGTGACGGGTGGGACGGGCGTGCTGGGGCGGGCGATGGCCCTGGGGCTGGCGCGGGCCGGCGCGCGCGTGGGGGTGCTCGGCAGGCGGCGCGCGCAGGCCGAGGCGGTCGTGGCCGAGATCGAGGCGGCGGGGGGCGCGGCGATGGCGCTGGCGGCCGACGTGTTGCAGCGCGAGCAGCTCGAGGCGGCGCGGGACGCGGTGGCCGAGGCCTGGGGCCACGCCGACATTCTGGTGAACGCGGCGGGCGGGAATGTGCCCGCAGCCACGCTCCAGCCGGGGCAGGCCTTCTTCGACCTCCCCGAGCAGGCGCTGCGCGAGGTGCTGGACCTGAACCTCGTGGGGACGCTGCTGCCGTGCCAGGTGTTTGGGGCGGGTATGGTGCGCGGCGGGGCTGGCTCCGTGGTGAACATCTCCAGCATGGCGGCGCAGCGGACGATCACTCGGGTGGTGGGGTACGCCGCCGCGAAGGCCGCGGTGGAGAACCTGACGCGCTGGCTGGCGGTGGAGCTGGCCTCCCGCTATGGTGCGGGGCTGCGGGTGAACGCTATCGCCCCGGGCTTCTTTGTGGGCGAGCAGAACCGCCGCCTGCTGCTGAACGAGGACGGGAGCCTTACCCAGCGCGGCCAGGCGATCGTTCAGCACACGCCGGCCGGGCGCTTCGGCGAGCCTGAGGAGCTGGTGGGGACCCTGGTGTGGCTCTGCGGCCCGGGCGCAGCGTTCGTCAACGGCGTAGTGGTGCCGGTGGATGGCGGCTTCAGTGCGTTCAGCGGGATCTGACGCTCGAGATGGCACGCTCCCTGCTGTTGCTCTTGCCCGTGCAGCGAAGGGAGGAGCGCGATGGCAGCCACATCGGACGAGCGCATGCGCCAGCTGGTGGATGAGATCCGGCGCAGCCCGGATGTCGCGATGTCTATGTCCGGCCAGGAGTCGGTGATTATCGCCGGGGCTGTGGATGGGCAGAGCGTCTATGAGATAGCGCAGCTTGTCGGCGTCAGCGAGGAGGCTGTGTGGCGCGTGCTGGGTAGCGCGGCCCGCGCTGCGGGCGGTCGGAGCGCCCCGCAGGCCGCGGAGTCCGGCGGGCTCGGCAGCGACACGGACCCGGGAGTCACCGGCGGCTACGGCGACACTGGGTTCGGCGCGCTCGGCAACGAGACTCCCGGCGTCATACCGGAGGAGCCGCCGGAGCCGCGCCGGGATGACGCAGAGTAGATTCCCGCGAAGAGGGCGCCCATCAGCGCGTACTGATGGGCGCCCTCTTGTTCTGCCGGACGTGCGGGCCGGACGGTGTTTGAGGAAAGTGATGTGCGGCGGCCAGGTAGAGACTCGGGATCGGCACACTCTTTGCATATGGAGGCGCTCGGGAGTGGAGCGAACATCGTCTGCTTGTACTCCCGAAGGTAGGAATAGGAAAGGAGCAACTTCATGGAGCGATCACGCAAGTTGGTGATCGGGCTTATCCTGGCGCTGTCGATGGCGCTCGCCGCATGCGGCGGCTCTCCCTCGGGCACCGGCACCGGCACAGGGGCTGGCGCGACGATGACGACCGGCGGTGACACCGGCACCGGCACGGGGACTGATACGGGGACCGACACGGACACCGGCACCGGCACGGGGACCGACACGGACACAGACACCAGCGTGACTCCCACTCCGTAGGAGAGGGTACGACACGGGCCGGCTCGGATGTGGTGAGGTGGCATACTTCTTGCGCCCCTTCCTCATCACGCGCCGGCCTATTCTGCTTCTCTGTGCTATCCGCGACACGTGCGGTGTAAACCGGTGCGAGGATGCGGACACTCACCGATGGCGACGATCGTGAAAGCACAGCGCAACGATGGAGGCTAGTAGCGTGGATAAAGCTGACGTAGACCTCTTTGCGAAGCGTGTCGTCAGCCTGCGTGAGCGGGTCAGCCGGCTGTTCCGTAGCGCACAGGCGGGACCGACGCAGGATCTGCTGACGCGTGCGTTCGATGAGCTCCAGGTGGCGCTCGAGGAGCTGCAGGGTGCCGAGGAGGCACTACGCGCCCAGGCGCAGCAGCAGCTCATCTCGAGCGAGTCGCTCGATACCGAGCGGCGCTACTACTGTGATCTTTTCGAGCAGGCTCCGGTGGGGTACATTATTACGAACACCGAGGGTACGATCCGCCAGGCAAACCGGCCGGCGGCGACCCTGCTGAAGACGCAGGCGCGCCAGCTCATTGGCCGCTCGCTCGCGCTCTTTGTCCCCGAGGGGAGCAGGCGTGCGTTCCGCGCCCGTATCCCCCAGATGTGTACGACCGATGGCCCGGAGGAGTGGAGAACGCAGCTCCAGCCGTGGGAAGGAGAGCCGGTCGACGTGCTGCTGCTGGTGGCTCCTGCACACGACTCGGCGGGCCGCGTGTCGGCGCTTCGCTGGCTTGCCCACCGTGCAGCGGCGCAGGCACTGCACAGCGACGGTGACGGTGTGGTGTTCGAGCTCGAGCAGCGCATCGATCTGCTTACGTCGCAGCTGGCGGATCTGCGCGCACAGATCCAGTCCCTCGCCACCTACGCCCAGGAGTCCACATTGCGCGAGCGAGAGGTTGGCTCGCAGTAGGTTTCAGTAGAGGTAGAAAGAGCTGTCCGGATGCTCAGATATATACGAACGGTTGCTGTAGCCGTGGCTCTGGCTCTTGCCCTCGGCGTGACGGGGTGCGGCTCCGATCCGATCGGCGGGCAGGGCGGTGCCGCGATTACGGAGCCCACCATGTTCCCGGCTGAATCCGCCGCCGGTGAGTCCTCGAGCGACGTGGACGCGGGGGTGCGCGAGGAGGGTGAGGGGCACGAGGAGGAAGCGGGCGAAGGGCACGAGGTGGAAGAGGGTACTGAGCGAGAGGAGGCTGAGGTCGAGGCGACGACCACCTCTGCCCCATAGCGAGCGTACTCCTGGCACGTACAGGTCTTTAGTCTGCTCTGACGGTCAGATTCGGAAGCATGCTGGACACAGACACGTTTCGCCAATGGCTTAGGAGTGTGGCACGATTCTTGCAAGAGCTAGAGTGCCCAAATGACGAAGTTGTACTGTACGTCCCTTCTCGGAGCAGATGGAATGACAATGCCAATCGCAAACGACATTCTGGTGGTGGACGATGAGGGTGAAATCGTAAAGCTGATCGCGGAGGTGTTGTCCGACGAGGGCTACACTGTGCGCTCGGCGCATGATGGTCCAAGCGCACTCAGAGCGGTCTCTCAGATCCGCCCGGCGCTCGTCCTGCTCGACTACTGGATGCCTGGAATGACTGGCGCTGAAGTCCTTCAGCAGCTGCGTGCTCTGGGCTTCGCCGATATTCCTGTGGTGCTCATGAGTGCGGGGACGCGGGCTGATATGGCTCAGCAGTCCGGCGCTCACGCCTTTCTGCCGAAGCCGTTCGATATTATGGCGCTGCTGCTCTGTGTCGAGCAGTTCTTTCTGCCTGGCCTGACGCGGGCGGTCGCCCAGGGGTAGCTTCGAACAGAACGGAGATGAAGGGCGCGGGGGCGTCGCAGGACGCGCTCGTTGTTGATGACGAGGTGGAGGTTGCCTCGTTTGTGGCCGAGATCCTGCGCGATGAGGGGTACCACGTCCGCGTGCAGCACGACGGTGCGAGCGCCCTGGTGGAGATCGTGCGCCGTCCGCCTGCCCTGCTGCTGCTCAACGTGGCTATGCCGGTGATGATCGGCGACGAGCTGCTGCGCTACCTGCGCCGCAATGCCTTCGCCGACCTGCCGGTGATTATTATGACGGCGAGCCTCCAGCCGGAGAAGTACCGCCTGTACGGGGCGACAGACGTCCTGCCTAAGCCGTTTGATATCGATGAGCTGGTTGGGGTGATGGAGCAGTACGCGCCCATCCCACCACATACGCCTACGCGGGCGTAGCTCGCGGCGGGGATAGGAGAAGGGCGGAGGTGGGCTGTACAGAGAGAAGCGCCGGTAACTCGTTGAGTCACCGGCGCTCAGCTGTGGTAGTGGGCTATATCGACGGATTGTTGTGACGGTCCTCGTCAGGGTAGCCGGTCTTCGACTCGTAGCTTCGTGAGCCTGAACTTCGGTCCGGGTCATACGACCCAGTGACGTGCGAGGGATTGTTCACCGCGCTGTGGGCGTAGTCAGAGCCGCTGGAGCCACCCATCGAGGAGCCACCCATCGAGGAGCTGCCCATCGAGGAGCCGCCCATCGAGGAGCCACCCATCGAGGAGCCACCCATCGAGGAGCCACCCATCGAGGAGCTGCCCATCGAGGAGCTGTAGCCAGTCGTGCCCTGATCGCGGCGCATGCGCTCCATCTCCTGATGCATGCTCGGGAAGTTTTGCCGGACCGTATCCCGGATGATTCCCAGGAGTCCGGTTACCGCTGCGGTCTTAAGCATCTCGATCTCGCCGCCGAACTGGCGGGTGAGCTGGTTGATCACACCTGGTTTCGAGCTCTGCTGCTGGCCGGAGCTCCACATGCCGCCCGCTGCGCCGGAGCCCATGCTCGAGTTCCACGAGCTCCCGGAGGTGTACGAGGGGGCGTACGACTGGCCGTAGCTCGAGGGGGTGTGCGACTGGCCGTAGCTCGAGGGGGTGTGCGACTGGCCGTAGCTCGAGGGAGTGTGCGACTGGCCGTAGCTCGAGGGCGTGTGCGACTGGCCGTAGCTCGAGGAGCTGTACGGCTGGCCGTAGCTCGAGGAGCTGTACGGCTGGTTGTGCTGGCCATACATGGACGACGTGTAGCTTGCCGAGCTGTGCCCCTGGTCGTACAGGGGAGTGCCGTGCGAGCTTCTGTAACCGCCCATCGACGGTATACCGCCCGCATAGGTCGGGCGGTCCGAGTCGCTGTCCCCGATACTGCCGAGCGCGTACCCCGCGAGCGTCGCCAGACCAACGGCAAGCCAGGGGTGCTGTGACACCTGGTACTTCACATCGACCATCTGGCGGACCGAGGTGGTCGTCTCATCCACCGTGCCCTTGATCTTCGCCTCGATCTGCTCCATCTTGTCGGTCATCGAGGCGCGGATCTGGTCTATGTCTTGTCTGATGGGTTCTGTTGACTTATCCACTCGACGTCCTTTCGTACGCTGTCAATTGTCTCATGCGGCACGGGGTCGACCTTGCTCATCCGATCGGCGCCCTGCTTGAGGAACAGGACACCGCCGAGCGTGAGAAGGCCCCCGACCACCAGGTATGAGATCCAAAGCGAGATGTCGAACACATCCTGGAGTAGGTACGCCAGCATGTGCCCCAGCAGGATGCCGCCGATAACTGCCATACCGATGCCGGCCCCGAGGGCGATAGTGCCCTGCTTGACCTTGTCGAACTCTTTGGAGACCTCGGTCTTGGCGAGGTCGATCTCGCGGTGCACCAGGTTCTGTGCGTCGCTCACCAGCCCGCTCAGCAGAGTGGTGATCGATGTGTCGTCTGTCTGGTGCTCACGCTCGTGCTCAAAGGCGCCCTGGGGCTCGCCGGTCCGATCGGATGAGTAGCCGGTCATGGGTTACCTCCGCGTCGAGCGGGCCACCAGGTAGCCAATACCCAGGCCGACGAGCATCGCCTCGATCGGGTGGTCGCGGATAACCCGCTCCAGGTCGGTGCGAATCATCTGGGGGTCGGCGTCCTGCAGGTAGCGCCCGCTGCGCTCCAGAGCGGTTGCGGTCGTCGAGGCGATCTCGCCGGCCTTGCCCTCCACCGGTGCCTTCTCTCGCACCGTCTGCGCCAGGTTCGTCATCTGGCTGCCGGCCGCGGTCATCACGTCGCTGGCCTTGTCGTTGGCTGCCGCGGTGGCCTCGGCGGTCTTCTGCTTGGCGGTGTCAAGCACTTCGGTCGTCTTGGCACGCGCGTCATCGGCGATCTCGCCCGGGCTCTTGGACCGGAGGTCGTCGGCGGCCTGCGATACCTTGTCGCCCACGCGCTGGGCGATGTTCTTCTGCTCCTCGCCGAACTGGGTCTGCGGCTGACGGGTCTGAGGATCCATCGCTGCACTCCTTCCCGATTGTCTTTCGCGATCTCCTACGCTCCTGAAAAGCAATCTGCGTGCCGCTGGGCAGGGTTTTGGAGCCGAAGGCAAAAAGGCAGAAGGCAGTAAGCGATTGTTGCCTTCTGCCCTCTGCCTTGGAGGTGGAGGTTGGTTGTCTCTGCTGTCGGGCGCTAGGAGGCGCGCCGCGACCAGACGAACGCTGCCGCGCCGGCCAGGAAGACCAGGGCCGCCAGGAACAGCAGGCTCGATGAGGCTACCGTGTCGCCCTCGCTGGTGTTCGGCAGGGTGGACGGGGAGGCGGTGCCGGTGCCGGTGGTGCCGGTGGTGCCGGTGGTGCCGGTGGTGCCGGTGGTGTCGGTGGTGTCGGTGGTGTCGGTGCCGGTGGTGCCGGTGG
>JBDLTZ010000348.1:0-14861 GCA_039805565.1 Chloroflexota bacterium | reverse complement strand
GCTCTCGTGCTGCCCATTTTCACGACCGGGCCTGAATTCCGCATCCCAATCGGGTCTGTCGTGACGGATAATGTGACGAGAAATGACGACCTCGTGCTTCCTTCACTCACGACCGCCTTTTCGACCAGAATCGTGAGTGCCCGGCGCAGCGAAGCGAACACGGCTGGCTCCCGCCAGCGGGCCGGATCCAGGTTCGGATCGGTAAGCACGGCGACCACGCTGCGGGCCTTCGCAGCTAACGTGTCGAGCGCAGCCTGCAGCTGCTGTTGGCGTCCCACCCCTTCCTGATACTCCCGGACGAGCTCCTCGGCGCGCTCCGCCATCGCCGCCTTGAGCGTCGGCGAGAGCGTGCGGTCCATCACGGCTGCCAGCGCGTCGTTGCGCTGCTGGGCGAGGGCAGGAAGCTGCGCCTCGGTGAGCCGCAGCGCCTCAAGGAGCGCTGCTCGATGGCGCTCGATCGCGGCGTTGACCTGCTCGTGCAGGTAGGCGCCGTCGCGCTTCGCCACATCCTCGAAGACCGCCTTGATCACCGCCTGCTCTAGCTTCTCAGCAGACAGGATCGGCATCTCGCACGATCCGGGATTCTTCACGCGCCCCTGACAGCGGTACTTGCGATACTTGTACTCCTTTCCGCTCGGCTTCTGCTTGGTGCTGGTGTAGCCTGGCATCGTCTCGCCGCAGATTCCGCACCGCAGCGAGAGGAGGAACGAGTTGTGCGCCGACTGCTTGGCAGTGCCCTGGCTTGGCGCGAGCTCCACGGCGCGCACCTTCTGAAGCAGGTCTGCTGGGACCAGCGCGCGGCCGGTGTCGACCTCGATCGCCTGCTTATGGTTGCCGTCGGCGTCCTCGGCGAAACGGTTGTGGCGCCGCCCCCACTGGAGCACGCCGGCGTAGACGCCGTCGACTGCCTGCTGGCAGATGCCCTCGACCGTCTTCTTGTGCCAGGTCAGTCCTGGAAGGGGTTTCGCCATCTGGATGATGTCACCCGTCTCGGGGTCCTGCCGCTCGAGGTACGGCTTGCGGCGGTAGGCCATGACCGACGGCGTCGGCGGTATGGCGACGCCCTGCCCGAGGTCGATGCCTGTGTTCAGCCGCTTCGCGATCACGTGGTGGCCCAGGCTTTCGGCACGCCGCTCCAGAATCCAGAGGAGCACCGGGTACGTCTCGGGGTCAGCCTTGAACCAGCCCGTGTTGTCAGGGAGCAGGCCGTAGGGGAAGTGGCCGCCGCGCCAGCGCCCCTTCTTGGCGCGGTAGAGCTGGCGCTTATACGTGCGCTGGCTGGTCTCGTCGCTCTCCCACTCGGCGAGCACGCCCTTGATGCCGCGCTGGAGCTTGCGGAACTGCGGGGCCTGCTTCTCGGGCTCGCCGCTGTAGACCACGTCGATCCCGAGCGTCCGCATCTCTTCTTCGAACGAGCGCCGCTCCAGGTCGTTGCGGTGTCCGCGGTCAACGGACTCAAACCGCACGCGATTGAACTCGCGCCGCCTGGCGGCCGCTACGAGATCCTGGTAGTCGCGGCGCTTGGCCGCACTCGTGCCGCTCCGCGCCTGGTCAACAAACTCGGCGACGATGGTCTCGCCGGCGGTCTTCGCCTCGTGGCGCAGGCGGGCGAGCTGGTCAGGGATGCTGAAGCCGTGCTGGACCTGGTCGCGCGACGAGGCGCGGATGTAGAGGGCGGTGCGCTTGCTCATAGGTGTTCAGCCGATTCGTCCAGGCGAGCGAGGTGAGCGCGGAGGCCATCGGCTGCGGCGCTGAGCTGCGCGCGGCGCGACTGGCGCTCCTGGTGCTGCTGGATCGTAGTATACGCGATCCGCAGCGCCTCGCCGAGCTGTGAGTCGAACATCTGTAGCACGAGCGCATCCGTCAGGGCGCTCAGTCCGTCCGGGTAGCTCGATGAGGGGTGGTGATCGACCACCGTCGCGTCGACCTGTTGCGCGCCGCTCTCCGCCATCAGCTCCTCCAGCACGATCACACGTGCGATACGGCGCGATGTGGAGATGTGTCGGTAACGAGGTCGAGCACGTTTGCGACGGCCGCGCAGGGGCATGAGCATTTTTCCGAGAGCCCGGTTTGTGTTGCGCTGGTTCACGGTGTTCCCATCCGCCTCGGCAGGGACAGCGACACTGGCCTACGCGCCCGCCTGAGGGACGCTGTTGGAGTTGTCGAGATCGCTGTCGAACAGCTGCGACTCAATGACCTGGAGCCGTTGCTCGAGCACCGAGGCGCGTAGGGCCGATATCCCTTGCGCGCCGAGCGCCCTTCGCCGCCCGCGGCGTGCAGCTCGTAGAAAGCGGGAGCGGCGACTTGCGAGCCGCTCACCGAGGTCAGGTGGTGTGGCGGGTGCCGCGACCAGCTCGACGCAGTCGTCGCAGAGCGCGGCGATGTACATTGCAATGCGGGCTTGCGCGCGTGGGCTCACCTGTACGAGGTGTTCTCCCCCCCACTCGCTGAGCGTGTAGTACATTTCGGCAATAGCGCCACTCAGGACAAAGGCCGTCACGCCACTTTGGTCTCGCAGCACCCGCGCGTAGGTGTTAAGCGCGCGCATCGGGGTATCGTGGGCAGGGACGCGAGCGGTGACATTGGGCGGTTCTGCGCCGACCTCGTCATCGAGCAGCGCCCGCGCGAGGTTTTCCGCATCCTGAGCGCTCGCGTGCGGGTCGAGCGCCAGCTCATGCAGGTGGTGCGGGAGCCCGCGCACAGCGTCGAGCAGCGCGACGATATTACGAAAGTGCATCGTCTTCCGACCGCCCTCAAACTCAGTGATGGTGCGTTCTGATAAGCCGCTCTCCTGGGCGACCTGATCCTGCGAGAGGCCGCGAGCCTTGCGGAGAACTCGAATGTACGTTGCGACGGCGAGCGTAGACATGGTGTCACGTACTTCCTCAATGCGGGCTTCTACACGGAGGCTCGCCACCAGCGTGACGTTGCCTCCAACCGCGCATGTTTGAGATCTCCGCTGCCATCATAGCCACGTCCGTCCTCAAGCGCACCGAATCATTTGCAGCTTCCTCTACCATCTTTCTGCGTGTCAGGCGCAACCACCTTGTGGGATGCTCGACAGTGGCGGGGAGCCGCACGCGATTGGGCAACGAGTCAAGCGCGACCGCAGGAGTTGACCACTACCCGAGGGTGTTCATATACGCGATCTCCTCTTGTCCAATGTGAACAACAGTACACAGCAGGCGTCTGGTTTGACGCTGCCGCTCACATGGGCTGTGCTCTTTGTTGTCCAATGTGAACAACATGGAAGTCTCCATGCATGATGGTGCTATGCAACCAGAGCCTGACGTACCGATCGAAACGCGCGCGGTGACCTTCTTCGAGATCCCCTGCCTTGCCGCTCGGGGCAATGACGGCTCGATTTACCTCGCGATCCGTGATGTGTGCGGGGCGATCGGACTGCAGCTCAATGGACAGCTCCGGCGCCTGCGCGCCCACCCCGAACTCAGCAGCGGTCTGCATCGCTTCCGCGTCCTGACAGCCGGCGGGCGTCAGACCATGGGCTTCCTGATCCTTGAGTTCGTGCCAGCCTGGATCGCGACAGTGAACCGCGCGCACGCGTCGCCCACCGTGCAGGAACGGCTCCGCTACTTCACCTTGTTTGTCGTGCGAGAGATGTACGCCGCAGTCGTACGTGAGGCCGGCCTCCGCGAGGGGGCCAGCCGGCAGATCGAGGACATTGGCGACCTGCGGGCAATTGATGAGAGAATGCAGCGTTTGGCTGAGCGACAGCGGGCGATTGAGGAGAGCCAGGACCGGGCGCGACAGGCCTGGCGGGAACTTGACCAACGGGTGCGCGCGTTGGAGAATGTGCAGGCGGACGGCCTGCTCTCGCCGCGCCAGCGTGGCACAATCTACCAGCTCGTGCAGGCGTGGGCGCAGGAGCGCGCGACACGCGAGGGAGGAGCCACAAGCACCGCCTTCCGCAGCTGCTGGTCAGCCGTTCGGACGCGCTACCGCGTCGCGCGCTACGAGGATATCCAGGCGCGCGCCTTCGACGACTGCGTTGCGTACATCCAGCGGCAGTACCAACAACTAACTGGGGCCGAACTCCAACTTCCCGAGCAGGGTGAGCTCGATTTGTAGAATGGTTCGATGAGCAACCACGATCAGAGCCATGCCGCCGGTCGCCGCATCGCCGCATACCGCCAGGCGCGCGGGCTGACGCAGCGTGAGCTTGCGGAGCGGCTTGGCTGGCCGCGCCAGTCGCTGATCAACCTGGAGCTCGGGCGGCGCGGCGCAACGGTCGAGAAGCTCGTCGCGGTAGCCAAGGTACTCAGCCTACCTCCGGCGCTGTTTCTTCTTGACGACGCCAGACTCGCGCGGGTGGTTGAGGAGCTCGCAGCAGATCCAGGCGCGCTCGCGGATGTACAGTTCTTCCTGACCGCGCGCGCCGAGGATGACCCTGAACCACCGCCCATAGCATAGCCGCGCTCATTCGCAGCTAAGGACGCGTGGTGGGCAGAACGCGAGCACGGACAGCCGCTGCGCTGCGGCTATGCGTGTGTTACCAAAGGGACGTCAGAAGTAGTTGGCGCCTACGTGGCTCACGCTTCATCGAGGTACCACGCGCATCCCTGGTCGCCGACGATCGCCATGATGGCTGGGAAGCCATCGATGGAACGCTCGTCTCTGAGCCACGTCAGCACCTGCCGATCCGCGGCGCTCGGCCGTGCAGGAACACCGGCAGGATGGCTGTGCCATTCCCCCACATACGTGAGCCACCCTGCGGTTCGCGCTTCGCACTGCCCAACGAGCTGTCGGAGGTCGCGGCAACCTCGGATGTAGACCGTCGGCCACTCCACGCTGTCAGGCGGCGACGGGATCAGATCGACCACGATGATGCGCTTGCGCTCGCAATCGATCGTGCCGAGCAGGACCCCACCGGTCTCGTTCGGCAATCGTGCCCCTCGTAGCTCCTCGAGCTGTGTCTCCAGCGACCGATCGATGCAGAGGATCCAGCCGCCAAGCTGCTGCAGGACCACCTCCTGAGGCTCGGCGTCTATCACCGTGACAGCTCCAGTCACCGGGTCCGTCTGCCAGATAGTGATTCTCGCCGCCGGACTCTCCAAGATACGGCGCAGTGTGCGGCTGCCGTTGGCTGCGTGCAGCGCGACGAGATCCTCAGGCAGCGTCACGCTGATATCGCGGCACGAGTGCCCGACGCGTCGCGGCTGCCCATCGACATGTAAGTGATGCTCGAGCCGATCGTCATGGCGCACAAGCCGGTAGTACTGCAGCTCCAGCAGGTCGAGCGTCAGGCGTCGCTCTGTGTCTTCCGCCAGCATCACCAGGTCAGTCGCCGACGGGTTGAGAAAGATCGAGATCCGTCGCGCTTTGCTGTCTTGCCGCTCGGCAAGGCAGCGCGCGACCGCGACTGAGGCGGACATGTCAAGGATCGTGCTGGCGTTCGACAAGGCGGCTATGAGTTCCTCATCCCGCGCTCCGGGGTGCAGCACATCGACGGGGAGCGACTGTGCTGCCTGCTGATCGCCAAGCATGTCGGTGATCAGGTATGCCAGTGAATCGGACTTCGCGTGGCCGACGGCAAAGCCGGTGAGCGCGTGCCGGGCGAGGTTGTGCGGGAGCAGGATGTCGGGATCGATCAGGGCCCAGGGCGCGTACCCCATCCTGGCTAGCATCACTACCTGCGATCCAAGTGCGCCAACCCTGACGGCTGCGATCGGCCGCGGAGCAGCGTTGGCCCGACCGTTCAGTCGTGCGGCCCGCTCGGCCGAGAACGCGAGCATGGGGTTGAGCAAGACGAGATCGACGTGATCACCGCGCCGACCATCGTCCAGCCGCAGCAAGAAGCCCTCCTGATCGCCCTGCATCTGCCAGATGCCCACGCGTTCGCCAATCTCCCTGATAGACGTGGTGCTCATAAAGGCATAGCAGTCCTCCGCTTCCGGCAGCGCGTCCGCCGCGCGTGTCTTTGGCAGCACGACGACAATGGCGAGATGGTGATGCCGAAGCTCTCGAAAATTGGGCGCGTCGCGCCAGGAGCGCAGCTGACTTCGGAGGTGGCCGAGCAGGTCAGCGTCAGCGGGCTGTAGGATAGCGCCGGATCCACGTGACGAGCTCACCTCGCAGCGCGCGGGTGTTCTCGACCTCGCCGTCGGGCTGGCGCAGGAACACGACCTCGGCAATGCCAAGCGTCGCTGCCGCGGCACGCGCTTCTGCCTCCCGCTGGGCGCCGACGGCTGACGAGTCTGCAGTTGGATCACTGGTTCCGTGCTCGCCTGAGGTGACCAGGAGGAGCCGTACGGTGGCGCCGCTGTCGATAGCACTGGCGAGTGTCCCGCCGCACCAACTCTCGATGTCGTCCGGGTGCGCAGCGATCGCTAGGATGGATGTGGCGGCCGGCGGCGGTAGGGTGCGTATGGCTCCTCCAGGATGTGCGGCGAGTTGATGGCGGCATGCTACCGCACAACTGCCCCAGGAGCGTGCAGCCGTGCATCGCGTGGTCAGGGGTATGGCCGCACATGTGGGTGCAAGAATTCATGAGGATAACTCGCACACTGTGACCACCGCTGTCGCGGGAGACGACTATACTGACGCCAGACGAGCGCTTCGTCCCAACGTATCGCTCCTGCTCGTCCGCCGGTCACTCCGGCCGCTGCACACAAGGGCTACCCCAGTGATTCCCGCATCGCGACCCGCTCTCTGCCTCCGCGAGTTCGTGCTGATCCTGGCGCTCCTCACATCCCCGCAGCTCGCTCGCGCGGAAGCGCCGCCAGCCCCGCCGGAGCCACAGCCGACGCAAGTGCTCGTGACGCCAGACGGCACCGCTGGCGCACCCGCCGAGATCAGCTTCACCGCCGCGGTCTACCTCCCGGTCGTGGCTGGCGCCGTTTCCGAGAAGTACCCCGCAGATGATCGTAGCTACGAGCTGGAGATCCTGCGGCTCATCAACGCCGAGCGCGCCGCAGTCGGTCTTCCTCCACTTCTCGAGCACGCAGCCCTCACCCAAGCCGCACGCCGTCACGCAGAAGACATGGCGGCGCACGCGCTCCGGTGACACATCGGCTCAGACGGGTCAACGCCGGAACGACGCATGCGCGAGGAGGGGTATCCGGGAACGCCGTGGATCGAGGCATCAAACTTTAACCGCCCGACACCACAGGAGATTGTTGGAGGGTGGATGAGCAGCCCCTTGCATCGTGACATCGTCCTGGATCGGACATCGACCGAGATTGGCGTTGGGTATGCCGACAACCCTGACGGGAGCTATCATCAGACTGCGGTGATCGATCTCGGCGTCGGCAGATAGAGCGAGCAAAGGCCAGGCTAGTCGATGGAAACGCGCATTCTCGGTCGTAAGACGTTTTTCCGGGTATCTCAGGCCGGAGAGGGGCTCTCCAGCATGCTGCTCTCTTCATCTGCTGGACAGAGCGCAGCACGTCAGCTGGCCAGCGGTTGCGTATCTGAAGTGCCGCCGTTATGAAGACGAAGGAGGCTCGGGCTGCTGCGCCGCTTCGACCAGCTTCGCGAGCTTCGCAAGCGACTTCCGCCAGCCAAGCTCATTGTCTGCTGGGGCGATGCCAGGCGGCACATGATCGTGAACGGCGAGGACTTCCGTACCGCCCTCCGCTTTCGTCAGCGTGAAGGTGGTGGTCATCTCGCCCTGCATGGATGTATCGGCAGTCTCGAACTCCATGGCCTGAATCACCTGCTCATTCAGCGCGAGCTTGACGAAGCGGCCGTGGTAGGTGTCAGTGTGGTCGCAGGTCTTGCCGGTCCCGGTTAGCGCGGTATATGTCAACGAGATGCGAAACGAACTGCCTTCGCGCGCGTCGAACTCGTGCACGTGGCTGGTCATACCGTCTGGCACCATCCAGGCCGCGACCGCCTGTGGATCGAGCAGCGCGCTATAGACGGCCGCGGGTGGCGCGCTCACTTGCTGCGTGAGGCGGATAGAGCTGCTCGCCATATGGAAAATCTCCTTCTGCGAGGTGATACCAACATAGCAATCAACCGCCGCGAGCGCCTGGTGAGGTGCTCCACCGGGTTAGCTGCTGTGACGTTGGGTGCTATCGCCGCCGGAGCGGTTTCTCCGAGACTGACCGCTCGCCAAGTTTCTCACGCCAGCTGACGCCGGTTGAACAGGAGGACGCCTGTCTGACAGTGCGCAGCGTTACGTTCCGCGTTGCTGGTCAAGGCTGTTCACCAGTGCTGGGGGTGCCTGACAACGCCAGGCGTTCCGGATGCGCTCCTCCAGCTCGCTGACCTCAGCTGCAGAGAGCCGAAGGAGGACCGCCGGGAAGCCGTTGTAGTGCGGCTCAGTGAAGAGCGTGCGCGGGTGCGCCGCGAGCAGCGCTTCCTTCTCCGCGAGGTCGTGCACCCGGATGGCCAGGACGTCCAGGTTGGGCACGCGCGCTTGTTTCGGATGGACGCGCTCCGTCCAAACGCAGGCGATGCCTTTGTGCTTGCCCTTGTTGTTGACGGAGAATGCGATGCGTTCCTCGTCTTCGGTTGTATCTGGGAGCGACAACACGATCCGTTGAACATCGCTGAGGTCAGCCATTTGCCTGCCTCCTCATCAGCTGCGCCGAAAGGATGCCCCACTCCTGCTGTGATGGGCGCTTCACACCAAGTCGGGGACCGAGCGGAGCCGTCCTTTGCAAGGTGGAGAACGTGATTGGGTCACGTGAATTGGAGGATCGTGCTCCCCGACGCAGCACGCCACGCTGCGTGCACCTGACCCCCTCCTGTCACCGTCGACGGGGACCGCAGGCAGGACCGATGGAGAGCCAGTCTGTGGTCTCAGCCGCGGCGACGCGCCCGCACGCCGGGGGCGAACACGGCGCGCGCCTGGCAGCGGGGGTCCGCGCGGTCGACGTACGGCCGCTGCCAGGTGTCGTCCTCCATCAGCCAAACGTTCGCCGCCACCGCGCCGAGCAGCGGCGGCGCGTCCCCGCTCGGCGCCTCGGCCGGCACGTCTTCTGGCGCGATGAGCCAATCGTCGTCTGCGCCGCCGAGCGTCGGCGCTGGCGCCGGCGTCTGACCGTCGTACCTCTCCGCAATCGCCTGGATGCGATTGCGGAAGCGGTAGTGGTCCAGCACCCGCAGGAACTCGGTTGCCAGCACCGCCGCCAGCCAGCGATCGCCCTCGATCAGCAGCGCGTTCTCGTCGTTGTCGTTGACCGACTCGTCGCTGAAGTTCGCTGACCCCAGCAGCACCCGCGGCCGCGGCCCCCACGGGTCGGTCACGAGCGCCTTGATGTGGATCTTGAGGTGCGAGCCCGGCCGCGCGTCGTAGACCGCGTCGTTCAGGCGCTCGATCCAGGCTGGCACCACGAACTCGCGTGTGCGCGCCGCATCCCCGTCGAGCGCCTCGAGCTTCCCGCGCGCCGTCGCGTTGAGCAGCCCATAGACGAGCGCGGGCCGCTCGCGCGCTCGCAGGTCGGCGAGCGCCCCGGCGAGCGGCCCGCCCATCTCGATGCCGAACGGGCTGCTCAGCAGCACCACGTCCCGCGCGCCCCGGATGAGGTCGCCGGCCACCTGCAGCAGTGCGTCCCCCCCCACGGGCGAGAAGAACAGCCGCGACGCGGCGCGGCTCCTCGGTACCGCGTCGAGCGCGGCGACCGCGGCCCGCAGCGACCGCACGTCCGGCTCATCCTCCCACAGCAGCGCGACGTAGGCCGCATAGGCCCCGGCGACGGACGCGTCGTGGATGACCAAGCCGACGTTGGTCTGGAGGAAGAATCCCGACTCCGTGAAGTTGGTCGAGCCGGTCCAGACCGTGTCGGGCGCGCCGCCGCGGGTGCGGACGAGCAGCTTGTTGTGGCTGAGCCGCGCGGGGTGCCGGCGCTCGCGCGCCTGCAGGCGCCCGGGGTAGTCCGCCGCGAGGGCCGCGAGCGCCGCGATGAAGTGGGCGTTCTCGGCACTGGTCCGGTCGCCGGGCGCCGCGTGGGTGAGCAGGCGGACCGCCACGCCGCGCGCGATGGCGGCGGCGAGCGCCTGGACGACGGACTCGTGCTGGAACTCGTAGATCGCCACGTCGAGCGCGTCGCCCGCGCGCGTGTCGTCGATGAAGGCCAGCAGCGCCTCGTGCAGGCCGCGCGAGAGGTAGGCCTCGGCCGCGGCGACGAGCGCGGGCGGCTGGTCGCTCGGGCGGCCGTTGTCGAACGCCGCGCGGTAGCCGGGCGTGGCGGTGACGCCGTGGTTAACGTACACGCCGCGCGCTCCGTGCTCTGTGCTCGCGGCCACGAGCTCGAGCGTCACCGGGTCGTGGAGCGACGGCGCAGACGGCGTGCCGCGGACCAACCAGACGGTGTAGCGGTAGGGCTGGCCCGGCGCGAGGCGCTCGTCGATCCAGTGGAACTGCTGGATGGGAGCGACGTTGCTGTCGGTGCCCGCGACGCGGTAGCCGGCGTAGGGGAAGAGCCGGAACTTGCAGGGGTTCTTGAGCCACTCGCTCGCGTCGGTATCACACGCCGTGCGCGCGACGGCGAAGCCGAGGACGCCCGCGCGCACGGCCGGGTCGTCCGGGAGGTCGAAGCCGAGCACGCAGGTGTGCGCGCCGACGAGCGCGACCACGGCCAGGGGGCCGGAGCGCGCACGCACCACGGACCGATAGCGCATCGTTTTCCCTCCTGTCTCCGCCGAGCCCGCCCACGCGGCGCCTCGCCGCGGCAATCGTACCACCGCGCCCTCCACGCTCACTCGGCCGGATGCTCTTCTCGTGTCCCCAGTGCGGACGCGCGGTGCACGAGCACCTGCTCCAGCGGCTTCTTGGTGATCGCCGGTACCGTGGCCCCAGCGGCGGGGTAGCCGACTGGGATGAGCACGAAGGGCCGCTCGTGCGGCGGCCGGCCGAGTAGCGTGGTGAGGAAGCCCATCGGGCTTGGTGTGTGTGTGAGCGTCGCGAGACCGGCGTGCGTCAGGCTAGCGAGCAGGATCCCGACGGCGATGCCGACGGACTCCTTGACGTAGTAGTGCTTCACGCGCTGCTCGCCCCCGTCCGCGTCGCTGACGACGCCGTAGGGCTGCTCGAAGACGACGACCACGTACGGGGCCAGCTCGATGTGCGGCTTCTGCCAGTCGGTCCCGAGCGGCGCCAGGGCGTCGCGCCACTCCTGGGACATGCGGCGAGCGTAGCTCTCGCGCTCCTCAGCCTCGGCCGCGTGGCGCATCTCACGCTTGACGGCCGGGTCGCTGACGACGACAAAGGTCCAGGGCTGCTGGTTCGCCCCGCTTGGGGCGAGTGCCGCCGCTCGCACGGCGTTCTCGATCAGCTCGAACGGCACCGGGGTGGAGGCGAAGTCACGGATGGTGCGCCGGCGGGCCATCGTCGTCAGGAACTGGCGCGATCCGGCAAGCTGCTCGGCGTCCGCGAGCCAGTGATGGACATAAGGGATCGGCGCGTAGGCAGCTGAGGCCGGCAGTTCGTCGTCGCTCATGGGCAGCTCCTTGAGGGTTGCGTGCGTGGCCCAAGCCTACCACACCAGCTGCTGTTGTGCCACACAGGTGCGACAGGGTGGGCCAGCTGTCGGAAGCCAGCGACGAACCGCCTCAAAGGCGCTCGGCCGGCAGCCGGGCAGGCACGTTCCTGCTCGCGTGGGTTCTGGGATGCTCGAGGGGTGGCTTGAGCCTGCTGCGCCTGCGTAGGCTGGGGGCTCGGCAGTGCGCCGCCGTCCGATGCCTGACGGCGGCTAACGTGTCGGGGAGATACCCGTCTCCGACACGCCAGCACCAATCTCCCGCGCCACGCATCGGAGAAGGTGTCGAGCGACCAGATCCGAGTGTGTGTCTTGACGTGTCGGAGAATCAAGCGTATACTCAGCATACGCACCCGCACATGTGTTTCGCCGCTTCTAACTCGCTCGCTCACCTGCGTCCGTTCCGCTCCTATGCACAGGGATCATATCGGTGAGCTCACCGATATGATCCGAGCGCTTCTGGATGCGCTATCGCACCCTATGGGAGCCAGCTGAGCAGCGAAACGTGGTGCAGTTCCAGGTGTCGTGCGTATCCCAATCTTGATCCGGAATAGGGTCAACCATCCACAGTTTGTGGATGGTTGCTCGCCAGAACAGCGTGAACCGCACCAGCTCGTGCCCAGAGGAGTCCCTGATGTCTGACTCGCCAGTTGACGATACCGCGCAGCCCGCTCCCTCGCACATCTCGCCCTTCGAGCGCATCCGCCAGACTGCCGAGGATGGCAGCGAGTACTGGTCGGCACGCGATCTCGCGTCGGTCCTCGGCTACCAGGACTGGCGCAACTTCGACCAGGCCATCGAGCGCGCGATCCGCGCCTGCCGAAACAGCGGTCAGGACCCGGCCGATCATTTCGGTGAAGTCAGCAAAATGATGCCAACTGGCAAGGGCGCACGCCGCAAGGTCAAAGACTACCAGCTCTCTCGCTATGCCTGCTACCTCGTGATACAAAACGCGGACCCCGAAAAGGAGATCGTCGCGCTCGGGCAGACCTACTTCGCCGTCCAGACCCGCCGCCAGGAAGTCAGCGACGCCGAGGTGCTCGCCGGGCTGAACGAGGACCAGCGCCGGCTCTACCTCCGCGGCCAGCTCGCCGATCACAACCGCCAGCTCTCTGAGGCTGCGAACCAGGCCGGCGTCGTCACCACCCAGGACTTCGCCATCTTCCACGACCACGGCTACATGGGCCTGTATGGTGGGTTGCGCGCGCAGGACATCCACCAGCGCAAGAACCTGAAGCGCGGCCAGCAGATCCTCGACCACATGGGCGCGACCGAGCTCGCCGCCAACCTATTCCGTGCGACGCAGACCGAGGAGAAGCTCCGGCGCGAGCAGATATCGACCAAGGACGCGGCAAACGCCACCCATTTCGAGGTCGGCCAGGTGGTGCGGCGCACAATCCAGGAGCTTGGCGGCACGATGCCCGAGCAGCTGCCGACGCCCGAGAAGAGCATCAAGGAACTGGAGGCCGAGGAGCGCAGGCGCCTGCAGAAGCGCACGGAGGCGCAGACGCCACAGCTGCCGCTTTTTGGCGATGATCAGTCGTCCGAGCCAACACCAGGCACTGAGGAATGAGCGACGCCCCCTCTGCCATCGACCACTACCTCGCCACGCTTGCGGAGCGCCGCACGCCGGCGACGATTCGTGCCGCGCGCCGCGACCTCACGCAGTTCGCCACGTGGTGGGAGCAGACGCGGAACCGCCCGTTCTACCCGGCGCTGCTGCGTGAGGTCGACCTCAAGCGCTGGCAGCGCGCCAGGCAGGTCGAGGACGGCAAGGCGCCGGCGACGATCAACCGCGCGATCGCGGCGCTGCGCGGCTTCGGCGCCTGGCTCGTCGCCGAGCGCATCGTCACCGAGAGTCCGATGGGCGAGCTGAAGGACCTCCCGCTCGACCCGCCGTCGCCACGCGCGATCCCGGCCGAGGCGCTCGACGCGCTGATGCGGGCCGTGCGTGCCGAGCCTGATGAGCGGCTGCGGCTGCGCGACGAGGCGATCCTGGCGCTGCTGGCCTATGCGGGGCTCCGAGTGCAGGAGGCGTGCGACGTGCAGCTGCGCGACCTCGACCTCGCCGGCGGCACGGTGACGGTCCGGAGCGGCAAGGGCGGCCGTCCGCGCCGCGTCCCGCTCCACACCGATGCGCTGCGGCTCCTCAAGCGCTACCTCACGGCCGTGCGCTGCCCGGACGGGACGCCCGCCCTCGGGAGCGATGCCGAGCGGCAGCCGCTGCTCGCCGGCTTCGACCCCTCGGTGCCTGGGCGGCCGATGCAGCCGGGCATCAACCAGCGCCTGGCCCAGCGGGTGATCAAGCAGCGCGCGGTCGAGGCCGCCGAGCGGCTGGAGCAGGACGCGAAGCGCGCGTCGTCACTCGACCAGGCCGGCAAGCTCGTCGAGCTCGCGCGCAAGCTCCGCAAAGCGACGCCCCACACGCTGCGCCACAGCCTCGCACGCCGGATGCTGGAGCGCGGCGCCGATCTCGCCGAGGTCCAACGCACCCTCGGCCACAGCCGGATCACGACGACCGGCCGCTACCTCACGCCGTCAGAGGACGATGTGCGAGAGGCGATCGAGCGAGCCGGTATCGAAGCGCTTCCTCCTTGGTGACAGTGCACCGCTCCTGCGCCGGACGGGCCTACGAGACATATATGCACATTCAGCCCCGCCCGCTCACCATCGCTGCGATCCTCCTCGTCGTGGAGCTCGCCATCGCCCGTTGGGCGATCCCTGGAGCGTTCGTGCGCGACAGCCTCGGCGATGTGCTCGTGGTCCCGATGCTGTACTTCCTCCTCCGCGCGGTGACCAGGATCGCTCCGTGGCGTGTGCTCACGGGTGTTCTGGCGCTCAGCGTGGCCGTCGAGGGGGTCCAATATCTGCGCCTGGCCGACCTGCTGGGCTTCGACCCTGGCAGCCTGCCCGCGATTGTCCTCGGGATGACCTTCAGCACGTCCGACCTCCTCATGTACGGACTGGGTGCTCTTCTCGCCATGCCACTCGATATCCGCGTGCTCACCACGCGGCGGCGTGCGGCACCTGATGCTCGCACGGCGCAGCAGATGTGACGGCTGCGACACACACCTTCTGCGCTCTGGACTGGGCGCCCACGCTCATCAGAGCACGCTGCCGGATGGGGCGGGGAGATCGGCGCGCGCTGCAAGAAACGCGTCGGCCCGCGCAACCGTGCGCGTCCACTCGTAGAACAGGCCCTTGACGGTGAGCAGCTCCACGCCGAGTGCGCGCATCCGATCGAGTCCGGCCTGGTGGGCTGCGCCCGGCGACGCGACAGCATCCTGCACCACTTGGCCGCCGCAGCTTCGTCGGCCAGTCGGGCATAGTGCTGCCCGAACGCCGGCAGCTTCAGGTGGCGCAAGGCCATGTCGAGACTCGGGTTGCGGGGCATCACGATTCTCCGCATAAGAG
>JBDLTZ010000347.1:0-19716 GCA_039805565.1 Chloroflexota bacterium | reverse complement strand
TTGAGCTCGTGGTCTCAAGACTCACGACTCACGACTTACAGCTCTAAGAAATAGCGGTGCATCCGGTCGTCGGGCGTGAGCTCAGGGTGGAAGCTCGTGGCCAGCAGGTTCCCCTGCCGTGCGGCGACGACTCGGCCGTCGTCGAGGGCTGCGAGCACATCCACCGTGGGGCCGGGGAGCTCGAGGATCGGGGCTCGGATGAACACGGCCCGGAACGGCTGCTCGCCGATCTGGGGGATGCTCAGGTCGGCCTCGAAGCTGTCGAGCTGGCTGCCGAATGCGTTACGGCGGGCGCTGATATCCATCAGGGCGAACGAGGGCTGGTCCGGCCGGCCATCGGCGATCGTCTTGGCCATCAGGATCGCCCCGGCGCAGGTTCCCCAGAGCGGCATGCCCTGCCGGGCGCGCTCGCGGATCGGCTCGAGCAGCTTGTAGATCATCAGCAGCTTGCCGATGGTGGTGCTCTCGCCGCCGGGGATGATCAGGCGCTCGACCTGCTGGAGGTGTTTCGGGAGACGCACCTGCAGCGTGGGGACGCCGATACGCTGAAGCACCTCCTCGTGCTCGCGGAAGTCGCCCTGGAGGGCGAGGATACCAGTTGTCATAGAGTCCTGAGTCTTGAGCCGTGAGTCTTGAGCTGCGGGGACGCGGGCGCCGCCGGTGGCTCAAGACTCACAGATCACAGCTCGCCGCTACCAGCCGCGCTTCGCCATCAGCTGGGCGTCGGGGATGACGTCGATGTTGATGCCGACCATGGCCTCGCCCAGGCCCTTGCTGACCTCGGCGATGATCTCCGGCTCGTTGTAGTGCGTGGTGGCCTCGACGATCGCCCGGGCCCGCTTGCGCGGGTCGCCCGACTTGAAGATGCCCGAGCCCACGAACACACCGTCCACGCCGAGCTGCATCATGAGCGCGGCATCGGCCGGGGTAGCTACGCCGCCGGCGGCGAAGTTCACCACCGGGAGGCGGCCGTTCTCGGCGACGCTACGAACCAGGTCGTAGGGCGCCTGGATGTTCTTGGCGTAGGTGAACAGCTCGTCCTCGTCCATGCCCTTGAGGCGGCGGATCTCGCTGTACACCGTGCGGGCGTGGCGCACGGCCTCGACTACATTGCCGGTGCCGGCCTCGCCCTTGGTGCGCAGCATCGCCGCGCCCTCGGCAACCCGGCGCAGCGCCTCGCCGAGGTTACGGCATCCGCACACGAACGGGATCTTGTACTTGTGCTTATTGATGTGGTGCTCCTCGTCGGCCGGGGTGAGCACCTCGCTCTCGTCGATGTAGTCGATCCCCAGTGCCTCGAGCACCTGGGCCTCGACGAAGTGGCCGATCCGGGCCTTGGCCATCACCGGGATGGTGACTGCCTGCTTGATCTGCACGATCAGCTCGGGGTCGCTCATACGGGCGACGCCGCCCTGGGCGCGGATGTCGGCCGGTACGCGCTCCAGAGCCATCACTGCGACCGCGCCGGCCTCCTCGGCGATCTTTGCCTGCTCGACATCGACGACGTCCATAATGACGCCACCCTTGAGCATCTGCGCGAGGCCAGCCTTTGTCGTCCAGGTTGACTTCTCCATTGGGACGGGCTCCTTGGTGCGTTTCGCAATCAGGTCACTTTTCAGATCCATTGTACCATACGCGCTCTTGCTACGGGGAGTGACAAGAGCGCGCCGCCCGGCAGGACAAGGGCGCTGCCTGGGCTGTGTGAGACAGGCTGTTCTGTAGCCACAGAGGACACAGAGGGCGCACGTCTATCTCGTGCCCTCTGTGTCCTCTGTGGTGGGACCGGGTGCGTACGCTACCGACCGAAGCGCTCGGCCACGGCGCTCCAGTTGACTGTGTTCCACCAAGCCTCGAGGTAGTCGGGCCGGCGGTTCTGGTACTTCAGGTAGTACGCATGCTCCCAGACGTCCACGCCGAGCAGCGGGGTGTGGCCCTGCATGAGCGGGCTATCCTGGTTCGCGGTGCTGTACGCGTGCAGGGTGCCGTTCTGGTCCATCACGAGCCAGGACCAGCCGCTGCCGAAGCGCTTGACGCCGTTGTCCTTGATCTTGGCCTTGAAGTCCGCGAAGCTGCCGAAGGACTTCGTGATGGCCTCGGCGAGGGCGCCGGTGGGCTCGCCACCGCCGTTCGGCCCCATGATGTTCCAGAACAGGGTGTGGTTGTGGTGGCCGCCGCCGTTGTTGATCACAGCCTGGCGGATGCTCTCCGGCACGTCCTTGATGTTGGTCAGCAGCTCCTCGATGCTCGCGCTCTGGAGCGCGGCCTGGCCCTCGAGGGCCGCATTGAGATTGGTGACGTACGCGTTGTGGTGCTTGCCGTGGTGGATCTGCATCGTCTGCGCGTCGATGTTAGGCTCGAGCGCGGCCGGGTCGTACGGCAGGGCGGGAAGGGTAAACGCCATCGGTTTCCTCCTTGGTCCAAGGTGCCCGCGGCATATCCGCAGGCTACCGCGCACATAAACGGCCGGACGACTACGCGCGCCCGACCGGGGAAGAAGCGTTCCGCAAGCTGCGGGGCTGCGACCGATTGTCTGTACGTACAACGAGTGGATCTAGGATGCGTGTGAGATGGGCGGCTAGCGTGAGTGTTCGTCTGTGGTCGGTCGGTCGCTGATCCGGTAGCGGCAGCACGAGCCTCCTGCGGCGATCGTCTCCTCGCGTGTGACCTCGAGATCGAGAAGCTCCTCGTACAGCTTGAGCTCGTGGGCGCATGCCTGCGGGTGTTCTCGCGCGGCGCAGTCCACCGGGCAGTTGTGCTCCACGAGCGCGTAGCTGCCGTCGGGTAGCCGCTCACACTCGCACATGTAGCCCTGCTCAGTAAGAATGGTGGCCAGCTCGACCACCTGCTCACCGCGGCTCTTGCCCTCGAGACGTGGCGCGTACTGCTCGCGCAGATGTGCGCGCCGCGAGGCGAACAGGCGGTCTACCGCCGCCGGCCCGCCCTCGGCAGCCACAAACGCCAGCGCGTCCATCGCCAGCCGGTCGTAGCGCTTCGGGAAGCGAGACTCGGCGCTGGGTGTCAGCGCGTACAGGTGGCTCGGGCGGCCGATCCCGCGGCGCACGCCCGCGGTGAACACCAGCTCGTCGCGCTCGAGCAGCGCGAGGTGTTGGCGCACGCCCACAGCGCCGATGCCAAGCGCCTCGCTCAGCTCTGCGGCGGTCATCTGGCCGCTGCGGCGCAGCAGCTGCAGGATCTGCTGGCGCGTCTCGCCCTGCTCGCGATGCTCCAGCCCCATACCCACGCTCCCCTCTCATTCGTCTCGTGTCGTTACTGTTCAGGTGAGTATAGCACTCGCGTTTTGCATTTGTCAAGGAAATACTTTCGAAAGGCGCATTTGACACGCCCTACGGGTGCGGCTAGACTTGCGGCTTGCGCGGGGTCGTCCGCGTCCTGCTGCTGTGCGAGGGACATTGTGGATCTGCGCGATAAGGTCGTTGTGATCACCGGGGCGTCGAGCGGCTTCGGCGAGCTGATCGCCAGGCGCTGCGCCGCCGCGGGGGGGCGTGTGGTGCTGGCCGCGCGCTCGGGCGAGGCGCTGAGCCGGCTGGCGGAGGAGCTCGGGGCGGAGCGGGCGCTGGCCGTGCCCGCCGACGTGACCGACGCGGGGGATGTAGCGCGGCTGGCTGAGGCCACGCTGGCGCGCTTCGGGCGGGCCGACGTGCTGGTAAACAACGCGGGGTTCGGCGTGTTCGACCGGGTGGCCGAGGCGGACCTAGCGGACCTGCAGCGTATGATGGATGTGAACGTCTATGGGGCGGTACGCTGCACCCAGGCCTTCCTGCCGCACATGCGCGCCCGCCGCGCCGGCCAGATCGTGATGATGGCCTCGCTCTCCGGCCTGATCCCCACGATCAATATGGGGTTCTACAGCTCGACGAAGCACGCCCTGGTGGCGATCTCACGTGCGATGCTGGTGGAGCTCGCCGGATCGGGCGTGCGCTGCGCCCTGATCTGTCCTGGCGAGTCGCCCACTGGATTCCAGCGCCACGCGCTGCCGGAGAAGTTTCCCAACATTGTCCGCCTGACACGCGTGCGGCCGGAGCAGGTGGCCGACGCGACGCTGCGCGCCATCGCGCACGGGACACACGGCGAGGTGGTGGTGCCGTGGTTCGGGCGCCTGCTCGACCTGCTGGCCGCTCCGCTGCCGGGCGCAACGCGGCTGGTGATGCGACTGGTGCGGTGAGGAGCAGGTTCTGAGTCTTGAGTGCTGAGTGCTGAGTCGTCATATTTGATACGTAGTGAGCGCTGAGCACGCAATTTGGTACTACAGTCATCCTCTCAGTGCCTGGAAGCGGCTCTGCGTGTGTGCTAAGATGGGCCCCGGCGCCCTGCTCGCGCACGCAGCGCCTTTTTGCGTTCACATCGAGTGACCGGCGCTGCTGCCGGCTAGGGAAGGAACGATCTCATGGCGCACGAGCGCATTGCGCGGCGGATGGAGCAGGTGCCCGCGTCTGGTATCCGGCGCTTCTTTGACATCGCGGCCCAGATGAAGGATGTGATCTCGCTGGGGATCGGCGAGCCGGATTTCGTCACGCCCGATCACATCCGTGACGCGGGGGCGCGCTCGCTGGCCGAGGGGCGCACCGCCTACACCTCGAACTCGGGCATGCTCGAGCTGCGCGTGGCGCTGGCCGAGCACCTGCGGCGGCTCTACGGCGTGAGCTACGACCCTGAGACCGAGCTGTTGATCACGGTGGGCGTGAGCGAGGCGCTGCAGAATGCCATGCTGGCCACAATCAACCCGGGCGACGAGGTGATCGTCCCCGAGCCGTGCTTCGTAGCCTACCCGGCCTGCGTGGTCTTCGCGGGGGGCGTGCCGGTCTCGGTGCCCACCCACATGGAGGACAGCTTCGAGGTCGCCGCGGCGGCGATCGAGGCCGCGATCACGCCGCGTACACGCGCTATCCTGATCGGATACCCGAACAACCCTACCGGCGCCGTGATGCCGCGTGAGCGGCTGCTCGAGATCGCGCAGCTCGCCGAGCGCCACGATCTGCTGGTGTTCTCCGACGAGATCTACGACCGCCTGGTGTACGGCGTGGAGCATATCTGCTTCGCAGGGTTGCCGGGCATGCGTGACCGGACGCTGCTGATGGGCGGTTTCTCAAAGGCCTACGCGATGACCGGCTGGCGCCTCGGCTGGCTGGCTGCGCCCGAGGATATTATCTCCGCGACGCGCAAGGTCCACCAGTACGCGATCATGTCGGCGCCGACGATGGCGCAGTACGCGGGCCTGGCGGCGCTCGCGGGCGGCGAGCAGGATGTGCGGGTGATGGTGGCCGAGTACGACCGGCGCCGCCAGGCGATCGTGTCCGGCCTCAACGCCATCGGTCTGCCGACGTTCGAGCCGAAGGGCGCCTTCTATGCCTTCCCGCGGGTCGATCACCTTGGGCTCAGCAGCGAGGAGTTCTGCGAGCGCCTGCTGCGAGAGAAAGAGGTCGCCGTGATCCCCGGCGATGTCTTCGGGCCGAGCGGCGCGGGCTTTGTCCGCGCCTGCTATGCGTCCTCGATGGATAAGATCGAGGCCGCGCTTGACCGGATCGATCAGTTCGTACGCTCGCTGACATAACGCCCAGCGGGTCAGGGCGCGGAACGCGCGCTTCGCAAGCCAGGAGGTATAGTACAATGGTCACGCACATCGATACAGTCCCCGGTGAGACCGGCGAGCAGCCGGCTGTGGTGAGCGAGCAGCTCTACTGCGCCCTCACCAAGCGGCCCATCAGCCACGACGAGGCCTACTGGGCGCCGCCGCTGGTCACCGCCCGCCAGCTCGTGACCGCGGTGGTGACCGGGCTTGTGAGCGCCCCGGGCACGCTGGGCCAGGTTCTGTTCGACGAGCAGCCAAATGTGCCGTACGCGCCCGAGGCGCGCGATCAGCTCGCAGCCCGCCGCAGCTCCGAGCAGCTGAAGCTGCTGGTGCTGCTGTTGCTCGCTGTGGCCGTGGTTGCGCTCCCGGTCGTCTGGCTCACAATGAGATAGGCCCCCCACGACGGGGGCGAGGTAGAGAGAATGCTTCTGTCGGTCATCATGCCCTGCTACAACGAGTCAGCCACGCTGCCGACGATCCTCGCGAAGGTGCGGGAGGTGAACATCCCCAAAGAGATCATCGCGGTGGATGACAACTCGAGCGACGACACGTACCGCATTCTGTGCGAGGAGGCCGCCCGCGACCCCTCGCTGGTGGTGGTGCGTCACCCCACGAACCGTGGCAAGGGCGCGGCGGTGCGCAGCGGTCTCGCACGGGCCAGCGGCGATATTGTGATCGTGCAGGACGCCGATCTCGAGTACGACCCGCAGGACTACTACGAGGTGGTCAACCCGATTATCGACGGCAAGGTGGACGTGGTGTTCGGCTCGCGCTTCATGGGCCGGCATACCGGCATGTACTTCTGGAACGCCCTGGGCAACAAGGGGCTGACTTTCCTCACCAACTTCCTCTTCAACTGCTGGATCTCCGACATGGAGACCTGCTACAAGGCGATGCGCACCGAGATCATGCGCGACCTGAAGCTCGAGAGCAACGACTTTCGGCTGGAGCCGGAGATCACGGCGAAGGTCCTCAAGCGCGGCCACCGGATCTACGAGGTGCCGGTGAGCTACCTCGGGCGCACCTACGAGGAGGGTAAGAAGATGAAGCCGAGCCAGGGCTTCTATGCTATCCTTGCGCTGTTCCGCTACCGCCTGATGGATTAATCTCTTTAGGAGGGCATCGCCTTCCTAACCTCCCCGGAGTGACTTCAGATGAGCCGAGTAGACACATACCTGGCCTCGCTCGCCGCTGCGCTCACGAACGTCCCGGCCGGGCCGCTGGCGGCAATTGAACAGGCGCTCTGGGAGACCTACCAGCGCGACGGGACGATCATCGTGTGCGGCAACGGCGGCAGCGCGGCTACAGCCTCGCACCTGGCGTGCGACCTGGCGAAGTGGACGGTGACTCCGGAGCGGCGGCGGCTGCGGGCGCTGGCCCTCACCGACAACGTGCCGGTGATGACGGCCTGGGCGAACGACACGGCCTATGAGCGCGTGTTCGTCGAGCAGCTCATGTCGCTCTACCGGCCCGGGGACGCGCTGCTGGCGATCTCGGGCAGCGGCAACTCGCCGAACGTGCTGCGCGCGGTGGAGTGGGCCAGCGAGCAGGGCGCGGTCACGCTGGCGCTCACGGGTTTCGACGGCGGTAAGCTGGCCGGGCTCGCGCGCCACGCGCTGGTGGCGCCCAGCAGCTTCATGCCGGAGGTCGAGGACGTACACAGCGCGATCTGTCACGGCCTGGCGGTGAGCCTGGGTGTGCGTCTGCGGAAGGCTGAAGACTGAGGGTGCGGATGATGTATATCCTCGGACTTGACTTCGGCGGGACGAAGCTGGCCGCCGGGCTGGTGGACGCGGCGACGGGCGCGGTTGTGGCGCGCGACTCTCGGCCGACGCCGGTGGGTGGCGGGGCCGAGGCGAGCCTGGCGCTGATGCTTGAGATGGCGCGGGCGCTGCTGACGGCTCGCGGCTCGCGGCTCTCGGCGGTTGGCGTCAGCTTCGGCGGGCCGGTGGAGGCCGATGGGCGGACGGTGCGCCTCTCGATGCACGTGCCGGGCTGGGAGAGCCTGCCGCTGGCCGACCGGCTCGAGGACGCTCTGGGGGCGCCCGCGGCCGTGGCGAACGACGGCGACGCGGCGGCGCTGGCCGAGTACCGCTTCGGGGCAGGGCGCGGCGTGCGCCACATGCTGTACCTTACGGTGAGCACCGGCATCGGCGGCGGGGTGATCGTGGGCGGGCAGCTGCACCGCGGCGAGCGCGCCTGGGCCGGCGAGGTGGGACACCAGATCCTGAAGCCGGACGGCCCTCCCTGCCCCTGCGGGCGCAACGGCTGCCTCGAGTCGCTGGCCTCGGGGCTCTCGGTGGCGCGCGAGGCCCGCGTGCTGCTGCGGGGGCCGGGCGCCGCGATGAGCTCGCTGGCCGCGATTCCCGCTGACGCGGTGACGGCGCGGGATGTGGCGCATGCGGCTGCGGCGGGTGACCCGCTGGCGCGCGCGGTGTGGGACGCCGCGATGGAGTGGCTTGGGATCGGGATCTCCTCGGCCTGCAACCTGCTCAACCCCGGGCGGGTGGTGCTGGGCGGCGGGCTGACGCGCGCGGGCGACCTGCTGTTCGACCCGGTGCGGCGCGTGGCCGCCTACCGCGCGCTCGACCCGAAGCTGGAGATCGTGCCGGCCGCGCTGGGCGATGACGTCGGTATCCTGGGCGGCGCGTCGCTCGGGCTGCCCGTGTGAGGTTGGGTGTTATGGCCCCCAAGCCCTGGAAGACGCGGTCGAGCCGCGAGGTGTACCGCAACAAGTGGATCGACGTGCGCGAGGACGTGGCCGAGCTACCCGACGGCCGCACGACGATCTACGGCGTGGTGACAATGGGGCGGGCGGTAGGTGTGCTGCCCTTCATGCCCGATGGACGCGTGCTGATGGTGCGCCAGTACCGCTACGTGGCCCGCGAGAGTCACCGCTGGGAGATGCCCACCGGCGGTATCCACCACGATGAGACCCCCGAGCAGGCGGCACGGCGCGAGCTACGCGAGGAGGTGGGCTACACCGCTGGGTGGCTGGTGCCGGTGAGCACCTTCCACTCCTCGAAGAGTGTCTGCGACGAGACCTGCTATCTGTTCCTCGGCTATGATCTGACGCCTGAGGCCGCAGTGCCCGACGAGACAGAGTTCCTCGAGGTGGCCGCGATGCCCTTCGATGAGGTGCTGGACCTGGTGCTCCGCAGCGAGATCCGCGACGCCATGACGGTCATCGCGGTGCTGCACGCGGCGCGGCTCCAGGGACGGTAGACCGCCGGTGGCCCTCTCAGGCTGGACCGGCGGCTTGTTGTGTGAGAGTCTACGATAACGAGCCGTATGGCGCGCGGCCAGGATGCCGTGCTGGAGTGATGATGAAGACTGTCCTGCTCACAGGGTTTGAGCCGTTCGGCGGGGCGCGGGTGAACCCTTCGGCCGAGGTGGTGCGGCGGGTGTCCGGAGAGGGAGTGGAGGGCCTGCGGATCAGCACGATGGTGCTGCCGGTGGATGCGGAGCGCGCGCCGGAGATGCTGGCCGAGGCGCTGGAGCGGCTTCGCCCTGATGTGTGCCTGATGCTGGGACTGGCAGATGGGGTCGCGGCGCTCCAGGTCGAGCGCGTGGCGGTGAACCTGTGCGACTTCCGCATCCCCGATAACGCGGGCAGCCAGCCGGTGGATGAGCCAGTGGTCTCGGACGGACCAGCGGCCTACTTCGCCACGGTGCCGGTGCGGAGCTTGCAGGAGGCAGCGCTGGGGGCGGGCGTGCCCGCCGAGCTATCGCTCTCGGCGGGGGCGTACCTGTGCAACCTGGTGCTGTACGCGGCGCTGCACTACAGTGACCTGCACGGGCTGCCGACGCGATCGGGGTTCGTACACCTGCCGGCGCTGCCGGAGCAGATGCTCGGCGAGCGGCGCGCACGCCCGTCGATGTCGCTCGAGACAATCTGTGCCGGGGTGCGGGCCATGCTCCGGGCGCTGTAGCTCTCGGAGGTGCGGAGGCGTAGCCTTCGGAGGTGCGGAGGGGCGTCGCCCCTCCGCGATTTTTATGTGCGGGAGCTGAAGGCTGCCACACCCCGATCAGTACGCCCGGGCGAAGATCACCATCTTGTCGGTCTGCTTGCCGGTGTAGACGCACGTGCCGGCCGCGCCCGGCTGCTCCAGCGGGATGCAGCGGATGGTGGCGCGCACCTCGTCCTGGATGCGCTTCTCGTCCTCGGTGGTGCCGGCCCAGTAGGCCCGCGCGAAGCCGCGCTCGATCTGCTGCTTCAGCTCCTCGTAGCTGGAGACGTCGGCGGTGCGGTCCTGGCGGAACTTGAGCGCGCGCTGGAACAGGCTCTCCTGGATCTCCACCAGCAGCGCCTCGATCCGCTCGGTGAGCCCCTCCTGCGGCACGAATGACTTGCCCTCGCGGCCGGGGCGGTCGCGGCGGGCAACTGCCACGCTGCCCTTCTCCACATCCTTCGGGCCGACCTCGACGCGCACCGGGATGCCCTTCAGCTCCCACTCGTTGAACTTGAAGCCGGGCGTCAGGTTATCGCGGTCGTCCACCTTGAATCGCAGCCGGCCGCGCCAGCCGCCGGTGATGCGCTGGACGGCGTCCATCACCAGGCTGCGCTCGGCGTCGTTCTTGTAAATCGGCACCACCACCACCTGCGTGGGCGCGAGGCGCGGCGGCAGCACCAGGCCCTCGTCGTCCGAGTGCGACATAATCAGCGCGCCGATCAGGCGAGTGCTAACGCCCCAGCTGGTGGTCCAGGCGTGCTGGATGGTGTTGTTCTGGTCGGTGTAGGTGATATCGAAGGCCTTCGCGAAGTTCTGGCCGAGGTTGTGGGAGGTGCCGGCCTGGAGGGCGCGGCCGTCCTGCATCATGGCCTCGATGCAGTAGGAGCGCAGGGCGCCGGGGAACTTCTCCTTCTCGGTCTTGAGGCCCTTGATCACCGGCACCGCCATCTCCTTCTCGCAGAAGTCGGCGTAGACATCGTGCAGGATCATGAGGGTCTCTCGCTCGGCGTCGGCCTCGTCGGCGTGGACCGTGTGGCCCTCCTGCCAGAGGAACTCGGCGGTGCGCAGGAAGGGCCGGGTGCGCATCTCGGCGCGCATCACATTGGCCCACTGGTTGATCAGCAGCGGCAGATCGCGGTAGCTGCGGATCCACTTGCTGTAGAAGTGGCCGATGATCGTCTCGCTGGTGGGGCGGATGATGTAGGGCTCGGCGAGCTGCTCCTTGCCGATCTGGGTGATCTCGAACAGCTCGGGCGCGAAGCCCTCGACGTGCTCGGCCTCCTTCATGATGAAGCTCTTGGGGATGAGCAGCGGGAAGTAGGCGTTCTCGTGGCCGGTGTCCTTGATGCGGTCATCGAGCGCGCGCTGGATGCGCTCCCAGATAGCGTAGCCGGTGGGCTTGAAGACGATGCAGCCGCGCACCACCTCTGCGTAGTCGGCGAGCTGGGCCTGCTGCACAATGTCGAGGTACCACTGGGAGTAATCTTTCTCGCGCGGGGTAATTCCCTCTTTGGGCATTGGAATCCTCTTATACAATCTACGAGGTTGTGTCGGGCGCGCTTCTGGCCGGGGTCATCGACCCAGTGAGGCACTAGTATACGGCATCGCGGCCAGCACCTCAAACCGGGCCACCTCGAGGCGCAGCGCCCACTGGCGCGGGTCGGCGTCGATCTGGGCGACCCAGCGCTCGAGGCCCCCGGCAGCGGCGATCTCCTCCGCAAAGCGGTCGGGTGTCTCGAACTCGAGGCCCTCGGTCTCGCGGTAGGCGAGGGTGAGCGCGCCGCCGCGCAGGGCGAACAGCGGCCAGGCGACGTCGGTGCCGACGCTCTGCTCGGGGCAGCTGGCCAGGATATCGCGGGCGCCCCGGTGGGAGAGGCCCCGGGCGGCGGCGGTGACGTCCCACGCGAGGCCGCCGGCCTGCTCGAAGACCGTGTTGATGATCGCCTCGGTGTCGCGCTGGGCGCGTGGGTGGCTGGCGAAGGCGCGTGGGGTGCGCCCGAGCACGGTGAGGTCGTGGGCGGGGATCGCCTCTGCGACGAGGGCGAGCTCGGCGGGGTACTGCTCGGCCCAGTGGAGTGCGCGGTCGAAGTCGCAGAACAGCAGCGTCTCAGCGCCGGTCTCCAGCGCGAGTTCGAGGGCGGCGCGGCGGGCGCGGCCGATGTGGGCGAGGCCGTCGGCGGGGACGAGGCGCACCGAGGCGCCGGCCTCGTGGAGCGGCGCGAGCGACGCCTCTGCGGTGTCCTCGGTGGCGACCACGGCCAGAGCACTGAAGCGGGCGGCGAGCGCGGGGAGGGCGCGGCGGGTCTGCGGGGCGAGCCGACCCTCGGGGTCGTGGTGGGTGGCGGCCAGTACCAGCTTCACAATCTGTTTCTCGGTCAAAGCGCAGAGCGCCAGGTAGACAGTGCGACGGAGGCTGGGGTGTTATGCTTTAACCTTGCACCCCAAGCGCCGCTCGCATCGCCTGGACCGCCTCGGCGACGCTCTGGCGTGAGTTGAAGATCGCGGAGCCCGCGACGATGTTGGAGGCGCCGGCGGCCACCACCTCGGCGACGTTGTCGGCTTTGACGCCGCCGTCCACCTGAATGGGGATGTGGCCGAGGCCGCGCGCGTCGAGCAGGGCGCGGAGGCGGGTGACCTTGCCGGTGCTGCTGGCGATGTACTCCTGGCCGCCGAAGCCCGGGTTGACGGTCATGACCAGCACGAGGTCGATGTCGGGGAGGATCTCGTCGAGAGCGCCGAGCGGCGTGGCGGGGTTGAGCGCGACTCCGGCGGTGGCGCCGAGCTCCTTGATCTGCTGGACGGTGCGGTGGAGGTGGGTGCAGGCCTCGGCGTGGACGGTGATGTGGTCTGCGCCGGCGCGGACGAACTCTGCGATGTAGCGCTCGGGCTGGACGATCATCAGGTGGCAGTCGAGCGTGATCGACACGGCGCGGCGCAGCGCGGCGACGACGGGGAGGCCGACGCTGATGTTGGGCACGAAGACGCCGTCCATGATGTCGACCTGGAGCCAGTCTGCACCGGCGACCTGGGCGTCGCGGGCCTGCTCGGCGAGGCGCCCGAAGTCGGCGGAGAGCACCGAAGGGGCGAGGAGGACCGGGCGGCCTGCGTGGTGTGTCAGCGGCATAGCGACCTGTCGTCTGAGCGGCGAACAGGGCGCATTATAGCACGCGAGGCCTGTCTGATGTGGGGAGGGAGCGGGGCGAGTGGGGCGACCACGTAGGGTCGCCCATACGGGCAGGGGCGCGGGGCGCGTGGCGCGGTGCGGTGAGGATCGGTGCCAGACCGTCAGATGTGCGCGAGGGGTGCGTGGTGTGAGGGGACTGTGGGCACATCTGACAGACTCTCGCATTGCGAATCGGCGATCTACGCCAGAAGCGCCACACCGGCCGCCGCCTCCTCCTCACGCAGGGTGATCACGCGGCCGAGGCGGTCCAGCGCGTAGGAGATGCCCGCCTGGAGATTGCTGCAAGTGGTGATGTTGCCGAGGTAGACACCGAGCTGCACCATGAGCTGGGCGACCTCGGCGGAGATGCCGACGAGCACGCAGTGGGCGCCGAGGAGCGTGGCGGCGCGCATGGCCTGGATGAGGTGGTTGGCGACGGCGGTGTCCACGAGCGGCACGCCGGTGATGTCGATGATGACGATCTCGGCGGCGAAGCTCTGCACGCCGGTGAGGAGCGCCTCCATGATCTGCTCGGCGCGCGCGGTGTCGATGCTGCCCACGAGCGGCAGGACGATGATCTCGTCGTGGACCGGGATGACGGGTGTGGAGATGGCGCGGATGCCGTCGATCAGGAGCTGCTGCTCGGTCGTAATGGCGCGCAGGGTGCTCTCGCTGGCGCGCAGCGCCTCCTCGGTCTGACGGCGGTGGGCAAGGTCGGCCTCGAGCTCGGCGACGCGCCGCCGCAGGCTGTCGATCTCGGTGATCAGCTCCTCGCGGGTCGGCTCCTGGGTGCTCATGGGGTAGTCTCCTTCGCAAGGCTCGTAGCTGCCGGCGCTCAGCTGGTTCCTGCCGAACTCCGCCGGGGCGCATCTCCAGCTCTCTCTGAAGCTGATCATAGCCAGCAGGCGGCGCGGAGACAACGGCGCGACGGTAGCGGTTGGTGAGCGAAAGGCGGGCGGTGCTACGGCGCCTGGGAGAGGCCGAGTGCGAGGAGCTGGGCCTCGGCGCGGGCGCGCCACTCGGAGGCGGGGGCGAGGTCGGCGGCGGCGACGAGGGCCGCGCGTGCACCGCCGCGGTCGCCGAGGGCGGCGAGGGCTCGGCCGAGGTGGTAGGCTGCTTCGGGGCTGGTGGGGCTGAGGCGGGCGGACTCGCGGGCCGCGCCTGCGCTCCCCTGGGCATCCCCGCAGGCCAGGCGGGCAGCGGCGAGCGCGGACCAGGCGCCGGGGTCGGCGGATAGCTGCCGGGCGGCCTCCTCGGCGGTGGGGAGGCCGGCATCACAGAGCTGGACGCCGGCCGCGAGGTGGAAGCGGGCGGCGGCGAGGGCGTAGGCGCCGCGCTGCTCCGGCGGGGCGGCGCGCAGGGCGGCGGCGTGCTCCTCGGCCGCGGCGAGGTAGTCGCGGCGGGCGGCGGCGAGCTGGGCGAGCACGAGGTGCGTGGCGGGGTCGCGCGGGGCGAGGGCGCGGGCGGCGTCGAGCTGCTCGCTGGCGGCGCGCTCGTCCTGGGCGGCGAGATAGGCGCCGGCGAGGAGGGTGCGGACGCGCGGCTCGGCGGGGTGAGCGGCGGCGAGGGCCTGGAGGGCGGCGAGGCCGCCGGCACGGTCGCCGGAGGCCCAGCGGGTGTAGGCGGCATAGGCGGCGGCGTCGATGGCGCCGGGGGCGTCGGGCGGGACGGCGGCGAACTGTGCCTCGGCCAGGGGATGGAGCCCGGCGGCGAGGAGGAGCTGGCCGATGAGCTGGGGCCGCTGGGCGGGCTCGGCCTGGAGTGCGGCGGCGAGCTCCTGCGGCCCGGGGCTGGGCGGCGGGAGGAGCGGCTCGGCGAGGGTGAGCGCGGGGGTGAGGTAGCCCGGCGGCGCGGGGCGGGCTGCGAGGGCGAGCTCGGCGAGGGCGGCCGCGGCGTCGGTAGTGGCGCGCAGGGCGGCGAGGCGGGCCTGGGCGGCGGCGCGCCAGCGGGGGGGCAGCTGGCCGGCGAGCGCGGCGCGGTAGGAGGCCTCGGCGGCGGGGTAGTCTCCGGCGCGCAGGTGGGCCTCGGCCACGAGCGTATCGCGCAGCGGGGCGAGCGGCGAGCGCGCGCCGACGAGGGCGTAGAACTGCGCGGCCTCACCCGGCAGGGCGGCGAGGTCGGCGACGCGCCCCTGCGAGAGGCGGACGAGATCGAGGGTGGCCTGGTCCGGGCGGAGGCCGACGGCGGCGGCGAGGGCGCGGCTGGCGGCGGGGAGCTCGCCGCGGACGGCCAGGATCAGGCCGAGGCGGGCCTGGGCGCTAGGGCTGTCCGGCGCGCGGGCGGCGAGGGCGCGGTAGGCGGCGTGGGCCTCGTGGTAGCGCCCGGCGGCGAAGAGCGCGTCGGCGCGCCGCAGGTCGTCGCGCGGGTCCGGGCGCATGGCGAGGGCCGCTGCCTGCCAGAGGACGGCGAGCGCGAGGGCGAGCTGGAGGACGGCGAGCGCAAGGCGGGTCATCGGTGCGCTGAAGGCTGAGGGCGGAGGGCTGGGGGCTGGAGATCTGATGCGTTGCCGAGCGTTGTCATCGTCCACTCGTTGGGTTGTCGGCCGGCACGGCGCCGGGCTGAGACAGGAAGGCCGGCGGGCGCAGGCGGCACGCCTTCCGCGAAGCGAAACACGCGGCGGCCGATAGAGGATTATACCTGGTGGGGCGGGGCGGCGGCAAGGGCGGTAGGGCCGCTTGACGTGGGGTGCCGGCTCGGATACGATCGGCGCACCCCTTCCCACGACGAGATATGCAGCAGAGGTGCGCGATGGACCTGAGCAGCTTTGTGTTCGAGCCCGACCTGTCGCTGGCGACGACGATCCCGGCGCGCTGGTACACGGACCCGGCGGCGCTGCCGCTGGAGGAGGAGCGGGTGTTTGGCCGCACGTGGCAGCTGGTGGGCCGGCTGGAGCAGGTGCGGCGTCCGGGAGACTTCTTCACGTGCGAGGTGGTGGGCGAGCCGCTGGTAGTGACGCGCGACACGGCTGGGGAGCTGCACGCGTTCTTCAACGTGTGCCGGCACCGGGCGGGCGAGGTGGCGCGCGGGAGCGGGAACCGCAAGGCGCTGCAGTGCAGCTACCACGGCTGGACCTACGGCCTGGACGGGCGGCTGCTGACGACGCCGGAGTTCGAGGGGGTGGGCTGCTTCGAGCGGGCGGACTACGGGCTGCGGCCGGTGCGGGTGGACTCGTGGGGGCCGTTCGTGTTCGTGAACCTTGACCCGGGGGCGGCTCCGCTGGCCGAGGTGCTGGGGGCGATCCCGGCGGAGACGGCGCACATGCCGCTAGAGCGGATGGGGTTCTACAAGCGGGTGGACTACGAGATCGGCTGCAACTGGAAGGTGTACGTCGATAACTACCTTGAGGGGTACCACATCCCGCTGGCGCACCCTGGGCTCTACAAGGAGATCGACTACAAGCAGTACCGGGTGGAGACCTTCCGGCACTACTCGAAGCAGTACGCGCCGATCAAGGAGAAGCCGGACTCGCTCTACCGGCGCAACCTGGACGAGGGGGCGAGCGCGCAGGCCCTGTACTACTGGCTGTTCCCGAACCTGATGCTGAACATCTACCCGGACAACCTGCAGCTGAACATCATCGTGCCGCTGGGCCACGAGCGGACGCTGACGATCTTCGAGTGGTACGTGCTGGACGTGGACCGGCCGGAGGTGGCCGAGGACTTCCACAAGTCGTTTAAGTTCAGCGATGTGATCCAGAAGGAGGACATCGAGCTCTGCGAGCAGGTGCAGCGGCGGCTGCGGTCGCGATCGTATGACGTGGGGCGCTTCTCGGTGGCGCGGGAGAATGGGGTGCACCACTTCCACGGGCTGCTGTGCGAGTTCCTCCAGCGGGGGTAGCGTCCTCTCTCTTTCTTGTGCACGAGCGTGCGGGTTCCACTGTGCGTGAGGTGTGAGGGGGTAGTGTCCCCCTCGCCCCTCTCTTTCGTGTGCACGAGCGTGCAGGTTCCACTGTGCGTGAGGTGTGAGGGGGCACCGGCCCCCTCACGCTCCCCCCGCCGAAGGGGCGCTTGCGCCCCCTCCGGACCACCCCCGCAATGCGAGCCGTACCAGGCCGACATCACGCCGGCATGAGAACGAGCGCGCCGCCAACGCGCTTGGTCGCCCGAGGTCACCTGGGGCGAGCTCCTGCTCCTCGAAGCCTGCTCCTCTAAGCCTGCTCCTCTAAGCCTGCTCCTCGAAGGTGGTGTCTCAGTCATGGTGCCGACCGACATCGGTCTAGCAGTGCTCCCTTTGCAGGGGGTCTGGGGGCGGGCGCCGCCCCCAGCGGGGGTGCAGGGGGCAGAGCCGCCCTGCGAGACAGCACGCACGCCAGTGCGAGACAGCACACACGCCAGTGCGCTACAGCACGCACGCCAGTGCGAGACAGCACACACGCCAGTGCGAGACAGCACGCACGCCAGTGCGAGACAGCACACACGCTAGTGCGAGACAGCACACACGCCAGTGTGAGACAGCACGCACGCCAGTGCGCGACAGCACACACGCCAGTGCGAGACAGCACGCACGCCAGTGCGAGACAGCACACACGCCAGTGCGAGACAGCACACACGCCAGTGCGAGACAGCACGCGGCTCGACCCTAGTCCTCGTCGCCGGCATCGATCACGCGGCGGGTGACCTCCGCGATGGCGGTGCCCACGACCGCGCCGCTGAGGACATCGCCGGGGTAGTGCGCGCCGAGGTAGACGCGCGAGAAGCCGGTGATCGCGGCGATCAGGTACCAGAGCCAGGACAGGCGGGGGAACTGGCGCCGGAGCAGCCACGCGCCGGCGAAGGCTGCGGCCGAGTGCCCCGAGGGGAACGAGTAGCCGCCAGGCTTCTTTCCGACCGCGATCGCCTGGACGATGTCGTAGAACGGGCGGCGGCGGCGGAAGAAGTGCTTGATGGGGAACTCAACGCTCATGGTGGCGAACCAGAGCGGCGGCAGGACCTGGTAGAGTGCGTGCTTGCCGTGGCGCCCACCGATGAGCTTGAGCGCGAACAGGAGGAGCACCCAGCCGAACCCCGCGTTCATCACGTCGGTGAGCGCGCCCAGCGAGCGGTTGAGCAGCGGCGGGTGCGGCATCTGGTTGATCAGCAGGAACAGGCGCGTGTCCACCTTGTTGTAGGGGCGCATGCGGTGCAGGATCGCCTCGCGCAGCAGATTGCGGCCCTCGGCGGTGGCTGGGTCCACCTGACCGACGACCTCGGGGTTGGCCGCCTCCTGGAGCGCCTGCTCGAGCGCCGCGCGCTGGGAGCCGTCGGCGCTGGCCACCTGGCGGGCGGCCTCGACGATCGTCGCCGGAGCCTTAGCCGGGCCGGGGGCCGCCGCCGCCTCCTGGATGGCCTGGGCCGGGTCGGGGGCGCCACCCTGCTCCTGGCGCACCTCGAGCTCGGTGGCGCCCCCGGCCGCGCGCAGGGCCGCCTCGGCCGCGCGGTCCGCCTGGGCGGGGGTCTGGATCGCCTTGAGCGCCTCGCGCAGGGCGTCCTTCGCCGGCTCAGCCTGGGCCAACTCCTCGGGGGTTGGGTCGGGGGCTCGCTCGTTCATCGTCATAGCGTCGTCCTCACACCGCGCTGACGACCCGCTCGGCGAGCTGGTCGACCGGCTCCTCTACCTGGCTCGGCACCACCACCTGCACCGCCGCGGGCACCACGCGCACCTGCACCGGCGTCGTCCCGATGATCTCGCCGTCGGCCTGGACGGGCAGGGGCGAGTCGGCGGTGACCGTCACGCTCTCGCGGGCGGTGATGTAGCGCAGGTTCGGGTTCTCGCGGTGCCGGCCGAGCACGGTGTGGTAGGCGATCTTGAGGTAGTCCAGCAGCGTGCGCGGGCCGATGATCACCACGTTGACGCGGCCGTCGCGCGGGGAGATCCCCGGCCCCCAGCGCAGGGGGGCGACGCCGAGCGTGCCGCCGTTGGCCACCAGCACCTGGATGGCGCGCGGGCGGGTGCGCTGGCCGTCCACGACGATGGTGAAGCGGCGGCCGCGGAAGCCGAGCGCGCTGGTGAAGGCGGTCCAGAGGTAGGCCAGGCGGCCGAAGCGGCGCTTGGCGTCGCGCGGGGTGTCGCGGATCATGATCGACTCGATGCCGATGCCGACGCTCAGGACATAGATGCGCCCGTCGGCCTCGAGCCCGTCGATGCTGGTGATGCCGTGCTGCCCGGCGATCAGCCCCACGGCGCTGTCGATCTCCACCGGGACCTGGAGCTCGCGGGCGAGGACGTTGGCGGTGCCGGCCGGGATGATGCCGAGCGGCACGTCACTGCTGGAGAGGGCGCCGGCCACCTCGGAGACGGTGCCGTCGCCACCTACGGCCACGACGATCTCGGCGCCACGGGACACTGCCCCGTGGACCACCTCGGCGATGTTCTCGTCGTGGGCGCCGGTGGTCTCGTAGATCTCGTAGCGCTTGCCGGCCTCGCCGAGCTGCCGTGCCAGGCTCTCGCGCACCGCGTCGGGGTTGCAGGTCCCGCCGACGGGGTTCATCACGACATAGATCTGCGGCTCGACGCTGTCGACCAGCTGGGCCATCGGTCCCTCCAGACACTCGTATCTACTCGTTCACACTGCGCTTCCGGTGGAGGGTGCACGATCTATGCCATGCGCGTGGATGTCGAGACTGTCATCGTCGGGCACATATCGTGGGGCTGGTCACTACGGTTTGACATGCACACGACAACGCTGGCGCGCCGGGATGACGGCGGAAGCCACAGCTAGAAGAGAACGACCATGTCGCTAGCCCACGAGATGGCCTACGAGCCCGCGCCGGATCAGAACAGGGCCGCGTTTATCGCCGGGATCTCGCACGACCTCCGCACCCCGCTGATGGTGCTGTACGGTGCGGCGGACTTGCTGCTGCGGGGGAGCGCCGGTGAGCTGACGGACGAGCAGCGTGAGCTGGTGGAGGCGATACGGCGGAGCGCGTGTACGCTGAAGAGCGTGGTTGAGGAGGCGCTCGGGGAGCTGAGTGACGAGTGATGAGTGCTGAGTGATGAGTGCTGAGTGACGAGTGCTGAGTGACGAGTGCTGAGTG
>JBDLTZ010000346.1:0-6422 GCA_039805565.1 Chloroflexota bacterium | reverse complement strand
GATCCAGGGCGACCACCGCGAGCGCGTGGCCGCCGCGCTCGCGGCCATGGGCTACAAGATCAAGCACGTCGGCGGCTGATGCTCCCCACCGCCAACCGCTTGCGGCTATCATGGCATCGCCTACAGCATCCTAAGCGAAGCAACGCGGAGCGATGTGGCGCGAGTGCTGATGCTTTTCGCCCACCCCGCGCTCGAGCAGTCGCGGGTCCACCGCCGATGGTGTACCTGCGGCCCTACGTGATCTTCGGCGCCCACCGCCTGACCGACGCCGACATCGAGGTGGCCGCCGCCCGGTGCCAGCGCACACTCATCGCGCTGCGCGACGAGCGGCTGGACATGGCTGCGCTGGGCGGTGCTCGGTGGGCGCTTCGTGGTGCGGCCGCTGTTCCACGCCATCGCGCACAGCTGCTGATGCTGGTCAACGAGCGCCTGGTGACGCCGCGCGTCGGCACGCTCGAGCGCGCCCCGGGCGAGGCCGACGCGATCGACGAGGAGACCCCGATGTTCATCGCCGGCTTCGGCAGCTTCAGCTCGACCGTCGGCCGGTTGCTGAAAGCCAATGGGGCGCCCACCACGGTGGATATCGACGCGGAGCAGGACGCTTGCAGGCTCACCCTCGTCCAGTTCGACGGGGCGTCCAGGAGCTGCGACGGCGGTGAGGCGTGTGCGTCGCTCGGGCGTTGTGGTCAGCCGACCACAGCGCCCGCCACGGCGGTGGAGAAGCGCGACCAGCGCGAGCTGTTCCAGCGGTTGTACAGCATCCGGTTGGCGAGCATCACGCACACCAGATCGGAGGCGGGGTCGGCCCAGGCGAAGGTGCCGGCCACGCCCGTGTGCCCGAACGTCTCCGGCGAGCTGTACTCCCCCGAGAAGTGCGGCCGCTTGACGCCCCGCAGGTCGAACCCGAGGCCCCACGCGCAGTCGTCCCACGTCATGAAGCCCTCGATCCCGCCGCGCAGCCCGTCGGTCTCGCTCGTAGTCATGAGGCGCGCCGTAGCCGGCGATGCGACCTGGACCGCACCAGCCCGCCCGCCGCTCAGGAAGAGCTGGAAGAACTGGGCGACGTCCAGCGCGCTGCCGATCACGTGCCCCGCCGGGTGCGTCTGGCGTCGGGCGTGCGGTGAGTTGAAGCGCTCGTAGGCGCTGCCCGGCTCCTGAGTCCCAGCCACGTGCACGATGCGCGCGGCGATCTCATCGGGCGGGGCCAGGTAAGCGCTCTCCATCGCTGCCGGCCGGAAGAGGCGCTCCCGCATGAAGGTGGCGAACGGCTGCCCGCTCGCCGCCTCGACGATCAGCCCCAGCAGGCCGTAGCCGACATTGCTGTACTCGACCTTGCTGCCCGTCGGGACGACCGGCCGCGCGCTGAGATAGCTGTGTAGCTCGGCGGCGGTGTCCGCTCCGGCCGGCAGGCCGGTGAGGTCCGCGTCCTGCGCGAGACCCGACGTGTGGGACAGCAGATGGCGGAGCGTGATCTTCTCTCGCTCGGCCCCGGCGAAGTCCGGCAGCACCGCCGACACCGGATCGTCGAGCGCGACAAGCCCCTCCTCCACGAGCAGCATCGCGGCGAGCGCCGTCATCGGCTTGCCGATCGAGGCCAGGTGGAAGAGGCTGTCGGCGGTCACGGGCGGCCCGCCCGGCGCCCCCGTGACCGTTCCGCCGTAGAAGGTGCCGGCGATGTGGCCGCGCCGGGCAACCGCGACCGCCACGGCCGTCACGACGCCGTCGTCGAGCCACCCCTGGAGGTGCGCGAAGGCCCGCTCAAGGCGGCGCGGGTCGATCCCAAGAGAGTCTGGTGGTGCGGAAGGGAGCATCTGTTTCTCCATCTCGGTGGTGTCTCAGCACGGAATCTATGCTATACCATCCCGCGGCGCGGCCTGTGCTACAATCGCCGTCGGCGCGGGGCGATCAGACCATGTGGCTCCCGCCGTCGACACTGAGGGTCTGGCCCGTGACCCAGCCGGCGAGGTCAGAGGCGAAGAACAGCACGGCGCCGGCAATATCTTCGGCGCTGCCGGGGCGCTTCAGCGCCAGGCCCTCGACGAGCGCGCGCTGGCCCTCCTCGCCCATCGCCTGCCACTGGCGCTCGGTGGCGGGGTTGGAGCGCACGAAGCCGGGCGCGATCGTGTTGACGGTGACGCCCCAGGCGCCGAGCTCCTTCGCCATCTGGCGCCCGAGGCCGATCTGCCCCGCCTTAGCGGTGGCGTAGGCCTGGATGCCGGTCAGGCTGAAGGAGCGGCCCGCGCCGGACGAGATGTTGACGATCCGCCCCGAGCGCTGGCGCTTCATCGCCGGGGCGGCGGCGCGGATGAAGTAGAACGCCGAGAAGAGATTCGTCCGGACTACCTCCTCCCAGGCCGCGTCGTCGATCGTCTCGACCGGCCGGCCGACCTGGCCGCACACGCCGCCGGCGTTGTTCACCAGGATGTCCACCCGGCCGTCGGCGCCGAGCACCCGCGCCACAGCCGCCTCCACCGCCGCCGAGTCGGTCACGTCGCAGGCCAGCTCGACACAGCGGGCGCCATTGGCGCGCACCAGCGCGGCGGTCTCGGCGAGCTCCTCCTCCAGCCGGTCCACGACCCACACGGCCGCGCCGCAGCGGCCCAGGGTGAGCGAGATCGCCCGGCCGATCCCGTGGGCCGCGCCGGTGACGAGCGCGACCTTCCCAGTAAGATCAAGATACATCGAAGAACCTCCGCGCAGCAACGAAAGAGAGCAGCGATATGCAGATCAGCCAGATGCACTGGCAGCAGGTCGAAGAGTACCTGCGGCGCGACGACCGGGCGGTGGTGCCGCTCGGATCCACCGAGCAGCATGCCTACCTGAGCCTGAGCACCGACAGCATCCTCTCGGAGCGAGTGGCGCTTGAGGCCGCCGAGCCGCTGGGCGTGCCCGTGTTCCCGGTGCTGGCCTACGGCATCACGCCCTACTTCCGGGCGTTCCCCGGCACCATGACGCTGCGGGTCGAGACCTACCTCCGGGTCGTGCGCGACCTGCTCGACGGGCTGTACGACCAGGGGTTCCGCCGCATCGTGCTGGTGAACGGCCACGGCGGCAACCTGCCGGCGCAGGCGCTGGCCGACGAGTGGCTGGCCGAGCGGCCGGGGGGCCAGGTGAAGTGGCACAGCTGGTGGAGCGCGCCGCGCGTCTGGGCGCAGGTCCAGGCGACCGACCCGGTGGCCTCGCACGCCTCGTGGATGGAGAACTTCCCCTGGACGCGCCTGGCGGGCGTGGCGATGCCGGATGCGCAGAAGCCGATGGTCGACTTCGCGCTGCCGCGGCAGCAGGGGCCGGCGGCCGTGCGCGAGTCCCTGGGAGACGGCAACTACGGCGGGCGCTACCAGCGGGCCGACGCCGAGATGCTGGCGATCTGGGACACGGCGGTGGCCGAGACCCGCGAGCAGCTCGAAGCGGGGTGGCGCTGAGCTAGCCGCCCTCGGCGATCTCGGCCAGGGCGGCCCAGCGCGCGAACGCCGTCTCCAGCGCATCGCTGGCGCGCTGCAGCTCGGCGCTGAGGCGCTGCATCTCCTGGTAGTCGCCTGCGGTAGTGATGCGGGCCTCGAGACTCGCCTGCTCGGCCTCGAGCGCAGCGATCTTCCCCTCGAGGTCGCGCAGCTCACGCGTCTCAGCGAAGGTCAGCTTGCGCGAGCGCGCGGCAGGCGGGGGCGTGGCCTGGGGCTTGGGCTTCGGGCGCGCCGCCTCCGCCGCGGCCTCCTCGGCGGCGCGGCGGGCCGCGTGCTCCGCGTAGGCCGTGTAGCCGCCGGGGTACTCCACGATCCGCCCGCCCTCGAAAGAGAGCGTCCGCTCGGCCGTGCGGTCCAGGAAGTAGCGGTCGTGCGAGACAGTGATCAGCGCGCCGGCGAAGGTGTCGAGGTAGTCTTCCAGCACGCCGAGCGTCTGGATATCCAGGTCGTTCGTCGGCTCATCGAGCAGCAGCACATTCGGCGCAGCCATCAGCGTCCGCAGCAGGTAGAGGCGCCGCCGCTCGCCGCCGGAGAGCTTGGCGATCAGACTGTAGTGCGCCGCGGGCGGGAAGAGGAAGCGCTCCAGCATCTGCCCGGCCGTGATCAGCGCACCCTCGGGCGTCAGCGAGAGCTCGGCGCCCTCCTTGATATAGTCGATCACCCGCAGCGACTCGTCCAGCCCGGCGCTCTCCTGGTCGTAGTAGGCCAGGTGGACGCTCTCGCCCACCTCGACGCTGCCCGTGTCCGGGGTGATGCGCCCTGCGAGGATATTGAGCAGCGTGGTCTTGCCGCTGCCGTTCGGCCCGATGATGCCGATCCGGTCGCGCGGGGCCACGCTCAGCGTGAAGTCGCGCACCAGCGTCCGGTCGCCGAACTGCTTGCCCACCCCCTTGAGCTCGATCACCTTCTTGCCCAGGCGGCGCGAGACCGCCGCGATCTCGAGCGCGCCGCGCTGCGCCTCGGGGGTGTCGGCCTGCATGGCCTCGATGCGGTCGATCCGCGCCTGCTGCTTGGTGGTGCGGGCCTGCGCGCCGCGGCGCAGCCAGACCATCTCCTTCCGCAGGATCGTCTGGCGACGCGCCTCGTCGGAGACCTGCTGCGCGGCGCGCTCGGCCTTGAGCTCCAGGAATCGGCTGTAGGCGCCGGGGTAAGAGTAGAGCCTGCCGCCGTCCACCTCGACGATCCGCCCCACCACACGGTCCAGGAAGTAGCGGTCGTGCGTCACCAGCAGCAGCGCCGAGGTGGTGCGCGCCAGAAAGGACTCGAGCCAGGCGACGGTGGCGGTGTCGATGTGGTTGGTCGGCTCGTCGAGGATCAGCAGGTCGGCGGGGTTGATCAGCGCGGCGGCCATCGCCACGCGCTTGCGCTGCCCGCCCGACAGGCTGCCGACACGGGCCTCCAGGTCGGTGATGCCGAGCTTCGTCAGGATGGTGCGCGCCTCCTGCTCGAGGCTCCAGGCGCCAGCCGCGTCCATCTGCTCCACCAGCGCCGCCACCTCAGCCTGGCGGACCGGGCTGTCCGGCGCGGCGGCAAGCGCCACCGAGGCGCGCTCGTAGCTCCGCAGCAGCCGCATCGCGGGGGTGTTATCGTGGAAGAGCTGGTCGAGCACGGTCAGCTCCGGGTTGAGCGCCGGGTTCTGCGGCAGGAAGGCTACCCGGAGGTCGCGCGCGGCGCTGACGCGCCCGGAGTCCGGCTCCTCGATCCCGGCGACGATCCGCAGCAGGGTGGTCTTGCCGCTGCCGTTGACGCCGACGACGCCGACGCGCTCGCCGGACTCGATGCCGAGCGAGACGTCCCGCAGCAGCGGGCGCTCGGCGAACTGCTTGACGACTGACTCGAGCGAGAGGATGTTGGGGGCCATAGGCGGCGTCACAGAGTAGAAAGCCCACGCGGCCTGCGCGCGCCGGTGGGCGGATCGAAACCACATTTCGGCGGCGTATTGTAGCATCCGCCGCAGGGCGTGACAAGGACGCCGGGCGACGCGTGGCATAGGGCTTGCAGCGGAGCGAGGCGTGTGCGCCGACTGGCGGCGCGCTCCCGTCAACGACGAAAGGGAGATCCGGGCATGACGCAGCATAGCAGCAACCACGGACTGAGCAACCTGGCCTACGACTGGATCACGCTGATCCAGAACAAGGCCCAGGCGCTGCGGGCGTACGATACGTATATGAAGGACGCGCAGGATGCTGGCTCGCAGGAGTGCGTCGAGCTGTTCCGCCGCATCCACGACGAGGACATGCGCCAGCTGCAGGAGGCCAAACAGCACCTGATGATGGTGATGCAGCGCGAGAGCGGCGGGCAGCAGCGCGAGATGGGCGGCCAGGGCCGGGCGGGCGGCGGGAGCTCGAAGAGCTGATGCCCGCGCTTACCGGCCGAGATGAGCTTCGCGAGCTCGCCGGGGCGGTGCGGCGCGCCTGCCTGCGCGCGGCGATCGAGGCGTACGAGCAGGCCGGCGCCGACGGCCTCTGCGCCGAGGGCGCGTGGGAGGCGGCGCTCGGCGCCATCAGCGCGCTTGACCTGGAGGAGGTCGTCGGCGCCTCCTCCGCCGGCGGGGACGAGCGCCCCTCCACCTGAGGATGCGCTCTCGGGGCGATGGGCCCTCTCCCCTCGCCCTGACCTCTCCTCCTTACGCACCGCTGGATGGTTCACCTCAATTCTTGTGCCCCGCACCGCACTGCGCGGCTGAGCCCCACCCGATAGCCGGCCCGCATCGACCTGCCCGGCCGCGCAGCATCGTTGAGACGCCTCCTCTTGACATGCCCGCTATCGTTGATCATACTAAGAACTATCTCGCGCCATACAGCCTACCGTGGTTGCCATCACACAGTGGAACAGCTCTTTGCCGATATGGCGGCCGGCAGGTCCACCGCGTCGCCCACGCTCACACAGCAGTACGCGGCGCAGGTCGGAGTCCGGCCGGTCTATGATCTCCTGGCCGATTACCTGCACGATCACTGGCGG
>JBDLTZ010000345.1:0-2508 GCA_039805565.1 Chloroflexota bacterium | reverse complement strand
GTCCGGGTCGTTCAGGGAATACCAGAGATTCGGGCGCCCGCCCCTGATGTGCCAGATGCCGCGGCTGCCCATCTGGAACTGATTTTCCAGGCACGTATCGATATCCTTGGACGTGCCGGCGAAAACCAGCGCCGGATTCTCGGAGGCCTTCTGCACCTGGGCCAGCTCAGGTAGGTGTTCGGCGTCGAAGTCCTGCGCTTCGTCGACCAGGATCTTGTCCACCGTCTGGCCGCGCACGCGCGAAGGGTCCGTCAGGAGATTCTGAAGCCGGATGGACCCGCCGCGCGCGGACTGCTTGTAGTATAGGTTGTTGCGCAGCCCCATGGCCAGCGCTCTCTCCGGGTTGAAGACAGACCCCATCTGCATTTCCTGAAGCTTGTCAGCGAAGGTCTTCACCTGGTCCTTCAGTGGCGCGATGTATAGCGACCGGTGGTAGTCGCGCTGCTCAAACTCGTAGAGCGCGGCGGCGCCGATACCGGTCGAATTGTGGCTCAAGATTCCGTCCGTGAAGTAGGTATGGTCCCGACTGTCTACCCTTAGGTCATACATCTCCCGCGCCCCTTCGCATTTTTCTACCGACACCACTCGTTCCAGTCCACTCTCCGTGACCACCAGTTGCCCGGGTGCCAAGCACTCCACCTGGGTAAATCCGCCGCCGGCCACCGCTACGAGGTGCTTGCCGGCGCACTCCAGCGTGAAGCTGGTGGTCGCCAGCCTCCAAGCTTGCATCGGAAAAGTCTTACAGACGTGGGTCACCAAGACCCAGCCGTCTGGCGACTGCACCCGGATGCCTCGGTGAGCTATCGAGCGCTCCTCCGCGATCTCTTCCTGCAGCAGCATGCCGACTGGCATGTCACGGAAGGCACCTCGCGTCAACCACTCCCTCCGCAGACAGGAGGGTGCTGAACTCCTTCAGGAGCTCGCGCAACCGGAAGGGCACGCTGCTGCTGCCCCGCGCACCGTTACACCCATGGAACACCAGCCTCCCGCCGGATGCGACCGGTCGGGGATTTATCTCGAAAGGCAGGCTGGCTGCGTGTTCCAATCCCGTAAATGTCACACCCCATTGCCAATGTAAAAACAGTCCGCCCTCCAGTCTGGCTGGAGGGGCTTTACTCAACACAGTCCGTCGCCATCGACCCCGCCGCGCCGGACATCGTACGTTACTGGTCGTCCGTGGCGGGCGCGGTGGCGGCAAAGGACGAAGCGGCCAAGACGGGACGCTTCTCTTCGCACCTACTGCGCCACTCCCCGGCACGCCTGGACCGATACCACGGAGTCACAGGTAAAATCGAGAGCACGGAAGATAGCCCGGTGCACGGTGCCCTCGACGTTTCCCGACACGTCCCAGTGGATCGCCGCGCGCTCTTGCGGCGCGCCAGGGAGCTGGTTCTGGGAGCGCGCGCCGCGCCCGAGGACACCCTGGCGTTCGCTGCTTGCTACGAGGGCGGAGGCGGCGCCAGGGTCGCGGATCGCGCCAACTACTGGGTCCTCCTGCGCGATCTCGTTCAGCAGGCCCCGGACGACGCTTTCCGGTCACGAGTCTACCTCGTGGAGGACGGCACTCTGGACGTCAAGGTCTCCATGGTGGCCGTGCGGCTGTGGAATGCGCCCGGCGCGTTCCAAGACCATTACTTGGACCTTCACCACAAGCTGCAAACGGGCATACCCATCGACAGAGCTGTGTTCCTCAACGAGATGCAGCGCATGCTGGTCGTGTCGAAGTTCGAGCTGCTGAAGCGCACGCTCAGCAAGGCATGGCGGCTGCACCGGCCGGAGGATCACGAGATGCGCGTGGACATGGCTTTCGACGCCACCAGCTCGGAGCGTCGGCTCGATATGGCCCGCATCTTCCTCGCGGCCGCGGCGCGAGCCGGATCGGCCTGGTACGCCGAGCATTGGGCAAGTAAGACGCTGGAGAGCGTAGTTCGAGACCCAACGCTTCAGGCCGAGCTGACGTCGCTGATGACCGGACCACCCAGGTCGAACAGCTGACCAAGAGTCAAACACCCGTGATCACGCGTGCTCACCCGCGTGTCCCTGTCGGCGCACTTACCGACCTGGCGCCCGGCACGTAGGGTGAGCACGCTGCGCCCTGCTTGGCACGTCATGGCGAACATGAACGGCCGGGCCATTAGGGACAGCGGTCGCGTCGAGGGGTAACGCGGGTAGACGTAAGGCAGGAGCATCCCGAAGTTGAAGCCGCACAGCGGGACCAGCTTGGCCATTTCCGCCGCTTGCTGTGCGTGGTCAGCCTTGCCAGCGAGAACCTGACGCTCTATTGTCGCGATGTTGTCGAGGACCTCCTGCACGCGCTTCGCCTTCTCGGGGTTCCGCCGCAGGTGGGCCAGCACGTCGTAAACGAAAATATCCTTCATGGCTTCTTCGAACAGCTCGCTTCGCTCGGAAATCGACCCTCCCGGTAGATTTCCTCGGTCGCGTGTAGGCTACGTCGTTTGGACTCGACGCCAAGGGATTTCAGTGAGAGACCTCGCGGAGAATGAAGCA
>JBDLTZ010000344.1:0-4637 GCA_039805565.1 Chloroflexota bacterium | reverse complement strand
CGGCCAGGCCGGCGCCGGCGCTGGCGGCACGCAGGAAGTTGCGACGCGAGAGAGCCTTCTTCTGGGAGTCCATTGGGATGGGGTTTCCTTTCAGATCCTACCAGGGTACCTATCTCTAGCGCGGATACCTTCCGCGTATAGAGCAGCGTGCGAGGTTTCAGACCTACGATTTCGATGCCTCCCGCTCGACGGGGAGCGTGATATGCGATACGGTTGGGTAGTCGGAGCGCGCGCCAGGAAGCACCGGCAGGTGGGCCGTGACAGCCGCGCGAAGACCGGCGAGGTCGCGGCGCCGGATGGCTTCCAGGAGCGTCCGGTGCCCGGCATAGTGACTGTGGTCGCCTAGTGCTGCGCCGTGCGCCAGTTCCGGCATGTCGTCGCCGATGCGCCAGAACGTGTCGAGCAGCACGGCGCCGATGCGCTCGATCAACGGGTTGCCCGCGGCGCGGAGCAGGCGGCCGTGAAACGCGCGGTGCAGATCCTCGGCCGACTCACCGCGCTCCTCAGCCTCCCGGATGAGCTCCAGCAGTGACTCGAGCTCGTCAAGCGACACCTCGTCGGCACGCAGCATGCAGAGCTCAACAACGGTGAGGTCCAGCATCGCGCGCGCCTCGCGGATGTCATCGTAGCCAAGCTGGCCGAGGTCCAAGCCGAAGGTGATCTGGTCGAACACACTGAATGCACTTGCCTCGCGCACAAAGGCCCCACGCCCCTGCTGGACATCGATCAAGCCGCTGCCGGCGAGCAACTGAAGCGCCTCACGCACGACCAAGCGGCTAACGCCAAGCATCACCACCCAGTCGTGCTCGCTCGGGAGCCGGTCGCCGGGCTTGAGATGATGCCGCAGTACGTACTGCTTCATGCTCTCGGCGCACTGCTGCGGCAGGCTGAGGCGATGGATGCGCGCGTTGCTCATAACGTCGACATGCACAAACAGAGAGCCAGACGAAGCTCGCCTAGCGTTGTACGTCGCTCACAGGGCGACTAGCAAACCCTGAGTTAAGTCATCGCGTGGAGTGTGTTAAGAATGTGGTGATAATATCATCAGACAAGTTAAATGTCAACGATTGTTATACCTTTTCAGCCAGGACAATCTATACAAAAAATGAGGCGCGGGCTTTGTGCGCCCGCGCCAGGAGGACGCCGACCGCCCTCCACCACGCGCCCTTACGCATCCTCCCACGTGCCGGCTTCCCAGCCCAGCTCGACGCCGTGACCGCGCAGGAGCGCCTGGAGCCGCGGGTCGTCGTCGATCAGCTCGGTGATTCGGCTGACGGCGGCGTTGAGGACGTCGGCCATACGCTCGGGGTCGCCGGCGAGCGCGGTGGGGACGTCGAAGAGCAGGGCGAGGGTGTGGCGAGTATAGTCATCGGACATTGGGAGCTCCCTTCGAGTCTTGAGTCTTGAGTCTTGAGTCTTGAGTGGTGAGTTGCTGGCAAAACTCCGGCTCACCACTTACGCTCGTAGCTACGGGCCGGTGACGGTGAAAACGCTGCCGGCGCTGCGCCCGAAGACCTCGGGCGCGTAGGTCTGGTAGGCGGTGGCCGGCGCGGCCTGGAACGTGCCAGGGACGACGGCGCGCGCCAGGAAGGTGTAGCTGTATGTGCCCCTGGGCAGCTCCGCGGCGAACAGAGCCACCCGGTCGTCCCTGACCTCGCTGCGCGACCAGTACCACCAGAATGGCAGCTCACCACCGACGTCCTCGAGCACCGGGGTCTGCGCGGCGGCACTGACGGTTTTGAGGCTGCTGTCGAGCGGCTCGAGACCGGCAGGCAGCATGTCCTCCACGGTCAGATAGCGCGCGTCGTGGGGGACGCGCAGCGTGAGACGCACCTGCACCACATCCCCTAGCCGCGCCTGGGTGATGAGCTGGCCTGTGGGCGTCAGTGTACCAGATGCGACGGCCACATAGGCGCGCTCGACGGCGAGGCCCCTGTCGAGCGGCTGGGCCGCGCCGGCGTCCTCGTACGAGCGCAGCCGCAGGGTGTAGTAGAGCCGCCCCTTCCCGGTCTGCCCGGTCGCGGCCTGACGCTGGATGGTGATCTGGCTGCCACCAGCCTTGAGGTCGGCGAGCGGCACACTGACCGCAGCAGAAGCAGTGAGGGTATCGCGCGTGACGGCGGCCTCACGCAGGGTGGTGCCGTCGAGCGCAGCGCGGTAAGTGTAGCTGGCCTCCAGGTCGCCACTGGCACGGATGTATGCGGCGAGCGCCAGCGCGGACGCGGCCGTCTCCTGGGTGCTGGTCCACGCGCCGCCGTCCTGCCGCGCCATGAGGTAGCGAACGGCGTTGGGCACGAGGAAGCTGTCCGGATCGGCCCGGAGCAGCGCGGAAATGGCCAGCGCGGTGATGCGGGTGTTGCTCGCGAGGCCCCAGCCACCGGGGTCGCGCTCCTCCCAGTGGGCCTCGCTGGCGGTGAGCACCGCCTGGCCCATAAGCTCGGCCACCAGAGTCTTGATGCGCGCCTCGTCGCCCTGGGCGGGGGCGAGGTCGCGCGCGGCGACGAGGGCCATGAGCAGGTGCGCACGCCCGGCCACACCGAGCTCGTCCTGGTCGCGCCGGTCGTACAGGGCGACGATGCGGCCGCGGTCGAGCTCGCCGGCCTCGGCAAGGACGAAGAGCTGGTATGCGCGCATGTCAGGTGCTGTGTTGGCAGCGTCGTGCCCCTTGAGGAAGTCGATCCCCCGGTCGAGCACCGCCTGGTCCACGTCATAGCCAGCGCGACGGGCCTCCACGAGCCCCTGGACGGCATAGGTAGTGATCCAGAGGTCGCTCTTGTCCGCCTCCCACCAGCCCCAGCCACCATCGAGCTGCTGGAGGGTGTAGAGCCGCTGGAGCGAGCGCGGCAAGTGCTCAGCGAGCGCGGTGGCGAGGGCCGGCTCGCTCAGGCCGGCGTCCTTGAGGGCGCGCTGGAGTGCGGCGGCGGGCAGGAACCTGCTGACGCTCTGCTCCGCGCCGTCGTAGGGGTGGGCGGCGAGCGCGTACACCCCTCTCAGCGCCCCAGCGGTGAGCGACGGTGTGAGCTCGAGGTCGAGCCGCCCGCCGCCGCCGGTCTTCTCAGACGGCAGGCGCACCGTCTCGACCACCTGGTCGATCACCTGCCCGGCGCTGGCGACAGTCTCGGGGGTGGCGAGGCGCTTGATCGGCAGGGTGACCTCGAGCGCGTCCTGGGCGGCGCCGCCGCTGCCGTTCAGCGCCAGCGTGATCTCCCCCACGGCGCCGACGTCCTGCGACACGCGTACGTTCCAGCGGACGAGGGCGGTGCCGCTCGCGGGGACACTGACGGTCTGCCGGGCAGGGCCCTCGATCGTCAGCGGCGCGGGCAACCCGCCAGGGACGCTCGCTTCCAGCGAGACGGCCGCGTCGACAGCTGACCCAGCCCCGTTGTGAACCACCACCTGGAGCACAGCCTGGTCGCCTGCGGTCAGGAAGCGCGGCAGGGTCGGGCGCAGGAAGAGCGGCTTCGAGGCTACGATCTCGCTTTCGGCCTGTCCTACGAGGGTGTCGGCGGTGACAGCGCGAGCGCTGAGGCGCCAGGTGGTGAGGGTATCGGGCAGAGTAACGCTCACCTGGGCCGTGCCGTCCTCGCCGGTGACGAGCGCCGGCTCCCAGAAGGCCGTGTCGGGGAACTCGCGGCGGACGAAAGCCCCCTCGCCGGCAGCGCCGCCGCCGCCCTTGTCCCCCGGTTGGAGCTTGACCGTGACGCGGTCCACCAATACCGTGAGCGGGCTGGAGGTAAAGACGTTCAGCGGGCGACGCTCGTAGAACGACTGGCGCAGCGTCGGGTTGGGATCGTCGGCCAGGGTGAGCACAGCCTTGTCCACAAGAGCCAGGGCGACCTCGGCGCGCACGCCCTTGCCGGTGTGGTCGGTGGCCTTAACGGTGTAGCGCACGCTGTCGCGTGGGCCGGCATCAGTTCGGTCCGGCGTAACTGTTATGTTCAGCTCCTGGCGCTCGGTGGAGACCGGCAGGTTCACCAGGCCGACGCGCAGGTCCGGCACGGCGGGAGCGTCGGGGGTAGTGCCGTCGCCGGGCGGAGTCACGAGAGTCACGCCGACGTAGATATTCGGCGCGTAGTCCTCGCGGATGGGCACCTGAAATAGCTCCGCGGTACCCTTGATAGTGATCAGGCGGCGCTCGATCACGGTGCCGCGCTCGATCGTGACGAGGGCAGTCGCGCCTTTGTAGGGCGCAGTGACGAGCACTGAGGCAGTGTCACCCGGCTTGTAGGAGCGCCGGTCGGCGATCAGGTCGACGCGGCTCGTGTCGTCCACGCCCCAGAACACATCACTGCCGGTGACCCAGACGAAGCTGTCGGCGGATGCCTGGCGGCCCTGGTCGTCCTTGCCGGATGCCGAGACGCGGTACTCGCCGGCGCGCGGGAAGAGGACGCTGACGCTCGCGCGGCCCTGGGCGTCGGTGGCGGCGGGGAGGGTCTGCACGAGCGTGTCGGTGAACTTCGAGGTCCAGTAGAGGCGACCATCAGCGCCCTGCTCGCGGGCGCTGAACCACTCGCGGCGGAAGATACCGACCTCGAGGCTGCGCGAGGGCGCGGGGTCGCCCTGCAGGTCGAGCGTGACGAGCGAGACCTGGAGCGGCTGATTGGCCTTGGCGACGTAGCCCTCGGGGCGCACGCCGA
>JBDLTZ010000343.1:0-2691 GCA_039805565.1 Chloroflexota bacterium | reverse complement strand
GAGATCAGGCTCAGCCATATGGCTCAATCGCGTACCGTTGTTCCGTGCAGCGCTGACGCTGACCGACCGGGTTAAGTGCCTTACTGCGTAACACACATTTGTTCGGATCTACCACAGCTCGACGAGGCTTGCGTCACACGGTAGTCGGAGGCCAGGAAAGCGACGACGATACTCAAGCACACGCGGCTCGGGAAGCACCGGGAGCGGTGGCATCCGTCGCCGTTTGCGTGCGGCTTGGAGGACGTCCCAGCCGCGTTTGATGATGTTCTGCCGCCGCACGGGTGGTCGCCGTGATGGCTTCTTGGGCTTCACCACGCGTTCGTGTGCGCGACCAAGGAGCCAGAGCGCCCAACAGGCACAGCCAAAGCCCATCAACAGGATTGCCACGCGTGCCGGTGCTCGCACTCGCCCCTGCTCCCAGTTGAACAGTGCACTCTTGAGCAGCTTGTGGGTACACTCTTGCCACCAGCGGCAGGCATATTCCACAAACCGAGTGTGCTTGCCAGCCAGGTTGGTCACCAGATACCACGTGGCAGTCGTCCCATCAGCAGCACGATGCCGGTACACACACACGGTCGCCCGGCGCTGAGCGCTCTTCCAGACCGGCACGTTCTGGAAGACCCGCAGCTTGCCGGCACGCTTGCGCAGATGACGTACCTCGACCCACTCGCCTGCTTCGTCGGCGATGAAGGTGTCGTCCGGCAGGCGGATGACGTAGCCCCAATCGAGCTCGTCCAGGCACGACAGGAACGGGTCACCTGCGTGGACGCGATCGGCCAGCAAGGTAATCGTCCGCCCAGCAGGGATGACGATTTCCATCCGGCGAAGCAGTTCGCGCGCGTCGTCCGCCCAGGCCGCATCGGTGGCGTACACCACGAAGCCAAGTGGCAGACTGATGCCATCACTGGCCCAGCCGACGAGCACGAGGTTGAAGTCCGCACCGTGACTGGTCTGGTCGAGTGTCACGTAGGTATGATCGCCGGGCATGGCGGCCAGCAGCTGCGTCAGGAGTGGGTAGTAGACCGTCTCCAGCGTCAGGCGCGTGTCGCGGATGATGCGCTGGACCTGGGTGTAGTTGCTTTCGGGCTCGGCCTGGAACGGACTCGCGGCGGCAATTGCTCGCAGCAACAGCGACTGTTGTTCGATAATGCCGGTCACCAGATGCACGAAGTGCCGGCGCGCGACGGGCTCGAGATTGGGAAGGTGTGCCTCCAACCAGGGCTCAAGCGACTCGAGCGCGGACGCCATGTCGTATACTTTGGGCGACTGGTTCATCGGCGTTCCTCGGTCTGATGGTGTCTGACACCTCCATCGTACCGGGACCCGGCGAACCAGTCAAACTGCTTCTAGCGCATTCCAATGCGGAATGTCTACCTCGAACAAATGTGTGTTACGCAGTAAGGGGTTAAGTGCAAGCGCCTCCTCGGCTACTATTATATGCGAGCCCCTTGCACTAGGCAATCTACTTGTGTGACTGCAGCGAACCTGCCTCGATTATCAGGCCCGCTAATTTTAGAACAAAAGTGCGACACCTGCTGTCACACTCAGCAGGCTGAGTAACTCGCGGCTCTTCGGGACTTTTCGTGACGATGCCCATATCTAGTGAGTGGCGGTGCGCCACGGACTGAACCGCTGGTAACCTTCGACGTCAAGCGTCAGGCGCTGGAACAGCCGACCGATGTTGCGCAGCCCGTAGCAGCGGCGTTTCAACACCTTCAGCTTTGTGTTGGGGCCCTCGGCAAAGCCGCTCGTCTGATAATCCTTGAAGGAGTTGGCGATCAGATCCTGCCACGTGTCGAGCAACGTCAGGAATGCATCGAAGCACGTCAACCCGCTCTTAACCACCCGCTGGCGCCAGAACCCGATACGCCGCAACCCTGTGCCCGCAGAAATGCGTATTGGCCCAGGGCGTACCTACCGTGGCTCAGATGATGATGGAGTGGAAGCGCTAGCTGTAGGCGTTCAGCCGTGTCTGCTCCACCCGCTGCGCCAGGTCGTCAGCCGAGGGTTGTACGTAGATGCGCGTTGTCTCGAGGCTGCTGTGCCCGAGGAGCGCGGCGAGCCCGACAATATCGCCGGGGTGGTCCTTGAGGTAGTTCGTCGCGAACGTGTGCCGGAGCGTATGGGGCGTCGTGTCAGGAGGGACGAGGTTCCGCTGAGCACACGTGGCTACGAGCGCCTCGACAACCTCGCTGATCGCCCGGCTGCTCAGCGCACCGCCCTTCTGGCTTCGCCAAAGCGGCTCCATACCCTGCTGCCGAGTCCACGCCACCACAACCGCCTTCACCGTTGGCTCTACGTCCCACAGCGGCGCGAGGTAGTCGACGAGCGCCTGGCGCACCGAGGCATTGAGTGGCACCCTACGGCTCTTGTTCCCCTTACCAGCCCGAATTGTCGCCCACCCCTGCCGCTCACTAAGCTGGATGTCACCTAACCGGAGGGCAGTACACTCGCTGATGCGGATACCGGTCTGCACCATCAGCTGCACGATCGCGTAATCACGCGCGGCGTGGCGGGTCTGCTGGGCAGCGCGGAGGAGGGCGTTGACGTGGCTGGCTTTGAGCGCCTTCGGTGAGAGCGGTTTGCCCACGCTCGGAGCCTTCAGGCGCAGCGCCGGGCTTCGGTCGGCGTGGCCGTGCTCGGCGAGCCAGGCGCAGAAGGAGCGCAGCGCGCAGACATGCACATTCACTG
>JBDLTZ010000342.1:0-20022 GCA_039805565.1 Chloroflexota bacterium | reverse complement strand
ATATTCCACTCGTCGGGGGAGTAGCGCTCCTCGATCATCTTGTTACACAGCTTGTAGGCCGAGCTGATCTTGGTGCCGCCGCCCTCGCGGATGTGGTAGAACGTCTCCTGGTCCACCTCTTTGGCCGCCGCGTCGTGGACGATGTAGCGGATGTCGATCTCTTTGTACTGCGAGCGCAGCCAGGTCTCGATCCAGAAGGCGGTGATTCGCACCAGCTCCTTCTGCTCGGTGCCCATCGAGCCGGAGACGTCCATCATATAGATGATGACGGCGTTGCTCTCGGGCATGAGGGTTTCTTTCCAGGAGCGGTAGCGCATGTCCTGGCGGATCGGCACCACGATCGGGTCGGCGGGGTTGTACTCGCCCGAGGAGATCTGGCGCCGCAGCGCCTCGCGGTAGGTGCGCTTGAAGTGGCGCAGCGAGTCCGGCCCCACGCGCCGGATGCCCGAGTACTTGTCCTTGCGCGAGATGATGTTCTTCTTGCCGCGCGGCTCGATGTTCGGCAGCTGGAGCTCCTCGCCGAGGATCTGCGCCAGCTCCTCGAGCGTCACGTCCACCTCGACCACGTGCTGCCCGGGGTCCGAGCCGGCCTCGCCCTTGCCCTGCTGTGGGTCGCCTCCCTGCCCGATCGGGTCGCCGGGGTCGCCGTCGCCCTGGCCCACGCCGCCGCCCTGCTTCGAGCCGTAGCGGAACTGCGGCAGGTCGATCTGCGGCAGCGGGATGGAGACGTACTTGCGCCCCTGGCGGCCGATCATCTCGCCCTGCGACATGTACTTCCGCAGGTCCTTCTTGATGCGGCCCCGCACGATGTCGCGGAAGCGGTTCAGGTCGCGCTCGACTCGTCTGATTGACATATTTCTACTCCATCACCCCTCCCCCCGCCCCCTTCCCTGCGCGGGGAGGGGGAGGAGCAGCAGGAGAGCTCGGCTCCCCCGCTCCCACACCCCCCTCGTCCACAGGGAGAGGGGGGCAGGGGGGTGAGGGCAGGGCTAGTTCTTCAGGTCCCCGCGGGCGAAGATGCTGGCCACGTAGTTCAGCACGTCGGTGGCGCTCTGCTCGTTGTAGCCGAAGTCGCGGATCAGGCGTGACTTGACCACATCGATCTTCTCCTGGGTGTCCTTGTCGATCACCCGCGAGACGAGCGAGGTGAGCTTGATCGAGTCCTTCTGGTCCTCGAACAGCTTGAGCTCGAGCGCCTTGTGGAGCCGCTCGTTGGTCTTGTAGTCGAAGGTCTTGCCCTCGATCGCCAGCGCGCCGATGTAGTTCATGATCTCGCGGCGGAAGTCGTCCTTCCGGCTCTCGGGGATGTCGATCTTCTCCTCGATCGACCGCATCAGCCGCTCGTCCGGCTCTTCCATCTGGCCGGTGAACTTGTTGCGGACGCGCTCGCGCTGGGTGTAGGCCTTGATATTATCGATGTAGTTGCCGCACAGCCGCTTGATCGCCTCCTCGTCGGCGGAGATCGCGCGCTGGACCTCGTTCTTCACGATCTCGGTGTACTCCTCCTTGACCACGGAGAGCAGGTCGCGGTAGCGCTTGCGGTCCTCGTCGCTGCTGATCAGGGCGTGGTTCTTCAGGCCGCCCTCGAGCTCGTTGAGCACCATGAACGGGTTGATGTAGCCGTCGGCCTGGAAGTTCACCAGCGCGTTGGAGATCTTGTCCTGGATGTAGCGCGGGCTGATGCCGTCCATGCCCTCGGCGGTGGACTCCTTACGCAGCTCCTTGATGTTGTCCTCGGTGAAGCCGGGCAGGGTGCGGCCGTTGTAGAGCTTGAGCTTCTGCAGCAGCGTCAGGTTAGGCTTCTTCGGCTCCTCCAGGCGCGTGAGCACCGCCCACATCGCGGCCACCTCGAGCGTGTGTGGAGCGATGTGCACCTTGACCTTGCGCCGGTTGAAGTCGCGCTCGTAGATCCGGATCTCGTCCTTCAGGCGGGTGATGTAGGGCACATCGATGCGTACCGTGCGGTCCTTGAGCGCCTCCATGAACTCGTTGTTCTCCAGGCGGCGGTACTCGGGCGCGTTGGTGTGGCCGATGATCACCTCGTCGATGTCGGTCTGCGCGAACTTCTTGGACTTGATCTTGTGCTCCTGCGAGGCGCCCAGCAGGTCGTAGAGGAAGGCCACGTCCAGCTTGAGCATCTCGATGAACTCGATGATGCCGCGGTTGGCGATGTTGAACTCGCCGTCGAAGTTGAAGGCGCGCGGGTCCGAGTCCGAGCCGTAGATCGCGATCTTGCGGTAGTTGATGTCGCCGGTGAGCTCGGTGGAGTCCTGGTTCTTCTCGTCCTTGGGCTGGAAGGTGCCGATACCGATGCGGTCCTGCTCGCTGAACACCAGGCGCCGCACGCGCGCGTGCCGGACGGTCTTGCTCCAGTCACCGCCGTAGCGCAGCATCAGGTCACGGTAGTTGTAGCGGCAGGCGGGGCAGAGGTCGCCGGTGACCTGGATGCGGTAGCGGCCGTCCTCGCGGCCGGTCAGCTCCTCGGCGAAGCGCTCCCGCGACTCGGGCGGGATGATCCGCAGCGGGTCCTCGTGCATGGGGCACTTCTCCCACTCGGTCTCCTTCACCCGGCCGTCCTCGAGGTCGGCGATGTCGCCCAGGTACCAGTCGAAGGTATACACCGCGCCCTCATCGGTGCGCGAGTAGTGCTCCAGGCCGCGCTTGAGGCGGCGCGCGATGGTGGACTTGGAGGATCCCACCGGGCCGTGGAGCAGGAGGACGCGCTTCTCGGTGCCGTAGCCCTGGGCCGCGGCCTTGAAGAAGTTGACCAGACGCATCAGCGGGATCTCCAGCCCGAACACCGCGTCGCTCTCGTCGAACGATGCGTCGCTGAAGAACTTATAGCGAATGAGGCGCTTCTTAGCGTCGATGAACTCCTCGGTGCCGTAGGCCATGATCATGTCGTAGATCCGCTGGAACGCGTTGCGCGTCACCTTCGGGTCGCGGGCGACGATCTCCAGGTACTCGGCGAAGGTCCCGGTCCAGTTGAGCTCCTGGAACTTCTTGCGGTCCTGCAGCTCGGTGACGAGCTGCAGCAGCGACGCGCCGGCCGTGGTAGTCATCTGTTGTCCTCCTGGCTAGTAGCCGTCAGCCGCCCGTAGGCGCACGCCAGCGGGGGTGACAAGGGCGGCCGCACCTTCGGGCGCGCGGCTATTGCTGCGCGGCTCCGATGGGGCGGCCTTGCTAAGGTGCACCAGTTGCTGAACACTCCCTATCGCATCTTTCGGGCCACGGTTACGATGCGGTAGGTACTCCGAAAGAGCCGGACCGTTCCGTCCGCTCTACGACGATGTGTATACAGCTTTGGTCTCTAGGGAGTGGATGTGGGAGACCTGGGATACCAGGTACACGTATTATAGCAACCTGCGGGGACAGCGTCAAGGGTAGTATCAGTACAAAAGTACGGGTATAGGTGAGAGGTGGATGAGAGGGGGGCGGGCGGCGCCAGCGGGGAAGTTAGGAGGGGCGCAGCCCCTCCAAAAGAAAAATGGCCTGGAGGCCGCAGCCCCCAGGCCCCGCACACGTGGTGTGCGAACATTCCCTACGGGAAGATCATCCCCTCAGCCGCCTCCTCACTCTGGAGGAGGGCGTGCTGGAGCTCCTGGTAGCGGCCGATCTCGCGGTACTTCTGGTAGCGCTGCGCGAGCAGCTCGTGGACAGCGAGGCGGGAGAGGCCCACGAGCTGGGCGCGGATCTCACTGCCCAGCGCGGTGGTGGTGGCTTCGTGGTTGTTGTGCGCGCCGCCCTCAGGCTCGGGCACCACCGCGTCGGCGATCCCGAGCGCCAGCTGGTCCTGCGCGGTGATCCGCATGGCCCTGGCCGCCTCGGAGGCTTTGGCGGCGTCGCGCCAGAGAATGGCGGCGCTAGCCTCGGGGGCCGCCACAGAGTAGACCGAGTGCTCGAGCATCAGCAGCCTATCAGCCACACCGATCGCCAGCGCGCCGCCGCTGCCGCCCTCGCCAATCACCGTGGCGATGATCGGCACCTTGAGAGCGGCCATCACCAGGATGTTCTCGGCGATCGCATTGCCCTGGCCGCGCTCCTCGGACTGCATGCTCGGGTCGGCGCCGGGGGTGTCGATGAAGCAGAGCAGCGGCATGCCGAACTTCTCGGCGTGCTGGAACAGGCGCAGCGCCTTACGGTATCCTTCGGGGCGGGGCATGCCGAAGTTGCGCCGCATGTTCTCGCGCGTATCCTTGCCCTTCTGGTGCCCGATGACCATCACGGTGCGGCCGTCAAAGCGCGCGGGGCCGCCGACGATAGCCTGGTCATCGCCGAAGCGGCGGTCGCCGTGCAGCTCCACGAAGTCCTCGCACAGCGCGCGCACGTAGTCAAGCGCCTTTGGCCGCTGCGGGTGACGGGCGATCTGAACCTTGTCCCAGGGGGTGAGTGTGTTCATAGTGCAAGGTGCAACGTGCAAAGCGCAAAGCGCAACGTGTGGATCGCAACGTGCCGCAGCGCTGATCTCTGCGCTGGCTTGCACATCGAACGTTCTGAACGTTGCTACCTTTTACCTTTGAGCTTTACACATGTCATTTCAGGCTTTCAAGAGTGCGAGGTCGTCGCAGGCGGGCACGGCCTTCGCAGAGGTACGGTCGTACAGTCCGAGCAGCTTCCCGATCGTTGCGCGGAGATCCGAGCGCGCCACCACCATATCCACCATGCCGTGGTCCAGAAAGAACTCGGCGGTCTGGAAGTGGGGCGGCAGCTTCTGCCGGATGGTCTGCTCGATCACGCGCCGGCCGGCGAAGCCGATGTTCGCCCCCGGCTCAGCGATAATCACGTCCGCCACCGAGGCAAACGACGCGATCACGCCGCCGTAGCACGGATCCGCCAGCACTGCGATGTGCGGCTGCCCGGCGTCCGCCAGGCGAGTGAGCGCCATGTTGACCTTTGCCATCTGCATGAGCGAGAGGACGCCCTCGTGCATGCGCGCGCCGCCCGAGGCGTTGACGGTCACCAGCGGCACGCCGCGCTCGGCCGCCCGCTCGGCCGCCCGCGCGACCTTCTCCCCGAATACGCTGCCCATCGAGCCGCCGATGAAGCCGAACTCCGCCACCGACACTTGGACCGGCCGGCCGTGGATCTGCGCCGCGCCGCTCACGATCGCGTCCGCCATACCGGTGCGGCCCTGGCTCTCGGCGATCTTCTGCGCGTAGTTGTCCTTCGGTGACACGAACTCGAGCGGGTCCAGCGGGGCGATGCCGGCGTCCTCCTCCGCGAACGAGCCCGCATCTACCAGACCGAGCCACTCGCGCGCGCTGAGCCGCATGTGGTGGCCGCACTTGCAGACCTTCAGGTTGTCCTGAAGCTGCTTGACATAGGTCAGGTCGCCGCACGTCGGGCACTTGACCCACATATTATCTGGGATCTGCTGCCCATTGTCGCGCTCGGCCGGCGTGAAACGCTTCGGCCCGCGCCGGAACAGGTCTTTCATCTATTCTCACCCTCGGGGTACAAACGTCAGGCTATTATAGCATACGGTTAACAAACTGAGGGCCAGGGGCTACGGATGGGCATCTGCGCCGCGCGATGGGCTTGCATCGCCGCCTGAGTTATCATATGATGATATCGTTAGACTTTACGGGGCTTCCGGCTTCATAGCACTAGGCCGCGTAGATCGAAAGGATGTCGTAAACGATGGACCTGCTCCAGAACCCTATCGCCCTCGCCGTGATCGTCATCGTGCTGGTGGTGGCGGTGGCGGCGCTGGTGTTGATCCGCCGCCGCCGCGCCGGCGCCGATGACGCTCCGCCGCCTGAGATCGGCGACGCGATCGACTATACCTCGCTCCCCTACGAGGAGCCGACCACCCTCGGCGACCGCTTCCGCAACGCGTCGCCTGCGGTGAAGGCGCTCGCGGTGCTGATCCCGCTCGTGGTGATCGGCGTGCTCGCCTCCCTGGCGCTGACCCTCTTCCAGCCCGGCTCCGAGACGGCAGATGCTCCGACTGCTGGCCCGCCACCCACAATCTCCGGCGTGACCGCCGAGGTCGCCGGCCAGGGGAAGATCGTGGTGCGCGCCGACACCACGCTGGCCGACGGCGCCGCAGTCACGGCTACGATGAAGCAGGGGGAGCAGGACTTCCCGTGGTTCAACCCCGATTCGGCCGTGGCCACGGCCGAATCGGGCCGCGTGACGATGACGCTCGACCGTATCGAGGGGGCGCCCACACCGCAGCAGGACGAGCAGTACAGCGTGACGCTGGTCTCGACGCTGGCTGACGGCACGGTGCTTACCTCGGAGCCGGCCACCGTCACGGTGCTGCCGAACTTCGCCGGGGATTTCTACCAGGCGGCCGTCGCCGCGCCCACCGCCGCCCCCACGGCTGAGCCCACCCCGCAGGCCACGGCTGAGCCTGCCGCTACGCCCGAGCCGGCCGAGCCCACCCCCGAGGTCGCGGCGACGCAGGCCCTCACAGCTACGGTCCGGAACGGCGGCAACATCCGCCAGCAGCCTAACACCTCGGGTGAGGTGCTGGGCCAGGTGAGCGCGGGCGAGGTGGTCGAGCTCCTGGCCCTCAGCCCAGACGGCCAGTGGTACTTGCTGCGCAGCGCCGAGGCCGAGGGTTGGGTGAGCGGCACGCTGCTGACGGTCACCGAGGCCGCAGCGCAGCTCCCGCGACAGGCCCCGACCAACGGGCCCACGGCCCAGGTGTTCAACGGCGGCAATGTGCGCGCTGCGCCGAACCTGCGCGGTGAGGTGCTGGACCAGATCAACGCTGGCGAGACGGTCCAGCTTCTGGCGCGCACCGAGGACGGCACCTGGTACCAGATCACCAACGAGCGCCGGATCACCGGCTGGGTGAGCGTCACCCTGCTCGAGGTGGCCCTGGAGGACCGCCGCTCGCTGCCGGTCTCCAACGCCTCAGTGCCCACCCCGCTGCCGGCCACGCTCGAGGCGCTGCCCGCCCCTGCCACGCCCGCACCCGTCACGCCCGAGGCGGCCCCGCCCAGCACCGGGCTCACCGCACTGGTGTTCAACGGCGGCAATGTGCGCGCCGCCCCTAACCTGCAGGGCAACGTGCTCGATCAGATCAACGCTGGCGAGACGGTCCAGCTCCTTGCCAAGACCACCGACGGCAACTGGTACCAGATCACGAATGTGCGCGGCGTGACCGGCTGGGTTAACCGCACGCTGCTCACGGTGGACCCCGAGGTGGCGCGGCGCGTGCCGGTCTCCGAGTAGCGCACCGGCCGGCCACGCGACAGAGGCCGCAGAGAACACAGGGGTCGCCCCCTCGTGCTCTCTGCGGCCTCTGTGCTGTACCGGGGGCTGCGGCGGGCCTGCCCCTACAGCGTGATGACCTGGTCCGGCGGGCTCTGCGCCAGCGCGCCGTACAGATCCGGGAAGCAGCCGACGTGGACCCCAGCCACCGTGCCCACGGTGCGGCAGCTCCCCGGCTCGCCCTCGGCCAGGCCGCGCTCGATGGCGCACTGGTCGCACATCATCAGCAGGATGCCCTGCTCCTGGGCCACCTTCGCGAGCCGCTCCCCGATCGGGTCTCCCGCGCGCAGCACGTAGTTGTTGTCGTCGAAGAACATCATTCCCACGACCTGCACGCCGTGCGTGCCGGCCTCGAGCTGCGGCAGGATCATCTTCCCGAGCTTGTAGCTGGCCGTGTGCCCCGACGTGGCGAAGATGTAGGCGACTTTCATTGCTGTCCCTTCTGATTGTTTGGTCGATAGCCGATTGCCATCCTACCAGATAGCCGCGGATCTGCTGCAGAGTGTCATCGGCACAGCTGGGCCAGATGCTCGCGCAGGTGCTGGATCATGTGCAGCGCCAGCTGCGAGGGTCGCCGCCCCGCGTGCCAGGCGGCCACAATGGTGCGGCTGGGCGCGGCCTCGGCGATCGGACGGTAGACGCAGGCGCCGGCCTCGGTGGCGGCAAGCGTCTGCGGCACCAGCGCCACCCCCATCCCGGCCGTCACGCCCCGCAGCATCGTCGAGAGCTGTGTCACCCGGCAGACCACCGCCGGGCTCACCTGGCGCTCGTAGCAGAACGCGCTCACCTGCTGCCCGAAGCACTGCTCGTCGTCCAGCGCGATGAACGGCGCGCCGCGCAGCTCCTCGACCGCGACCGCCGCCCGCGTGGAGAGTGGGTGGCCGTGCGGCAGGGCCACCACCAGCGCCTCCTCGCACAGCACCGTGGTGGCGATCTGCGGGTTGTCGATCGGCAGGCTGAGTACGCACACGTCGATCTCGAGCGCCACCAGCCCGGCGATCAGCCGCTCGGTCAGGCGCTCGAGGACGGTCACGTGCGCTTCCGAGTAGCTCTGCTGGAAGCTTCGCACTGCGTCCGGCAGCAGGTAGGGCGCCACTGTCGGGATCACGCCGACCGTCAGCCGCCCCTTGCCGGCCTCGACCTCCCCGACGATCTGCGCCCGCGCGTCCTGCACCTCCAGGAGGATGCGCCGCGCCCGCGGCAGCAGCGCCTCGCCGGCCGCCGTGAGCCGCACCGAGCGCCCCACGCGCTCGAACAGCGGCTGCCCCAGCTCCTGCTCGAGCTTGATGATCTGCTGGCTGAGCGACGGCTGCGCCACATTGCAGCGCTGCGCCGCGCGCACGAACCCCCCGGTCTCGGCCACCGCCACGAAGTAGCGCAGCTGGTGCAGCTCCATAGTCCTTTCCTATCGCTGCCATAGGCAGAAGGTATTTGAGATCGCTTTAACTTTTGTCTATTATACCTATAGATATGCCCGCGATCTAGACGCAGCTCCTATACATGGAGACAACAATGACGGATCATACGATGCCAACGCCCTCCGAGGGCGGAACCGACGACAACCCGAGCGGCGCGGCCAGCGCCAACGGCGCGAGCGGCACCTGCCCCGTAACGGGCAGAACCCACACACCCGCCGCCGGCAGGGGCCGGTCGAACCGCGACTGGTGGCCCAATCAGCTGAACCTGAACATCCTCCACCAGCACGCGCCGGCCTCCAACCCGATGGGGCCTGACTTTAACTACGCCGAAGAGTTCAAGAAGCTTGACTTCGCCGCCCTCAAGAGCGACCTGTACGCGCTGATGACCGAGTCGCAGGACTGGTGGCCTGCCGACTGGGGCCACTACGGCGGGCTCTTCATCCGCATGGCCTGGCACAGCGCCGGCACCTACCGCACCGCCGACGGCCGTGGCGGCGGCGGCACCGGTGCCCAGCGCTTCGCGCCGCTCAACAGCTGGCCCGATAACGGCAACCTGGACAAGGCGCGCCGCCTGCTCTGGCCCATCAAGAAGAAGTATGGTAACAAGATCTCCTGGGCCGACCTGATGATCCTGGCCGGCAACTGCGCGCTCGAGTCGATGGGCTTCAAGACCTTCGGCTTCGGCGGCGGCCGCGCGGATATCTGGCAGCCCGAGGAGGACATCTACTGGGGCAGCGAGGGCGAGTGGCTGGCCACCAGCGAGAAGGCCAACAGTCGCTACAGCGGCAACCGCGAGCTGGAGAACCCGCTGGCTGCCGTGCAGATGGGCCTGATCTACGTGAACCCCGAGGGCCCCGATGGCAAGCCCGACCCGGTGGCCTCGGGCCGCGACGTGCGCGAGACCTTCGCGCGCATGGCCATGAACGACGAGGAGACGGTTGCGCTCGTCGCCGGCGGGCACACGTTCGGCAAGGCGCACGGCGCGGGCGACCCGACGCTGGTGGGGCCGGAGCCGGAGGGCGCCCCGATCGAGGCGCAGGGCCTCGGCTGGATCAACCGCCTCGGCACCGGCAAGGGCGTGCACACCACCACCAGCGGCATCGAGGGCGCCTGGAAGCCCAACCCCACGACGTGGGACAACGGCTACTTCGACATGCTGTTCGGCTACGAGTGGGAGCTGACCAGGAGCCCGGCCGGCGCCCAGCAGTGGGTGGCCAAGAACGTCCGGCCGGAGCACATGATCACGGACGCGCACGACCCGAGCAAGCAGCATCCGCCGATGATGACCACTGCCGACATGTCGCTGCGATTCGACCCGATCTACGAGCCCATCTCGCGCCGCTTCCACCAGGACCCGGAGGCCTTCGCCGATGCGTTCGCCCGCGCCTGGTTCAAGCTGACCCACCGCGACATGGGGCCGAAGTCGCTCTACCTCGGCCCGGAGGTCCCAGCCGAAGAGCTGATCTGGCAGGACCCGATCCCCGCCGCTGATCACCCCGTAATCGACGCGCAGGACATCGCCTCCCTCAAGGCGCAGATCGTGACGTCGGGCCTGTCGATCTCGGAGCTGGTCTCCACCGCCTGGGCCTCGGCCTCGACCTTCCGCGGCTCGGATAAGCGCGGCGGCGCCAACGGCGCGCGTGTTCGCCTCGCGCCCCAGAAGGACTGGGAGGTCAACCAGCCGGAGCAGCTCAGCAAGGTGCTGGGCGTTCTCGAGGGCATCCAGCAGGCCTTCAACAGCGCCCAGCAGGGCGGCAAGAAGGTCTCGATGGCTGACCTGATCGTCCTGGCCGGCACTGCGGCGGTCGAAGAGGCGGCCAAGTTCGCCGGGTACGCCGTCGATGTGCCCTTCACTCCCGGCCGCGCGGATGCCTCGCAGGAGCAGACCGATGTGGCGTCGTTCTCCGTGCTGGAGCCTCAGGCCGACGGCTTCCGCAACTACCAGAAGAAGTCCTTCTCCGTGAAGGCCGAGGAGCTGCTGGTGGATAGGGCGCAGCTCCTGACCCTGAGTGCGCCCGAGATGACCGTGCTCATCGGCGGCCTGCGCGTGCTGGGCGCCACCGTCGGCCAGTCGACGCACGGCGTGTTTACGAAGCGGGTCGGCAGCCTCAGCACCGACTTCTTCGTCAACCTGATTGACATGGACACGGTGTGGACGCCCACCTCCGAGGCGGCGGAGACGTTCGAGGGGCGCGACCGCAAGACGGGCGAGGTCAAGTGGACCGGCACCCGTGTGGACCTGATCTTCGGCTCCAACTCGCAGCTGCGCGCCCTGGCTGAGGTCTACGCGCAGGACGATGCGAAGGAGAAGTTCGTGCGGGACTTCATCGCGGTCTGGAATAAGGTCATGAACCTTGACCGCTTCCCCGCGGAGGCCTCGGCACACGCGCAGGGCACGGCCACGCGCGGCGCGGAGCTCGCGGGCGCGTAAACCTCGCACCTCCCTCCAAGGTGTCGTACAAACCGGCGGCGTCGGGGCTCACACCCCCGGCGCCGCCGTTGTGTGTGGCGCGCTTCGGCACGCGGATTGCTTCTATGCCGTGTACGACACGCATTCACTGCCGGCGAGGGAGCCGTGTGGCACGGCCCATCGCGTCCCTAGGAGCCGCGGCACACCCCCGGTCGTCGGATCACGGGCCGCGCCGCAGTATAAGGATCTATTGCTGTGGAACCGATCTGGGTGCGAAGCTACGAGCCCGGCGTGCCGGCCGCCGTCACCGTGCCGCCGCTCACTCTGTACGACCTGCTGGCCGAGGCCGTGCGCGCGGCCCCCGATAAGGTGGCGGTGCGCCTCGTGCTGAGCTACCTGCTCGGCGGACAGCTGCGCGTGGGCGGCAGCATGACCTACCGCGAGCTGCTGCGCTCGGTCGACCGCTTCGCAGCTGCGCTGCACCGGCTCGGCGTGCGCAAGGGCGACCGGGTCGCGATCGTCCTGCCGAACTCGCCGCAGTACCTCGTCGCCTTCTTCGCCGCCGCCCGCCTCGGCGCGATCATCGTCAACAACAATCCCACCTACACCGCCGCGGAGCTGGAGCACCAGCTGGCCGACTCGGGCGCCGAGACGGTGATCGCGCTGAATCTGGTCTGGCCGCGCCTCCAGTCCATCCCACAGGGGGCGACGGCCGTCCGCCGGGTGATCGTCACCTCGCTGGAGGATCTGCTGCCCTTCCCCACGCGGCTGCTCGTGGGCCATATGCTGCGGCGCCGCCCCGACTGGGTTGATCCGCCGCGCGGCGAGGGCACCCTGGCCTTCGCCGACCTGCTCCGCGAGGATGGGCCGCTGCCGCAAACTGGGCCTGCGCCCGAGGATGTGGCGCTGTTCCAGTACACCGGCGGCACCACCGGCACGCCCAAGGCGGCGATGCTGACCCACCGCAACCTGATCGCCAACACGGTGCAGAGCCTGAGCTGGATGTGCGCCATTCGCCCCGGCCACGAGGTCTTCCTCTCGGCGATCCCGTTCTTCCACGTCTACGGGGTGATGGCTGGAATCCTCTGCCCGCTGCGCGCCGTGAGCGAGAATGTGATCATCGCCAATCCGATCCCAATCGACCTGGTGATGGAGGCGCTGGAGCATGAGCGCTGCACGATCTTCCCCGGCGTGCCAGCGATGTACGTGCACATCGTGCGGCACCCGCGCGTCAGAGAGTTCGACCTGCGCTCGGTGCGCTACTGTCTGAGCGGCGCTGCCCCGCTGCCGCTCGCGGTTCAGGAGCAGTTCGGTGAGCTTACCGGCGGCCGCCTCGTCGAGGGGTACGGTCTGACGGAGTGCGGTCCGATCACGCACGGCAACCCGCTGAACGGCGTGCGGAAGGACGGCTCGATCGGGCTGCCGTTTCCCAGCACCGAGGTGCGGCTGGTCGACCCGGGCACGGGGGAGGAGCTTCCGCCGGGCGCGGAGCAGGCCGGCGAGCTGGTGGTGCGCGGGCCGCAGGTGATGCGTGGCTACTGGAACCGGCCGGAGGAGACGGCGGCGGTCTTCGACCTGGGCGACGGCTGGCTTCGCACCGGCGATATCTGCACGGCCGACGCCGAGGGCTACTTCCGCATCGTGGACCGCAAGAAGGACATCATCAAAGTGTCGGGCTTCCAGGTGCTGCCGCGTGAGGTCGAGGAGGTGCTCTACCGCCACCCCGCGGTGCAAGAGGTTTGTGTAGCGGGGGTGCCGCGGGGCGCGGGCGAGCGGGCGGACGAGCAGGTGACGGCCTTCGTGGTGCTGAAGCCAGGCGCCACGGCCACCGGGACAGAGATCCGCACCTACTGCCACGAGCACCTGGTGGGGTACAAAGTGCCGCGCGCGGTTGAGTTCCGCGAGCAGCTGCCACGCACGCTGGTGGGGAAGGCACTGCGGCGGGCGCTGGTCGCCGAGGCGCTCGAGCGGCGAGGGGCGGTGGAGCGCGCCTAGCGCTCCACCCTCACCCCCCGGATCTCTCTCGCGCGGCAGGGAGAGCGGGAGATCCGCCGCGGCGTTTCACCCCGGTCACTCAGGGTTCGGCAGCAGCACGTCCCAGTGGATGCGCCCCTCGCGCTTCTGCATCAGGTCCACGTGGATATGCTTGGTCTCAGTATAGGCCATCAACCCCTGGAGGCCGTGCTCGCGGCCAATCCCACTCTGCTTGTAGCCCCCGAAGGGCGCCCGCGGCAGGATGACGTGGTGGTCATTGATCCAGACCGTGCCGGTGCGGATGCGCTTGGCCACCTCGATCGCCACCTGCAGGTCGCGCGACCAGACCGCCGCGCCGAGGCCGTAGTGCGTCTGGTTGGCGAGCTCGATCGCCTCGGTGACACCGCGGTAGGGGATCACCGACAGCACCGGGCCGAAGATCTCCTCCTGCGCCAGCCGCATGCCGTTCTTCACGCCGGTGAAGATCGTCGGCTCCACGAACGGCGCGTTCGGGAAACCGGGGATCTTGGCGCGCGCCCCGCCAGTCACGAGCTGCGCCCCCTCGCTCTGCCCGATTGCGATGTACTCCTCGACGCTGCGACACTGCGCCTCGGACACCAGCGGCCCCTGGTCGGTCTCGAGGTCCAGCGGGTCGCCCAGCCGCAGCTGCCGCGCCCGCGCCACCAGCCGCTCGAGGAACTCGGCGTGCAGGCTCTCCGGCACCAGGCAGCGCGTGCCCGCCTCGCAGCTCTGGCCGCCGTTGAAGAACACGCCGAACAGCACGCCGTCGGTCGCCAGGTCCAGGTCGGCGTCGGGCAGCACCAGGCTCGGGGACTTGCCGCCGAGCTCGAGCGTCAGGCTCTTGATCGTCTCGCTTGCCAGCCGCATGATGTGGCGCCCGGTGTCGGTGGAGCCGGTGAACGAGACCTTGTCCACCCCTGGGTGGCGCGCCAGCGCGTCGCCCACCTCGCCGCCCGGCCCGGTGACGACGTTGAGCACGCCGCGCGGGAGGAGCTGGCGCTCGTCGATCAGCTTCGCCAGCAGCAGCGCGGTGAGCGGCGTGTAGGAGGCCGGCTTGAGCACCACGGTGTTGCCCGCGGCCAGCGCCGGCGCGATCTTCCACACGGTCATCAGCAGCGGGTAGTTCCAGGGAACGATCTGCGCGCAGACGCCGATCGGCTCGCGCCACACGAAGTTCCAGCTCACCGAGGGTACGTCGTTCCAGGGGAGCGGCTCGTAGGGGTGCGTGCGCGCCAGGTCGGCGAAGACGCGCAGGTGCTCGGCGGACCACGGCACGTCGACGAAGGTGGTCTTGCGAAGCGGGACGCCGAGGTTGCGGGTCTCGAGCTCGGCGAACTCGGCGCTGTGCTCCTCGAGCAGGTCGGCGATCGCGTGCAGGATGCGTCCTCGCTCGTAGCCCGGCGTGTGCGGCCATGGTCCGCGGTCGAAGGCCTCACGCGCGGCTCGCACGGCGCGGTCCGCGTCGGCCGCGGTGCCGCGCGCGACGTAGGTCATCGGCTCGCCCCGCGCGGGCTCGTTCACCGGGAGCACGGCGCCGCCCTCTGCGTCGGTCCAGCGCCCGTCGATATAGAGGCTATAGTGCGGCAGATCAGGATGAAGGTCGCCCATGACAGTCCTCCTGCACTGTGCCTGGGTGAGCGCGGTGGTGAGATGGCAAGATGCTTTCCGTCATCATAGCATGTATGACGCAGTGCATCAAGAGGGCGGTAGCTCTCAGCGGGGCACGTAGGTGGAGATGCGGTCGCGGTACAGCAGCCGGTAGTGCTGCCGTACCGCCGCGAGGACCTCGGGCGTCCAGCGCTCGGCCGGGTCCTCCAGGCTCTCCTCTACCTCAAGCGGTAGCATGATGGCGGCGAACCGCCGTTGGGCAATCTCCTCAACCAGGCCGCGCTGGTCCCAGAGCCCCGAGCGAGCGGCGGGCCCCATCGTCGAGGGGTCGTCGTACCGCAGCGGCTTGCCGGCGGCCATCAGCAGCCCGGTGTCATCGGCCAGCACCTCGCCGGGCGTGGCGCGGATGAACGCCACGAAGCGCTCAGGCGGATCCTCGGGTGCGAGCTGGTCGGCGTACCACCCCGGCGGGCCGAAGGCGAGTACGAGCTGCAGGCCGGCCAGGGCCACGGCCGCCAGGGCCACAGGCCGCCCGCGCGCCGCCGCCCCTGCGGCCCAACCGAGTGCGCAGCCGCCTGCCATCGCCAGCGCCAGGTGAGACTCCAGCAGGTGGTTGTGGTTGGCGCCCACCTCGCCGGCCAGCAGCAGCGTCAGCGGCGACACGAGCGCGTACAGGGCCGGGGCCAGCAGCGCCCGCCGCCTGGGCGCCAGCGCGACGGCGAGCGCGGCCAGGATCATCGCTGGCCACCAGAAGGTGAGCAGCGTGGCGATCTTGCGGAACAGGCCCGGTGACCACCACGAGGTGCGCTGGAAGTTCCACCACACGTGCAGCGTGTAGCCTCCGCCCGTAGCGATGTCCAGCAGCGCCCAGCCACTCAGGGCCAGCGTGAGGTAGATCAGCGCGAAGGCGGCCGTCCGTGGTCGGATGGGCGCCAACGGCGTGAGCGCCAGGCGCCCCTCCCGCCAGGCGAGCAGGTCGTCAGCCGCGAGGGCCAGGCCCGCCGCGAGCGCCGCCGCGACGTCGGTCTGCTTGGTGAAGAAGGCGCACGCGAAGCAGACGGCGGCAAGCCCCGAGGCTCCGTGGCGCCAGGCCGCCCCTCGCGGCCTCTCGCCGCCCCGGATCGCCACTGTGGCCAACAGCAGCCCGAGCGCTGTAAAGCTGAGCGCCATCAGGTCAGGCTTCACGCGCGTCCCCCAGAGCAGCACGGGCGGCGCGCTCAGGAACAGCGCCGCCCCGATCAGGCCCGCGGCACCGGACCCGGCCGCGCGGCGGACGACGAGCGCAACCAGAGCGGCGGTGAGCAGCGCGCACGCCAGCGAGACCACGCGGCCGCTCCAGAAGACGTGCGGCCCCGCGTAGGTGTCCGCCAGCGCCAGCACGATCGGGTGCAGCGGGGGGTAGGGCGCCGAGACGAAGTGGTGCGGTTCGAGCTGGCCGTAGATCTGCTCGCCTGTGCGCAGCATTCTGGCCTCGTGCAGGAGCGTGCCCTCCAGCCCGTCGTGCGGGTAGGGGTAGCTCAGCAGCGCCGCGAGGCGCGCGAGGCTCCCGCCCAGCAGGGCCGCCGCCAGCGGGGAGAGCAGCCCGAGCAGCACCGCGATGCTGCGGACCAGCGGGCGGGCGTTGATGCGGGCCTGGCCTCTCTGGATGACCTGAGACATGGCGCTCCTCCTGTACGTGCGCGTGCCAAGGACCGGTGCTCATCTCCGTGTCCCGCGCTGTGCACGCTCTGTGCCCCGGTGCGCCGCATGCGGTATACTACCGCGCGATGATTGCCACCTCGAAAACCCCCGCCCGCCTCGCCTCGCTGCCCCGCGCACAGGCTCGCGCGGCCCTCGGCTACCTCGCCGTGGCCCTGGCCGCGCTGCTGCCGCGCGCGCTCGACCTGGGCGGCTTCCTCACGGTTGATGAGGCCAACTTCTGGCTCGCACGCTCGGCCACCTTCCTCGACGCGCTCCGGCGCGGGGACTGGGCGGCCACCGCGATCTCGACGCACCCCGGGGTGACGACGATGTGGCTCGGTAGCCTGGGGCTGCTGCTGCGCGAGGCACTGGTGGACCGGGGGCTGCTGGCCGGGGACTTCCCCACCGCGCTTGCGCTCATGCGCCTGCCGGGCGCCCTGGTGCACACGGCGGCCATTGTCGCCGGGTACGCGCTGCTGCGGCGTCTGCTCCCCGCCGCCGCGCTGCCCGCCGCGCTGCTGTGGGCCGCCGACCCCTTCGTGGTGGCGTATAGCCGGCTGCTGCACGTGGACGCGCTCGCTGGCACGTTTATCACGCTGAGCATCCTGGCCGCGCTCGTTGCAGCAAAGGACCAAGGACCAACGCCCGAGGACCAAGAACCGAAGGCGATGATCACGCCGAGATCGCCCGGCCGCTGGTTTGTCGTCGGTGGTCCTTCGACCCGCATCGAGTGGGGCTGGTGCGCACTCAGTGGGCTGCTCGGCGGGCTCGCGCTGCTCAGCAAGACCCCCGCACTGATTCTCTTCCCGGTGATCGGCATTATCCTCGTGTACGCGGCGCTTCGATCCCCACAGGACCGGGCTGATGAGCGCTCGGTCTTCGCTGTGCAGCAGATCCTTCAGCGCTCAGCATTCAGCCTTCAGCGTTTCGCGATCTGGTCCCTCGCCGCGCTCCTCACGGCACTGGCCCTCTGGCCGGCGCTGTGGGCAGACCCGCTTGGCGCGCTCGCGCAGCTGCGGACGGGTGTGGAGGCCGAGGGCGCCCAGCCGCATATGTTGGGAAACTTCTTCCTCGGCCGGCAGGACGACGCCCCCGGCCCGCTGTTCTACCCCGTGGCGCTGGCGCTCCGCACCACTCCGCTGACGCTGCTCGGGCTGCTGCTGCTGCCCGTGGCCGCACGCCGCCTGGGCACTTCCGAGCTGCGGGCGCTGGCAATGCTGGCGCTCTACGTCTTGCTGCTCACGGCGGCGCTGAGCTTGTTCCCCAAGAAGTTCAACCGCTACATCGTGCCGGCGTTCCCCGCGCTCGACATCATTGCGGCGACGGCTTTGACCGCGGCGCTCGCCTGGCTCGCCGCTCGTCTTGGCAACGGGGCGCGGGGCGTCAGAGCGCAGGCGGGCGCAGTGGCTGTGCTTGCCGGCCTGGCGCTCGGCAACGTCGCCTCCTGGCACCCCTACTCGATCGCGGCCTTCAACCAGGCGCTCGGCGGGGCGCAGGCCGGGGCGCGGACCTTCGCCGTGGGCTGGGGCGAGGGGTTCGAGCAGGTGGCCGCGTGGCTGAATGAGCAGCCGGATATCACCGGCGTGAGCACCGTGAGCCGCATCCCGGTCGTCCAGGCACCCTACATGCGCCCGCGTGCCGCCGCCCGCACCCCTGAGGCCGGCTCGCTCCCGCCTGGGGCCGGCTACCTTGTGGTGTACGTGTCGCAGGTGCAGCGCGGCAGTCCCTCGCCGCCGTTCGACGCCTTCTACGGTCAGGCGCCGCCGCTCCACGTCGTTCGCATCCACAGCGTGGACTACGCCTGGGTCTACCACGTGCCGCCGCCAGTTCAGGAGGAGCGGGCCGCGCAGTTCGGTCAGAGCCTGGCCCTGCGCGGGTTCAGCCAGGAGGGCGCACCTGAGCGTGGGGCCACTATGTTGCTGCGGCTCCAGTGGCTGGCAATAGCCCCCGCCCCGCTCGACTACACCCTCTTCGCTCATCTGATCGGCCCGGACGGCCGGCGCTACGCTCAGGTCGATATCCCGTACCCCACAAGCGGCTGGGAGCCGGGCCGCTACGTCGCTACTGAACTCCCGATCGCTATCCCCGCCGATGCGCCAGGCGGCGCCTACCGGCTGGTCGTCGGGCTGTACGCCCCCGCCGACGGCCAGCGGCTCACGCTCCGCACTACCGTGCCCTCCGACGACACGCTCTCGGGGCCGCACGCGCTGCCGCTCACCACGTTCGAGCTGCGCTAAACGCAGGTGGATGAGACGAATCCGGGTATACGCGCGGCGCAATCTATGCTATACTAGCGCGAAGTCCGCGCTTCGCGGTGCCACTGCTCCAGACTGAAGTCACGACTCGCACACGTGAGCCCCCGGCGCAAGCCGCAGGGACGACCTTCTCGGTTCCTTCAACCGTCTACGCCAGCTTCAGCACCTGCCGCCGCGCGTCTACGCGCCCCTAACTGTTTGTTTGCCGCGCCAGGGAGCGGCGAAAAGGAGATCATTCCTTGAGTCCCGAACGTCTGCAGAAAGTGCTGGCCAGCGCCGGTGTGGCCTCGCGCCGCGACTGTGAGGTGCTGATCGCTGAAGGCCGTGTGTCGGTCAACGGCAAGGTTGTGCGCGTGCCTGGCACGCGAGTCGATGCGGAGCAGGATGAGATCACGGTAGATGGTCAGGCGATCGGCGCGATCAGCCCTCGCACCTACGTGATGCTCCACAAGCCCACGGGAGTTGTATCGACCACCGATGACCCGCAGGGCCGCCCGACTGTAGTCGAGCTGGTGAAAGTTGACGCGCGGCTGTTCCCAGTCGGCCGGCTGGACTACGACAGTGAAGGCTTGCTGCTCCTGACCGACGACGGCGAGCTGACGCAGCGACTAACGCACCCGAGCCACCACGTGGAGAAGGAGTATCGGGTGCTGCTGGATGCGGCTCCATCGCCCGATGCTCTACGCCACTGGCGGGAGGGCGTTGAGCTTGATGGTGTGCGCACCGCCCCTGCGTGGGTGGAGGTGCAGGAGCGCGTGCCCGAAGGGGTTTGGGTGCGCGTGGTGCTCCACGAGGGGCGCAAGCGTCAGATCCGCGAGGTGGCGCGCCTGCTTGGCTACGAGGTGCTGCGCCTCATTCGAGTGCGTGAGGGTCCGATCCTGCTAGGGGATCTGTCGATGGGCGAGTGGCGCGCCCTCAGCGAGGGCGAGGTCGAGCAGTTGCGCGACCACGCGGACCGCGCTGAGGCGGCCCAGGCGGAGGAGCGCCCCCGGCGACGCGGTCTTCCGGGGATGGCGGCGGGTGGCATCGGGCCGATGCGGCGCCGCGTGCATACAGAGAGTGGCGCCGAGGGTGAGGCTGCCGAGGGGAATGATCTCATGGCTGGTGATGGTGGGCGTGATCGCTCGCGTGGCCGCGGTCCGCGCGGGGACCGTGGTGGCTTTGGTGGGCCGCGAGAGGACCGGGGCGGGTTCGGGAACCGAGGGCCGCGGGAGGACCGCGGTGGGTTCGGGAACCGAGGGCCGCGGGAGGATCGCGGTGGGTTTGGCGGCCCGCAAGAGGATCGTGGGGACGTCGGGAACCGAGGGCCGCGAGAGGATCGCGGTGGGTTTGGCGGCCCGCAAGAGGATCGTGGGGACGTCGGGAACCGAGGGCCGCGAGAGGACCGGGGCGGGTTCGGGAACCGAGGGCCTCGCGAGGAACGCGGAGG
>JBDLTZ010000341.1:0-52130 GCA_039805565.1 Chloroflexota bacterium | reverse complement strand
TGTTGCGGGGGTGGCGCGGTGGGGCTGCGCCCCTCCGCATCTCTCTTCGTCGCAACAAGCGACGGATGAGGGATCTCGCGGGGGCTTGCCGCCCCCGTACCCCCGCCGGGAGGATAGAGTGCCAAGCACACGTGAAATACGCCGGCGTATCCGCTCGGTTCGCAACCTGGCGCAGATCACGCGGGCGATGGAGATGGTCTCCGCCTCGAAGATGCGTCGCGCCCAGCGCAATGTGTTGGCGACTCGCCCCTACGCGGATCGTCTTATTGACGTTATGGGCGAGCTAACATCCCGCGGCATGGGATCGAGCAGCGGCACGCTGCTGGAGGTGCGCCCGAATGTGCGCGGTGTGGCGGTGGTGGTAATCACCCCTGACCGCGGGCTGTGTGGGAGCCTCGTAACCAACGTGCTGCGCCGAGCCGGGCGCTTCCTGGTGGAGGAGCGCGGGCGTGGTCACACGGTGGATGTCCTGGCAATCGGCAAGAAGGGGCGCGACTTCCTCGGACGCACTCGCCAGAACCTTGTGGCCGAGGTGACGAAGCTCGGCGACTACCCCCGGCTGACCGATGTGCTCGGGATTGCCACCAACCTGATCAGCGGCTTCCAAGAGGAGCGCTACGACGAGGCGTATGTCGTTTACAGCCAATTCGTGAACACGCTGGTACAGCGACCCACGCTGAAGCGGCTTCTCCCTGTGGAGGCGCCGAGTGAGCCCAGTGAGCGGCGCATCCCGTACAACTTCGAGCCTGACCAGGATATCGTGCTGAACGAGCTGCTGCCGCGCTTCGTCGAGGTGCAGCTGTACCAGGCGGTGCTCGAGTCGATAGCCAGCGAGCACAGCGCCCGCATGGTGGCGATGCGTAATGCGACCGATAACGCCAAAGAGCTGCGGCGGGATCTCACCCTGAGCTATAACAAGACCCGCCAGGCGAATATTACCAAAGAGGTGTCCGAGATTGCCTCGGGCGCCGCAGCACTGGCCTAGACGTACATGGAGGGGATGATGGCCGGAGCGACTGGGGAAATCACCGATATTATCGGCGTCGTGGTGAATGCGAAGTTCCCGGAGAACTCGACGCCGGAGATCTATAACGCGATTGAGATCGCACTGCCCGAAGGTGGGCGTCTGGTGGCCGAGGTGCAGCAGCACCTGGGCGGCGGCGCTGTCAAGGCAGTGGCGATGAGCACTACTGACGGACTGCGCCGCGGCATGCAGGTTGTCGACACAGGTCGGGCGATCGCGGTGCCGGTCGGCCCGGCGACCCTGGGCCGCGTATTCGACGTGCTGGGCGATCCGATCGATGGCGAGGGCCCGGTGGCCACCACCGAGCGCCGCCCGATCCACGCCACGGCGCCCAGCCTGGAGGAGCAGTCTACTCAGGCTCAGATCTTCGAGACTGGCATCAAAGTCATCGACCTGATTGCACCCTTCACCCGCGGCGGCAAGACCGGTATCTTCGGCGGCGCCGGCGTGGGCAAGACTGTGGTGATTCAGGAGCTGATCGCCAACGTCGCGAAGGAGCAGTCGGGTTACTCGGTCTTCGCAGGTGTGGGCGAGCGCTCCCGCGAGGGCAACGACCTCATCCATGAGATGCGGGACGCCCAGATCGACGAGAACACCACGGTGTTCGACAAGACCGTGATGGTGTTCGGTCAGATGAATGAGCCGCCCGGGGCGCGCCTGCGTGTGGCGCTCACGGCCATGACCATGGCGGAATACTTCCGCGATGAGGGCCGCGACATCCTGCTGTTCATCGACAATATCTTCCGCTTCGTGCAGGCCGGCTCTGAGGTATCTGCGCTGCTGGGGCGCATGCCCTCGCAGGTGGGCTACCAGCCGACGCTGGGTACCGAGATGGGCGAGCTGCAGGAGCGCATCACCTCGACCCGCCGCGGTTCGATCACCTCGATGCAGGCGGTGTACGTGCCGGCAGACGACTACACTGACCCGGCTCCGGCGACGACCTTCGCGCACCTGGATGCCACGATCTCGCTCGAGCGCGCCATCGCGGCCAAGGGTATCTACCCTGCTGTGGACCCGCTGGCCTCGACCAGCCGCATTCTCGATCCGAACATCGTGGGTGAGGAGCATTACCGCGTGGCGCGTGACGTCCAGCGGCTGCTGCAGCGCTACAAGGATCTCCAGGATATCATCGCCATCCTGGGCGTCGAGGAGCTCTCGGACGAGGATAAGCTGCTGGTGTCGCGCGCGCGCAAGATCGAGCGTTTCTTCAGCCAGCCGTTCACCGTGGCGCAGCAGTTCACTGGCCGCCAGGGCAAGTACGTGCCGATTGCCGAGACGGTCAAGAGCTTCGCGCGGCTGATGGCCGGCGAGGTCGATCATATCCCGGAGTCGTACTTCCTGCTGCAGGGCGGGCTGGACGATGTGATCCAGGCGTACGACCAGGCGCAGAAGTAGTGTTCGATTGCGGATTTTGGATTTTGGATTGCTGGGGCTGTCCCCAATCCAAAATCCAACATCCAACATCCACAATCGAGGTGACGTATGCCAATGCATCTGGAGATTGTCACCGCGGAGCGCGTGGTGCTCTCGGATGAAGTAGACCAGATCAATGCGCCGACCAGGGATGGGCGCATTGGTATCCTGCCGCGGCACATGCCGCTGCTGACGCTGCTCGACGTGGGCGAGCTGGATATCATCAAAAACGGTGAGGTCACGCCGTTCGCGGTGTCGGGTGGGTTTTTGGAAGTGCTCCCGAACCGCGTGACCATTCTGGCCGACACGGCGCTGCGCGCCGATGAGATCGACGAGGCGCGTGCTGAGGAGGCCCGACGCCGCGCTGAAGAGATCATCGCGCAGCGGCGGAGCGACCGGGAGATGGCAGAGGCCGAGGCAGAGCTTCGACGGGCGATGGTGGAGCTCAAGGTCGCTGGTCTGAAGAAGATCCGGCGGCAGTAGGAAGGGGCGGCGCATAGGACGCCCTCACATCAACGGGCGTCTTGCACGCTGCTGGGACAAGGTATGGCGCGGAAAATCGGCATCGATCTTGGCACGGCGAATGTGCTCGTCTACGTAAAGGGCCGGGGTATCGTCCTCTCTGAGCCTTCGGTGGTGGCGCTCTCGACGAAGGACTATCGCATCAAAGCTGTAGGGGCCGATGCGCTAGCTATGCTTGGGCGTGAGCCAGAGAGCATCGAGGTGGTGCGGCCGCTGCGCGACGGCGTGATCGCAGACTACGATATCACCGAGGCAATGCTGCGGCATTTCATCGGTAAGGCCAATGGGTGGCTGAGCATCAGCAAGCCTGAGGTGATGATCTGTATTCCTGCCGGCGTGACGACCGTCGAGATGCGTGCGGTGCGTGAGGCGGCGCTCTCTGCGGGAGCTCGTCAGGCGTTCCTGATCCGTGAGCCACTGGCTGCGGCGATCGGGGCGAACATCCCTGTGGCGCAGCCCTCGGGAAACATGATCATCGATATCGGCGGCGGAACCACCGAAGTGGCGGTCATATCGCTCAACGATATTGTCGTGAGCCACTCGGTGCGCGTAGGCGGCAATAAGTTCGATGAGACGATCGCCGCATACGTGAAACGCAAGTACAACGTGCTGATCGGTGAGCGCACGGCCGAGAGCATAAAGATCGAGATCGGCTCCGCGCTGCCGCTTGAGCGCCCGCTGACGATGCAGGTGCGTGGACGAGACCAAGTAGCTGGCCTGCCACGCACGATCGAGATCAACTCGAACGAGATCACCGAGGCGATCCAGGAACCGCTGGAGGCCGTGGTCAACGCGGTCCGCACGGTGCTCTCCGGCACTCCCCCCGAGCTTTCTTCCGATATCATCGACAAGGGCATGATCATGACCGGCGGCGGCTCGATGCTGCGCCGGATCAATGAGCTGCTCACCGAGGTGACGGGCGTGCCGTGCTATGTGGCGGACCAGCCGGCGAACTGCGTGGCGATCGGGACGGGGCTCGCGCTGGAGTATATCGACATTCTGCGCGATAGCCTGTCTGGGGACGACCTGAACTAGCCTTTGTCACACGCGGCCACGTGATGGGCGCAGCAGCGCGCCAAAGGCCTATGACAAGGTCAGGAGTGAGCGCGCTGCTGCGCCCATATACTATGCGCCAAAAACTAAACCCTCCCCCAACAGGCCTGGTCCTCGAGATTGGCAGCGGCGACAACCCGAACCCGCGCTCGAACGTGCTGGTAGACCGCTTCCTCGGCTCGGATAACCGCGAGCGCGGCGGCGATCTGGTGGTGGATCGGCCGTTCGTGGTGGCCGATGCGCACCACCTGCCGTTCAAGGATGGCACGTTCGCGTACACCATCTGCTCGCATATTCTTGAGCACATGGATGACCCGCAGCAGTTCGGGCGCGAGCTGGAGCGGGTGAGCGCGGCGGGCTACATCCAGAGCCCCTCGGAGATCGCCGAGCGCATGTTCCACTGGTCGTTCCACCGCTGGTACGTGAACCTGGTGGGGGACACGCTGGTGCTGCACCCGCGCGAGCCGCAGGAGCCGTTTGGCGAGCTGTTCGACTACATGTACGAGTACAATCCGGCGTACTACTTCTTCCAGCGCAGCATGCCGGACCTGTTCTGGATCGAGCGCGAGTGGCGCGCCGGCAACCTGAAGATCGAGGTGCGCGACAGCTCTCCTCTGCCGCTGAGAGACCCTGAGGCGCTGCGCGAGCTGGTGCGGCCGCGTATGTCGCTGGTGGAGCTCGTGGGGCTGTTCTTCGCCTCGCTGGCGGCCCGTCTGGTGCGAGCGGACGTGCGTATGCGGCTGAAGGGCCTGCTGCGAAGAAGCTACGTCTAGACTGTAGTGTGACGTGGAGATGAGGACGCTGAGGCTGCTGTGCCCGGCGTCTTCGTTGTTGTCGGCCGGTATGTCGCGCTGGGAGTGACGATGTCGCAGATGACCGTGCATCTGGTGAAGCCGGACAAGGGCAAGACGGTGACGTACGCCGCCGAGCTGCTGCACAGCGTGGCGGGCTATGCCCTGGTGCGAGCACACTGGGTGCGCGGCCGGCTCGACCTGGGGTACACGGTGTTTGAGACGGGCGACGTGTTCCTGGAGCACTTCTACGCCAACCGCTGGTACAACGTCTTTGAGCTGCACGCGGCGGACGGCGCGCTGAAGGGCTGGTACTGCAATGTGACCAGGCCGGCGCAGATCAGCGCCGAGACGATTGTCTCCGAGGACCTGGCGCTCGACCTGTTCGTGTCGGCCGACCGGCGGGAGCTGCTGCGGCTGGACGTGGATGAGTTCGAGGCGCTGGGGCTGGCGCGCACTGATCCGGCGACCTATGCCGCGGCCTACGCGGCGCTCGACGAGCTGGAGCGGCTGGCGAGCACGGGCGTGGAGCCCTTTACGGCGCGGCCGTCCTAACCTCCCCCCTGTGCCAGCGGTACTCGCGCACCCCGAGATCCACGGCGGTGAACCCCGCGCACTCGTAGACCCGCTTCCCCATCTCTGAGGACCAGATCCACGCGTCGTGATAGCCGCGGGTGCGCGCCTCGCGCATCATTGCGCGCGTAATGGCGCCGCCAAGCCCTCGGCCGCGGAATCTCGGCGGGGTCGATACATCGAAGATGCCGGCGATGCCCCCGGCGAGCAGCAGCGTGGACGAGGTCGCGGGCTCGTCGTCCAGGTAGCCGATGTAGTGCAGCGACGAGGCTGCGGGGCCGAAGCCGTGGCGAGCGTAGGCGTCCTCGTAGATCTGGGTGTCCTGCCCGAAGCCGGCGGCGGACAGGCGGCTCCAGACGCGGAGCTCTTCGGCGCCGCGGATCTGCTCGATGCGGAAGCCGGCCGGCTGCGAGGGGGTGGCAGGGAGGGTGCGCAGGTCCGCGAGCATCCAGGTGCCGCCGGGTCCGCCGGCCAAGCCGCGGTCCTCCAGTCGCCGGCCGAGGTCGGCGGGGCGGCAGCCGGGGAAGACGAGCCAGTCGAGCTGGTCCGCGTGGCGGCCGACCTCAGCGAAGATCTCGTCGATCCGGCGCTCGGCCGCGCCGTCTGGGAGGTGTGCGCGGAGCAGGTGGTTGCCCGGCTCGGCCCCGGCGTTGAGGAATCAGAACACGTCGCCGTCGAAGGACGTGAGGCCGGGCAGGCCAGCGAAGAGGCGGAAGTACGCGACGAGGTTCTCCTGCACGCGGCCGGCGAGCTCCAGGAGCGATCGCTCTGGGCCAGACTGCGCCATTGGCCCCTCCTCCGCGCTACGTCGCGCGCGGGTGCTCGAAGCGAAAGATATGCCAAGCGCGGGGCGGCGAGCGGTCGGCCTGCACGGCGTGGTCACGGAGGAAACTGCCACCTGTGTACGCACTGATGGCTGTCTCCCAGAAGGCGAGCGCGGGCGTGTTGGCTGCTAGTACCCGGACTACCCACGGGCCCGGGAACGCGTCCCACAGGAGGTGGGCGGCGCGGCGCCCGACACCGGCGCCGCGGTGGCCGCGGAGCACGAAGAACTCGGCGACGTCCATGGCCTCGAGGTCTCCGGCGAGCTCGGAGCCGCGCTTGACGAGGGCGAACCCGGTGGGCGACTTCCCGGCGCGGATGAGAAACGGGTGCCGCTCCTCCTCGTCCCAGTAGCGTGTCAGCATGTCGGGTGTGCTGAAGCGACCATCGGGGCCGATGGGCTGCGGCTCGACGGCGGTGAAGTCGTACAGGTAGAGTTCGAACAGGTTGGCGAGCAGCGCACGCTCGGTGGGCCTGGCGGGTTCAAGAGTGACGTCCATAGGGTTCCTCGCAGGCTACGCTTCGGCACGATCTTGCTTCCAGCAGGTCACACTGTCAAGTGGGGCGTGGGGAATGGTGCAGATAGCCCCACCACATGGATCACCCCTCTCTGCGGTGGGAGTGAGGGATGGCTCAGTGTGGCGCCAATCATAGCCTCAGGCCGCGTTCTGTCTGCCCTGGTCTGCTACAGGAGAGGAGCGGCGTGCACGCGTGGGCAACTGCGGCTATCATGGGCGTCTTGTGAGAGTGGGAGCCGAGGGGGATTGAGGGGATGCGCGCTCGATATAGCCTGTGGCTACTGGCCCTTGTGACGTTCGTGGCGGGGTGCGGAGCGCCCCCCCTCCGTCCACCGGCGACGGCGCCACTGCCGACGGCAGCGCTGTCGATTACGCCGCTGCCTACTGAGCCGCCGCAGGCCGCGCAGCCCACCGCAGCGCCTGTCACCGAGGCGCCTGCTACCGCGGTGGCCGCGCAGACAGAGGCCCCGCCGACGGAGACCCCCGCGTCAGAGCCCTGGCGCTTCGTGGTGCTGGGGGACACGCGAACGTCGGGGCTGTACCCGCCCGAGGTGATGGCGCAGATCGTGGCGCGGGCGGCGGAGGCGCGGCCAGACGCGGTGCTGATCGTGGGGGACCTGATCAACGCGATGGACGACCAGGCAAGCGTGCGGGAGCAGTGGCGCAACTGGAGGGAGGTCGCGGCCCCACTCGGCGCGCGCTTCATGCTGCCGACGCCCGGCAACCACGATGTGCAGGGTCACGCCTGGGCGACCGAGCTGATGGTGGAGGCGTTCCCCGAGCTGCCGCGCAACGGGCCGCCGGGGTACGAGGGGCTGACCTACGCGCTGGACTACGGCGGGGTGCGGTTCATCTCGCTGCACTCCGAGGTGTTTGGCGCGCCGCACCGGCTGGGGGAGGCGCAGCTGGTGTGGCTTGAGGCGCAGCTGCGGGACAACCCGAACCCGCACACGATCGTGTTTAGCCACGACCCGGCGTTCCCGGTGGGGCCGCACGTGGGGGGCTCGCTGGACGTATACCCGGCGGAGCGCGACCGTCTGTGGGCGCTGCTACGCGAGCACAGGGTGACGGCCTACATCGCCGGGCACGAGCACCTGTACAGCCGCCAGGAGATCGAGGGCGTGACGCAGATCATCGCCGGGACGAGCGGCTCGTGGCCGTACGGCGGGTTCGGCGGGGACTTCTGGCACTATGTGGTAGCCGAGGTGCGCCCCGAGGGGATCGAGATGGTGGTGTACGATGTGGACGGGGTGGAGCGGGATCGGTTCACGCTGTCTTGAGTCTTGAGTCTTGAGTGCCACTGTGCTCCAATCCGCTCCAGCTGGGGGCGTACTTTTCTGTGCAGCGGCGAGGGCCGAGCGCGTTGGGTGAGATGATGGGGGAGTTCGTATGACGCCGGAGCTGGGGATCGGGCTGGTGGGGTACGGGGCGATCGGGCGGCTGCACGCTTTGTGCTACCAGATGCTACCGCTGGCGTACCCGGACCTGCCGCTGCGGGCGCGCGTGACGGCGGTGGCCACGGCGAGCGAGGCGTCGGCGGAGCGGGCGCGGCGCGAGCTGGGGGTGTTCGCGACGACGGACGTGGGTGCGCTGCTGGCGCGGCCGGAGGTGCAGGCGGTGGACTGCTGCGCGCCGACCGGTGAGCACGGACGGGTGGCGCTGGCGGCCCTCGCGGCCGGGAAGGCGCTGTTCTGCGAGAAGCCGCTGGGAGCGACGCCGGAGGAGTCCGAGGCGATCGTGGCTGCGGCGCGCGAGGGCGGGCTGGTGGGCGGCGTCAACTTCCACTTCCGCCAGATCCCCGCGCTGCAGGAGGCGCGGCGGCTGGTGGAGGGCGGGCTGCTGGGTGAGGTGCGCGGCTTCCACCTGCGCTACTACCGCTCGAGCAACCTGCGCGGCGACCGGCCGCTGACGTGGCGTTTTGCGGGGCCGGGGAGCGGGGTGCTGGCTGACCTGGGCTCGCACATGGTGGACCTGGTGCTGCATCTGCTGGGACCGGTGGCGAAGGCCTCGGGCCGCACGCTCACCGCGGTGCCAGAGCGGCGCGGGCCGGACGGGCGGATGCAGCCGGTGGAGGGGGACGACGCGGCCTGGCTGGAGCTCGAGCTAGTGGATGGTGGCCGGGGGACGGTGCACGTCTCGAAGCTGGTACCGGGGGCGGGCGATGATATTCGGGTAGAGGCGTACGGCTCGCGCGGGGCGCTGGTGTTCGACACGGCCGACCCGAGCGGGCTGCACGTGGTGGAGGGCGCAGAGGGTGCGGGCCGGCGGCTGGCGACTCTGAGCCGGACGCGGCCGGCGGCCTCGCTGCCGAGCCCCGAGACGGCGACGGGGAACCTGCAGTGGCACCTGGCGTCCGCGGCGGCATTCGTGGCGGCCTACGCGCGCGGGGAGGAGATGCGGCCGAGCCTGGCAGATGGGCTGGCAGTGGACCGGGTGATCGCCGAGGCATTGAGGAGGAGAGGAGGTTAATTGTTTGTGATGTGGGGTGTGGGCGGCTGTAACCGAAGCGTATCTCCCGCGTGATAGGATCACGCGTAGCCCAGACGATCACGCCCCACTCTCCGCCGCCCGCCACCTGTCCCTGCGTCTCCGCCGCGGCGTGAAGCTCGCCGGCTGGGCTCGACGTTGAGCAGACAAGGAGTGCCTATGAACGCGCCAGACAGAATCATCGGCGACCTGGAGCGCCTGGGGGTCAGGCGACCCGGGCGGGTGCACTGGAATCTCTCCCCGGCGCGGCTGGCGGAGGGGGCGGTGGTGCGTGGCGAGGCGCAGCTCACGGCGTCGGGCGCACTCGCGGCGCGCACGGGCAAGCGCACCGGCCGGTCGCCGGGGGACAAGTTCGTGGTGCGGTACGAGGGGAGCCACAGCGCCGAGCGGGTGGCGTGGGGCAAGGTGAACCAGCCGGTGGATCCGGACGTGTTCGAGCGGCTGCGGGCGCGGGTGGCGGCCTACCTGCAGGGGCGCGAGCTGTTCGTGGTGGACGCGGAGGTGGGGGCGGACCCGCGATACAGCCTGCGGGTGCGGCTGGTGACGGAGTACGCCTGGCATGCGCTGTTCGCGCGGCAGCTGTTTCGGCGCCTGCCGCAGGGGGAGTGGGGCGACTCCCGGCCGGACTGGACGATCCTGGCGGCGCCGCGCTTCCTGGCGGAGCCGGCGCTGGACGGCACCAAGTCCGAGACGGCCGTGATGCTGGACGTGGAGCAGCGGCTGGTGTTGATCTGCGGCACCGAGTACGCCGGCGAGATCAAGAAGTCTGTGTTCACCGTGATGAACTACCTGCTCCCGGAGCAGGGCGTGCTGCCGATGCACTGCTCGGCGAATGTGGATGCCGACGGCGATACGGCGCTGTTCTTCGGTCTCTCGGGCACCGGCAAGACCACGCTCTCGGCCGCCCCCGAGCGGGCGCTGATCGGGGACGACGAGCACGGCTGGAGCGACCACGGCGTGTTCAACATCGAGGGCGGCTGCTACGCCAAGTGCATCAACCTCACGCGGCAGAGCGAGCCACAGATCTACGACGCGGTGCGCTTCGGGGCCGTGCTGGAGAACGTGGTCGTGGACCCGTTCACCGACGAGCCGGACTACGCCGACGGGTCGCTGACCGAGAACACGCGCGCGGCCTACCCGGTGGACTTCATCCCCGGGGCGGAGCTGAGCGGCGTGGCCGGCCACCCGCGCACGATCATGTTCCTGGCGGCGGACGCCTTCGGGGTGCTGCCGCCGATCGCGTGGCTGACGCCGGAGCAGGCGCGCTACCACTTCCTCTCGGGCTACACGGCGAAGCTGGCGGGCACCGAGGTGGGGCTGGCGGGGCCTGAGGCGACCTTCTCGACCTGCTTCGGGGCGCCGTTCCTGCCGCTGGCGCCGCAGGTGTACGCGCAGATGCTGGGCGAGAAGATGGTGCGCCACGGCGTGCGGGTCTTCCTGCTGAACACCGGCTGGACGGGCGGGCCGTACGGTGTGGGGCAGCGCATCCGGCTGGCGCACACGCGGGCTATGGTGCGGGCGGCGCTCTCGGGGGCGCTGGACGACGCGCCGGGCTACACCGACCCGGTGTTTGGGCTGCACGTGCCGCTGCGGGTGGAGGGCGTGCCGGAGGGAGTGATGCGGCCGCGAGAGGCCTGGGCCGACCCGCACTCGTACGACGAGCGGGCACGTGATCTAGCGGGGCGGTTCGCGGAGAACTTCCGCAAGTTTGGCGACGTGGCCCTGGAGGTGGCGTCGTAGACCGAGTGCGGAGTGCTGAGTCTTGAGTCTTGAGTCTTGAGTCGTGAGTAGTGCACCAGGCATATCACGACTCACGACTCGAGGCTCACTGCCGCGTCCACGTCGCTCAAGCCTCACGCCTCGAGACTCAAGCCTCACTGCTGCGGCTTAGCTGAGCGCTTTGTGGTTGCCGAAGAACGGCTTCGGCCCACCGGATGGGGCGGCCCAGCGGACGCCGTTGGCGATCGCGCGGCGGACGTTGGCGTCGAAGTAGGTCGGGTAGGACTCGTGGCCGGGGCGGAAGTAGAAGATCTTGCCGCTGCCGCGGGTGTAGGTGCAGCCGCTGCGGAAGACCTCGCCGCCGGTGAACCAGCTGACGAAGATCAACTGCTCGGGCGCGGGGATATCGAAGCGCTCGCCGTACATCTCCTCGGGGAGCTCGAAGTACTCGGGGAGGCCCTGGGCGATCGGATGGCCGGGCTCGACGACCCAGACGCGCTCGATGTCGTCGGCCTCGCGCCACTTCAGGTCGCAGGTGGTGCCCATAAGTCGCTTGAAGATTTTCGAGAAGTGGCTGGAGTGCAGCACGATCAGGCCCATGCCGTCGAGAACGCGCTGGTGGACCTTGGCCACCACCTCATCGGAGACCTCGCCGTGGGCCATGTGGCCCCACCAGGTGAGCACATCGGTGTTGGCCAGCACCTCGTCGGTGAGGCCGTGCTCGGGCTCGTCGAGTGTCGCGGTGCGGACCTCGAAGTCGCTGCCGGCCTCGCGCAGGCCGGCGGCGATCACGGTGTGCATGCCCTCGGGGTAGATCGTGCTCGCGGGGTGCGTCTCGTGCTTCTCGTGGCGGAACTCGCTCCAGACGGTGACGCGGATCGTGCTCACGGCGTTGATTCCTTTCGCTGCGCTGCGTAGTTGGTCGCAAGTGCTGGTAGGGCGTGCGCCGGAGGATTGTGTGGCGACGCCGCGTCGCCAGTATATGCGAGGTGCCGGGCAGCGTCAACGCGTGGCCGTGGGGCGCGGGTAGGGGCGCGGTAACTGCGCGCTGCGCTCCCCGAACCGGCCGCCACGCCGCCGTGCGTGGTACAATGGGCGGTGATGAGCTCGACACCCTTTCACGATACACGCGACCGCCTCGGGGCCCTTGTGGGCCGCTCACCGCTCGCCCAGGGCGTGCTGGTGGCGCTACTTGCCGCCGCGGTGGGTCTGGGGGCGGGAGCGGCGGTGACATTCGGCCCCGTCTGGGCGGGCTTCGCCGCGCTGCTGGCGGCGGGCGCCGGCTACTTCCTGCTGGCGGACACGCGCTACGGGCTGGCGGCCGTGTTCCTGATCGCCACCGTGCTGCCATTCGGCACGCTGCCGTTCCGCGCGGTGATCACTCCGGCGCTGCTGACGCTGGCGCTGCTGGCGCTGATGGCGGTGTGGCTGCTGCGGGTGCTGGTGCGCCCCGAGGAGCGGCTGGACCTGTCGCCGCTGGGGCTGCCGCTGCTGGCCTTCCTCGGCATCTGCACCTTCTCCTTCCTGCTCGGCTCGGGCGGGAGCCCCGACTCCACCCTGCTGCACAACTACGTGAAATTCTTCGCGGCCGTGCTGCTGTTCTTCAGCGTGGTGAACTGCGTCCGCACGCGTGAGCAGGCGCGCTGGGCGCTGCGGTTCCTCATGGTGGGCGGCGCGATCTCGGCGCTGGTGGGGCTGTTCCTGTACGTGCTGCCGGACGACACCGCGCTGCGGATCCTGACGGCGCTGGGGCGGATCGGCTACCCCACCACCGGGCGCGTGCTGCGCTACGTCGAGGACGACCCGGACGGCCTGGCGCGCGCGATCGGGCTCTCGGTGGACCCGAACAGCTACGGCGGGATGCTGGCGCTGGTGGGCGCGCTGACGGCGACGCAGGTGGTGGCCGAGCGCCCGGCGCTGCCGCGGCGGCTGGTGGCGGCGATGGCGGGTGTGATGCTGCTGGTGCTGTTCCTGACCTACTCGCGGGCGGCGCTCGGCGGCATCATTGTTGCAACCATGTACGTGGCGACGCTGCGCTACCGGCGGCTGTGGTGGGCCATTCTGGGCGGCGGGGTGCTGGCAGCGCTGCTGCTGATCGGGCTCGGCCTGGGCGAGCAGTTCGCCGACCGCGTGGCCGAGGGGGTGCAGTTCCGCGACCAGGCGAACCAGATGCGGCTGGCGGAGTACGAGAACGCGATCGCCATCATCCAGGCCTACCCGGTGTTCGGCATCGGCTTCGGACAGGCGCCCGAGCTGGACCTGACGGCCGGCGTCTCCAGCATCTACCTGGCGATCGGCCAGCGCATCGGGCTGGTGGGGCTGGCGGTCTTCCTCGGGATCATGGCGCTGTTCTACGTGCGGAGCTGGCGCGCGCTGCGCGCGGCGGGCGCGGCGGGGGACGAGGAGCGCGCGGCGTGGCTGGTGGCCATCCAGGCGGGCGTGGCGGCGGCGCTGGCGGTGGGCCTGCTGGACCACTACTTCTTCAATATCGAGTTCAGCCACATGAGCGCGCTGCTGTGGGGCACGATCGGGATCGCTGTGGCGATGGAGAGCTTCGAATGATCGAGGCCGTGGGGCTCGAGAAGCGCTACGGCGACACGCACGCCGTCCGCGGGGTGGATCTGGCGGTGCGGCCCGGCGAGATTTTCGGCTTCCTGGGGCCGAACGGCGCCGGCAAGACGACGACGATCAAGATGTTGGTGGGGCTGCTGCGGCCGAGCGCGGGCGTGGCGCGCATCGGCGGGCACGACATCGAGCGGGAGCCGATCGCCGCCAAGCGCCTGATCGGCTACGTGCCGGACCAGCCCTACCTCCCCGAGAAGCTCACCGCGCGCGAGTACCTGCAGTTCATCGCCGGACTGTACCAGCTGGACGCGACTGACGCACGGCGGCGCGGCGAGGAGCTGCTGCGGCTGTTCGACCTGCACGGGCGGGGCGACGAGCTGGTGGGCGGGTTCTCGCACGGGATGCGTCAGAAGACGGCGCTGGCGGGGGCGCTGCTGCACAGCCCGCAGGCCTTCTTCCTGGATGAGCCGACGGTGGGGCTGGACCCGCGCAGCGCGCGGCTTATCAAGGATATTCTGCGCGAGGTGTCCGGCCGCGGCACGGCGGTGCTGATGTCCACCCACATCCTGGAGATCGCCGAGCGCATGTGCGACCGGGTGGCGATCATCAGCGGCGGGCGGGTGATCGCCACCGGCACGGTTGAGGAGCTGCGAGCCGGCCGGGCGGGCGAGAGCCTGGAGGATATCTTCCTGGAGCTGACCGGCGGCGCGGAGGAGGCGGCGATCGCCGATGCGCTGGCCTAGAGTCGGGGCTCGAGTCTTGAGTCTTGAGGACGGTGCAGACGTGCGACCCACAACCCACGACCCACGATTATGATCCAAGCCGTCTTCGTGCTGGCGCGCGCCCGCCTCCTGATCCTCAAGAACACCTTCTGGCGCACCACACTGATCTCCCGGCTCGGCACCATGGCGCTGGTGGCGCTGGCGTGCTTCGGCGCCTGGCTGGTGTACGTGCTGATGCGCGGGGTGGTGGAGCTGCTGACGAGCCCGGACGTGCTGGAGCTGCTGGCGGATGCCGCGCGCGCGAGTCCGGACGCGGGCCTGCCCACTGACCTCGGGCCGTATCTGGCAGCCCTGCCGAGCACGGTGCTGTTCTCGGCGCTGCTGCTGCTGGTCTTCACCAGCTTCGGCACCGTGCTCTCCTCGCTGTACCTCTCGGGCGACCTCGATATGCTGGTGGCGGCCCCAGTGCCGATGCGTGCGGTCTTCGTGGTGAAGCTGCTCGGCGGCCTGGCGGTGCCCTACGCGCTGCTGTTCGTGCTGCTGGGCCCCGCGCTGACAGGGTACGGGCGCGGGCTGGGGTACGGCCCGGCATACTTTGCCGCCACGGCGCTGGTGTTGCTGCTGTTCCCGCTGCTGCCGGTGGGGCTGGGTGCCCTGCTGGTGATGGCGGTGGTGCGGGTGGTGCCGGCGCGGCGCGCGCGCGACATCGTGAGCGTGATCGGCGGCCTGCTCGGCGTGGGCTGGTACGTGGTGACGCAGCTCTCGCCGCAGATCGCGCCCCGGCTGGCGAACGTCCGCACCCTCGAGGGGCTGCGGCAGCTGGACGTGCCGCTGCTGCCCTCGGCCTGGGCGGGGCGGGCGCTGGTGGCGGCGGGCGAGGGGGAGTGGCTGACGCTGGGGGCCTACGGTGGCCTGTTCGCGGGGGTGTCGCTGGCGGTGTTCGGCGCCTGCCTGACGCTGGCCGAGCGGCTGTACTACGTGGGCTGGAGCAACATGGCGGGGCGGGGCGGGGCTGTAAGGCAAAAGGCAACGGGCAAAAAGGAAGAGCCGCTGTACCCCTTCTACCTTGTGCCGTTTATCTTTTATCTTCCACGTGCAGCGGCGGCGGTTGTCTACAAGGACCTGCGGGTCTTCCCGCGCGACCTGCGGAACCTGCAGCAGGTGATCTTCCCGCTGGCGCTGGCGGGGATCTGGACGTTCCAGCTGCTGAGTCCGGGGGAGGTCGGCCCGGGGCTGGGGGAGACGCTAGACGCGGTGGGCGGGGTGGCGGGGCCGGCGGCGATCAGCTTCTTCGTCTGCATGTCGCTCTCGAACGTGCTGGGGGGTCCGAGCGTGAGCCGCGAGGGGCGCGGGTTCTGGCAGCTGCGGGTGGCACCGGTGAGCGCGCGCGAGGTGCTGATGGGGAAGCTGGTGATCGCCTACCTGCCCTACCCGACGGTCGGGACGCTGTTCGTGCTGCTGCTGGCGGCGGTGCAGCGGAGCGGGCCGGCGGCGACGCTGGCGGCGCTGGGGCTGGTGCTGCTGGCGGGGGCGGGGGTGAGCGCGATCGCGCTGGGGATGGGGGCGGCCTTCCCGCGCTTCGACTGGGAGAACCCGCAGCAGCAGTACACCATCCAGGCCGGATGCCTGGCCCCTGTGCTGTACTTCGTCTACATTGGGCTGGCGGCCGGGCTGGCGCTTGGCCTACCAGCGATCGCCTCGCTGCTGTCGCCGGCGTGGGCGGGCTGGCTCACCGCCGTCGGCTGGGCGCTGCTGGTGGCGCTCACGGCCGCGGTGGTGTGGGGCTCGCTCTGGCTGGGCGCGGCGCGGCTGGAGCGGGTGGAGGTGCTGTAGTTCCGTGTCATGCGGCACAGGAGGGGCAGCTCGCGTCTTGCGCCAGGGCCTGCCCCTCCTGCGCTGTTACCGATCAGCGCACGCTCAGAACGTCTGCAACCACCTCCAGCGTCTCCTCGATGTCGTCCGAGGTGATGCCGTAGTGCGTCACCGCGCGGACGCGGCCACCATAGGAGGCGCCGATCAGCACGCCGCGCTCGCGCACCGCCCGCACGAACTCCTGCGCCGTGAGCGGCGTGTCACGCAGGCCGAAGTAGACCAGGTCGGTCTGGATAGCAGCCGGGTCGATCGCGACCTGCGGGATGCGGGCGAGCCCCTCGGCCAGCAGCCGCGCGTTCGCGTGGTCCTCGGCCAGCCGGTCCACCATCTCCTCGAGGGCCACGATCCCGGCCGCCGCGAGCACCCCGGCCTGGCGCATGCCGCCGCCCAGGATCTTGCGCGCGCGCCTGGCCTGAGTAATGAACGCGCGGCTGCCGCAGAGTACCGAGCCCACCGGCGCCGCCAGTCCCTTCGAGAGGCAGAAGGTCACGCTGTCCGCGTGGCGCGTGATCTCGCGCACGTCCACCCCGAGCGCCACCGCCGCATTGAAGACCCGCGCCCCGTCGAGGTGCAGCGCCAGCCCGTGGGCGTGAGCGAGCTCGGCCACCTCCTGCATGTAGGCTGCGGGGAGAGCGGCGCCGCCGCAGCGGTTGTGGGTGTTCTCCAGGCAGACCACGCGCGGCGCGGCGTAGTGCGGGTCGTCCACGGCGGGGAGCGCGGCCGCGAGCGCCTGCGGATCGAGCCGCCCGTCGGTCAGGGTGGGCACCACGCGGTAGGCCACGCCGCCGAGGGCCGAGGCGCCGCCTGCCTCGTAGTTGTAGATGTGGCACTGGTCGCCGACGATCGCCTCGTCGCCGCGGCCGCAGTGGGCCAGGAGAGCGGACAGGTTGCCCATGGTGCCGCTGGCCACGAAGACGGCGGCCTCCTTGCCGAGCCGCTCGGTGGCCAGGGCCTCGAGGCGGTTGACGGTCGGGTCGTCGCCGTAGACGTCGTCGCCGAGCTCGGCGCGCGCCATGGCCTCGCGCATGGCGGGGCTCGGGAGGGTCACGGTATCGCTGCGGAGGTCGATGGTCTTCACAGAAACCTCTTGTCTGCTTGCTTGGGTGGTTCCGGGCGGCGCGGCGAGGCGTCCGTGGCGTATAATACCACCGCGACGGAGGAGATGTATGACAGCGACGATACTTGACGGCCGGGCGCTCGCGAAGACGCTGCGCGAGGAGCTGCGGGCCGAGGTCCAGGGCTACACAGGGGCCGCGGGGCGAGCGCCCGGGCTGGCGGTGGTGCAGGTGGCGGGCGACCCGGCCTCGGAGCGCTACCTGCGGAGCATTCGTAAGGCGTGCGAGGAGGTGGGGATCGGCTTCGCCGCGCATCAGCTCCCGGCGGACACCGCCCAGGGAGCGCTCGAGGCGCTGATGCAGGAGCTGAGCGGCGACGAGGCGGTGAGCGGCGTGCTGCTGCAGGTGCCGCTGCCGCCCGGCCTGGACGCCGCGGCGGCGATTGCGCGGCTTGACCCACGCAAGGATGTTGATGGCGTCCACCCCACGAACGCCGGGCTGCTGGCGCAGGGCCTGCCGGGGCTCGTGCCGAACACGCCGGCCGGCGGCATGGAGCTGCTGCGGCGCAACGGCATCGCCCTGGCCGGGAAGCGCGCGGTGGTGGTGGGCCGAAGCAGCATTGTGGGTAAGCCGATGGCGCTGCTGCTGCTGCAGGAGCACGCCACGGTGACGATCTGCCACTCGCGAACGCGCGACCTGGGCGCGGTGGTGCGCGAGGCCGACATCGTGGTGGCGGCCACCGGCAAGGCCGGGCTCATCACTGGCGCGATGATCAAGCCGGGCGCGGCGGTGGTGGACTTCGGCGTGAATGTGCTGGAGGACGGCAGCATGGTGGGCGATGTGGAGTACGCCGCCGCGGCCGAGGTGGCGGGGGCGATCACGCCGGTGCCGGGCGGGACCGGGCCGGTGACGAATGTCATGCTGCTGCGCAACGTGCTGCGCGCGGCCGAGATGCAGCGGTAGCGCTTGCCGCAGCGAGCACAAGAGGGTTGGGCCTGAGCCGCGGCGCTGGTTCCTGCGGGGGCTGCGGGGGCCACAGAGGGCACAAGAGGGTGGGGCCTGAGCCGCGGCGCTGGTTCCAGCGAGGGCTGCGGGGGCCGCAGAGGGCACAAAAGGGTTGGGCCTGAGCCGCGGCGCTGGTTCCAGCGGGGGCTGCGGGGGCCGCAGGCCCCCGAGAATCCTGAATACTGTGTGCGCTGTGGGGCGAAGCCCCGCAGCGCACACAGCCAATAAGAAAAGACATATGCCGATCGACGAGTTTCGCTTCCGCCAGGCGATGGGCCATTTCGCCAGCGGCGTCACCGTTGTCACCACCGAACACATGGGCCTACTGCACGGCATGACCGTCAGCTCGTTCAGCTCGCTCTCGCTCAAGCCGCCGCTGGTGCTGATCTGCATCGATAAGGGCGTGAGCTGCCACGACGCGATCGCCACCTCGGGGCGATTCGCCGTGAACATCCTGGAGAAGCACCAGGAGCACCTCTCACGGCGCTTCGCTACGCCGAACATCGATAAGTTCATGGGGGTGGCCTTCAGCCTAGGGCAGCTCGGTCTGCCGCTGCTCGACGATGCGCTGGCCGCGATCGAATGCCGCCTGCACAACACATTTGATGGTGGCGACCACACGATCTTCGTGGGCGAGGTGGTGGACGCCGAGGTGCGCGAGGGCTCGCCGCTGCTGTACTACCGCCGCGGCTACCACGAGCTGAAGTGATTGTGGATTACATAACGACAACTCGTGTCCTCGCCATTGACCCGCTCGCTCCAGATCCCTCCGTGATCGCAGATGCGGCGGCGGTGCTGCGGGCCGGAGGGCTGGTGGCCTTCCCCACCGAGACCGTCTACGGGCTCGGCGCGCATGCCCTGGACGCCGCCGCCGTGGCGCGGGTGTTCGCCGCGAAGGGGCGCCCGTCGTCCGACCCGCTGATCGTCCACCTGGCGACGGCCGGAGAGCTTGCGTCAGTGGCGCTGGACCCGCCGCAGGTTGCGGCTGACCTGGCGCGGCGCCTGTGGCCCGGCCCGCTCACGCTGGTGCTGCGCCGCCGGCCGCACATCCCGCCCGCCGTGGCCGCTGGGGGTGATACCGTGGCGGTGCGTGTGCCGTCGCACCCGGTGGCGCTCGCCCTGATCGCCGCCGCGGGCGCGCCCGTGGTGGCCCCGAGCGCTAACCTCTTCTCGCGACCCAGCCCCACCAGCGCGCAGCACGTGCTGGAGGACCTGCGCGGCCGGGTGGACGTGGTGCTCGACGCCGGCCCGACCGCGATCGGGGTCGAGTCCACGGTGGTGGACCTGACGACAGACCCGCCGGCGCTGCTGCGTCCTGGGGGCGTGCCGGCCGAGGTGCTGCGCGCGCTGCTTCCCGGCCTGAGCTACACGCCGCGCTACCTGGCGGCTGAGGAGAGCGGTGCGGTGGCGCCCGCACCCGGGATGCTGCTGAAGCACTACTCGCCGCGCGCGCCGCTCACGCTGTACGCCGGGCCGCGCGCTGCCGCGATCGCGAAGATGCGTGCAGAGGCGGAGCGTCTGGCTGCCGAGGGACGTGCGGTGGGCGTGATGGCCGCCGCAGAGGACTTGGCCACTCTCGCGGGGAGCGGGGCGCGCGTGGCCGAGCTAGGGGCGCGCGACGACAATGCTCAGCTCGCCGCGCGCCTCTTCGCCGCGATGCGCGAGCTCGATGCGGCCGGGGTAGATGCGATCCTTGCCGTGGCGCCGGAGCGCGAGGGGCTCGGGCTGGCAGTGTGGGACCGGTTGGTACGGGCGGCTGAGGGCCGGGTGGTCATGGTATACTAGCGTGAAGATCACCTGGCGAGGACACTATGCACCACAGCGATGATGCGGCGGAGCTCCGCCGTCAGGGCCACCGGCTGACCCCCCAGCGCCTGATGGTCCTGGAGGTTATCACGGGTAGCCGCCGGCACCTCACCGCCGAGGAGATCCACGCGGCTGTGGTTGCGCACCACCCCTACGTGAACATTGCCACGATCTACCGTACTGTCCAGTGGCTGCAAGATGTGGGCCTGGTGGCCCCGATCGTCGTCGCCGGCCAGCCCGTTCACTACGAGTACATCCACGGCGATGTTCACCACCATCTCATTTGCCAGGGGTGCGGCGGGCAAGATGAGATCGCCGACGACGTGCTCAGCGTCCTGAAGAACCTCTTGCTGGAGCGCTACGGCTTTGAGGCGCAGCTCCGGCACCTGGGGATCACCGGCCGCTGCGCGCACTGCCGCGAGCACGCCGAGGAGTAGCCGCAGAGGCGCAGGAGCCTGACGATGGATTTTCTACGACGGCTGTTCGGCGGCGGCCAGCCGCGCGGTGACGGGGCCATCCACCTGTACGTGCGCTGCAGCCGCTGCGGCGCGCCAGTCCACGTGCGGGTCGACCCGCGCAACGACCTGTCGATCGAGTATGGCGACGGCGAGGAGCCGTCCGGCTACCGGCTGATCAAGGAGATGATGGACTCGCGCTGCTTCCGCCTGATGCGGGCCGAGATCGACTACGACGGCGCGAAGCGCGAGGTGAGCCGCCAGATCGAGGGCGGCACGTTCATCAGCCGCGAGGAGTACGACCGACTGGTGGCACAGGGCGAGCACGAGCGCCGCGTCTCCTGAGGCGCCGGCACCATCAATCAAGAGAGGGGCACTTCCATGACATCTGACGAGGGGGCGAACGTGTGTCCCAATTGCGCGCGGCCTGATGCCGTGCGGACGGTGCGTGAGGCTGCCAGTGATGAGTTGTTGTCTCATAAATTGTCCGCGCCCCGCAGCCCACGTCACCATGGCCGGAGCCTCGGCTGCGCCTCCCTGCTCGTCAGCACGCTCGCCGGGCTCACTGCCGGCGCTGTCGTCGGGATCCTCGTGATGGCGGTGGGCATGGATGTCCCCGGCCGGCCCAACATCGGCCTGGCTGACAGCGGAGTCTTCAGCGCCATCCTGGTGTTCATGGTGGTGTTCATCGGGGTGTACGCGTTCTTCGTGTGGCGCCAGGCGCGCGCCGACTCGCTGCTCCAGCACCAGGTGGCACGCTGGCACCGCGCCCACACCCGCTGGGAGCAGCTCTCCTACTGCTCTCGCTGCGACGGCGTCTTCATTCCTGGCCAGCCCCGCCTCGTCCCTGCGGGTGACCTTCACCCCTACCTATACCAGCACGAGCGGCCCGCCGCGGCGAACACCCCCGCCGCAGCCGCACAGTGAGCGAGGTGAATCGATGAGTGAACCCGTAGACCTGATGCTTGTGAACGGCGCCGTCGTGACCATGGACGCGAGCGGCGCCGTTTTCTATAACGGAGCCGTGGCGGTGCGCGGGCGCGAGATCGTGGCCGTCGGCCCTGCCGAGGAGCTTGCCGCGCGCTATACGGCCCGCGAGACGGTGGACTGCGCCGGCTGCGCGGTGCTCCCGGGCCTGATCAACGCGCACGCCCACGTCCCCATGAGCCTGCTGCGCGGCGTGGTTGCCGACCAGCAGCTCGACGTGTGGCTCTTCGGCTATATGTTCCCCGTCGAGGGGCGCTTCGTGAACCCCGAGTTCGTCTACACCGGCACGCAGCTCTCCTGCGCGGAGATGATCCGCGGCGGCACCACCACCTTCGTGGATATGTACTTCTACGAGGAGGAGGTGGCCCGCGCCGCCGATGAGGCGGGCATGCGCGCGGTGTGCGGCCAGACGGTAATGCGCCTACCTACCCCCGACGCGCCCTCGTTCGACGATGGGCTCGATCGCGCCCGCCGCTTCATCGAGCAGTGGCACGGCCACGAGCGGATCGTGCCGACCATCGCGCCGCACGCGCCCTACACCTGCACCGACGCGATCTACCACGAGGCCGCCGCGCTCTGCCGGCGCTATGGTGTGCCGCTGGTGACGCACCTCTCCGAGACGGCCCGCGAGGTCTCCGAGAGCCGCGCCGAGAAGGAGCTCACGCCGATCGCCTACGCCAACCGCGTCGGCGCCTTCGACGTGCGCTGCATCGCCGCCCACTGTGTCCACGCCACCGAGGAGGATATTGTCATCATGCGCGAGCGGCAGGTGGGCGTGGCCCCCTGCCCGACCTCGAACCTTAAGCTCGCCAGCGGGGTCGCGCCCTACCGCCGCTTCATCCAGGCCGGGCTGCGCGCCGGGCTCGGTACCGACGGCCCGGCCTCGAATGATGACCAGGATATGTTCGCCGAGATCCATCTGGCGGCGCTGCTGCCGAAGGGCACCAGCGGTGACCCGACAGCCGTGCCGGCCCGCGAGGCCCTGGCGCTCGCCACCTCCAGCGGAGCCCGCGCGGCGCATCTGGACCACCTGGTGGGCTCGCTGGTGCCCGGCAAGCGCGCCGACATCATCGTGGTGGAGCTCGGGAAGCTACACTCGGCGCCGCGCTACAGCTACGGCCACGACGCGATCTACACCCAGCTGGTGTACAGCACCCACGCCGGCGATGTGCGCGACACCATCGTGGACGGCCGCTTCCTGATGCGCGGCCGTGAGCTGCTTACGGTGGACGCGCCCAACGTCCTGCGGCGCGCGCAGCAGATCGCCGACGGTATCAATGCCTTTCTGGCCGAGCGCGAGGAGAACCTGCTCGACAAGATCCTGGCGATCGGCGGCGTGCGCCAGTCTGAGATCTTCGAGGTGCAGGTCAAGGCCCACATCGATGCGGCGCAGGGCGAGCAGATCGCGGCGCTGATGGGCCAGGAGCCGATCACGGTCACGAAGGCCAGCGAGCGCACCCAGTACGACACCTACTTCCTCTGGCATGACGAGGAGAAGGGGCGCCTTCGCATCCGCGAGGACCACCGCGTGGACCCGGGCGCGCGCCAGGCGGCGAAGTACACGATCACCCTGACCGACCCGGCCGAGCGCGGGGAGTTCCCCTCGGCCATCCTGCTCGGCCGCGCCCGCTATACCGCCCACGCCGACCGCACGCTGCGCTTCTACCGCGAGTACTTCCAGCCCGACCGGGTGACGGAGATCGAGAAGCGCCGCCGCCGCTGGCGCATCCTCTACAAGGACGCCGACTTCGCCGTGAATTTGGACACGCTGGTGGGCCACGATCAGCCGGGGCCGTATCTGGAGATCAAGAGCCGCACCTGGGGCCGCAAGGACGCCGAGCACAAGGTGGAGCTGATCGGCGAGCTGCTGGCGCTCTTCGGCGTGACGGAGCCCGAGCTGGTGAAGCAGGAGTACGTGGAGCTGTAGCATGCCCTACAAAGGGCTTTACTTGATCGGCCTCACCGGCGGGATCGCCTGCGGCAAGTCTACGGTGCTGGCGATGCTGGCCGAGCGCGGCGCCCAGGTGATCGACGCCGACCGCGTCACCCACGAGCTGCAGCGTCCCGGCGAGGTGGTCTATGAGCAGATTGTGGCGGCGTTTGGCGCTGGCGTGCTGGTGGAGCCGGGCGGTTCGATCGACCGGCGGCGGCTCGGGGCGATCGTCTTCTCCGACCCCGCCGCCCTGCGCCGCCTGGAGCAGCTCGTCCACCCCGCCGTACACGCGTGGATCATGAGCTGGCTTGACTCAGCGGCACACGCTTCTCGCGGAGCACATGGCCCCCAGCACGCACCCCCTCGCGTGGCGGTGATCGATGCGGTGAAGCTGCTCGAGGCCGGCTGGAAAGGCATGTGCGACGCGGTCTGGGTGGTGACGTGCGACACCGAGCAGCAGGTGCGGCGGCTTGTCACCACCAGGGGGATGTCCGAGGAGGAGGCTCACACGCGCATCACCGCGCAGCCGCCCCAGGAGAGCCGCGCCGCTCAGGCCGACGTGGTGATCGATAACAGCGGCACGCTTGAGCAGACCCAGGCGCAGGTCGAGGTGGCCTGGGATGCCATCCCGCGGATATAGCGAAGGGCGCCGCCGGTATCTCGCACCGGCGGCGCCCTCTCTCATATCAGACCGCACGATCCGCCTATGTGCGGTATCCATACACCGCCACGTAGGAGTCCAGCTCCTCCTGGCGCGCATTCCGCTCGGCCTCGAATGCTGCCCGCAGTTCGGACGAGAGCCCGGCGATGATCTCGATGAAGTTCTGGACGCCCGCCGCCCCGGTCTGATTGCGAAGCGGGCACCCGTATTCGTTTGTCTCGTCAGTGTGCATTGTCCCGCTCCTCAAATGACAAGTCTGTTATCTGGTGCTACTATATGCAATCGTCGTGCTGAGCGCATCCGGCCCGCGATGGCATGCGGGCATGCCGCACGGCTGATGGCTGCTCCGCCGAAAGGTGGAGCAGGCTAGCGTCGCCCCTGGTAGAGCTTCTCGTGTCGCACGGCGATCGCCTCCCAGCCGAACTGTGCGGCGAGATCCCGCCCGGCCTCCCCGAGCCGCTCCCGCAGCGCCGCGTCCTCCGCCAGCCGCTGGATCGCCCCCGCGAGCGCCCCCACGTCCCCCGGCGGGACAAACAGCACGCTCTCTCCATCGCGCAGCGGACGAAGGCCGAAGGCTAAAGGCTGAAGAGCCTGAGAAATATCTGCATCGCGTTGCTTTGCTCCGGCCCTGGCTTCATCCTTCAGCGCTCCTCGTTCAGCCTTTCCGGTCGTCACGGTGGGCACGCCGTGCGCTAGCGCCGCCAGCAGACTCCCGCGCCGGAAGCTCGCGCCGTCGCTGAACGGCAGCGCCGCCAGATCAGCCGCCAGCAAATATGCCGAGACCTGCTCCTCGGTGCAGTGACCGGTGATCCGCACGCGCTCGCGCAGCGGACCTTCGGCGACCCGCCGCCTGATGCTCGCCGCGTACTCCCGGTCCTGCGGCGCGGGCGCCTCCCCGCCGATGATCAGCAGCCGTGTATCCGTCAGCCGCTCGAGGGCGTCCAGCAGCGCGTCCAGCCCCTTGGTGCGCGATATCAGCCCGAAGAAGGCCACCAGCGTCTCGCCCGGCGCTACCCCCAGCTGTGCCCGCCACGCCTCCCGGCTGTAGCCCTGCGGCGGCGCCACGGCGATGTTCGAGCCGATCGGGATGAGTGCCGGGGCCAGCCCCCAGCCGCGCAGGGTCGCCGCATCCGCCTCGTTCGTCACAACCGCCGCGCCGGCGTCCGTCAGCAGCCGCCGCGTCACCCAGGTGCGAAGCGGGCCGGCCTTGGGAAAGAGATACGGCGGCAGCAGGTCATGCGCCGTGACGGCCACCAGCGGCCGATCGGGGATGCGTTTCAACCGCCAGGGCAGGAGGTTGATCGCCGGGTGCATGTCGTACGCGCCGGTCTGGTACTGGACGTGGAGCACATCGGGGCGAAGCTCGGCCAGTGCGGAGGTGATGGTCCGCCAGCTCTTCCAGCCCCAGCCGAACGGTGGATTGTGGGTTGTGGATTGTGGATTGGTAGGCGCCGGTGTAGCGCCGAGGTCGTCTACGGCGCGGGTGCTCTCCGGACGACTGAGGCGTATCACCGTGGGCCGGCCTTCCACACCCGTCAGCACCGACACGTCATGGCCGCGGGCGGCGAGGGCTAGGCCCAGCGCACGGGTGTAGTCGCCCACGCCGCCCGGGGTGGGCGGGTACTCGGCGCTCAGCATCAGGATGCGGAGATGAAAGCATTCTGTCATGTTTGGGCGTAAACCCGCGTGCTATAGTTCCCACGGAGAGATGTGCAAACGGGAGCTATGAGGATGCGTGTGCTGCGCTCACAGAGAGAAAGAGTCGCCCGCCTGGTCGGGGCCGCTGGAGTGGTTCTCGTCCTTGGTGCTGGCGGCGTCGAGGCGCTGCGCTGGGCCTCTCCCCGCGGGGTGAGCGCGGCCGATGTACCCGCCCGCCTCCAGGATACCACCGACCCAACCGCAGAGGTCCCGGCGTTCCCGGCGGACCCCACTGCGGAGGAGCCGGCAGCGCCCGCAGACCCAACTGCGGAGACCGCGGCATCTGATCCCACGGCGGAGACTGTGCCCGCGGAGCCGACAGCCCTCCCGACCGAGGTTGTGCTCACGGAGCCGACGACAGCACCTCCGGCGTCCGCCGAGCCACCTGCGCGGGCCATTGGTGACGCGTCCCTGCGGCTGGACAAGAGCGCTTCGGCGGCGAGCGTCATGACGGGAGAGACTTTCAGCTATCTGCTCCAGATCGTTAGCCTGAGCTCAGGCCCGGTCGAGGTGCGCGACTTCATCGACTCGCAGTTGGAGGTCGTCTCCGCGACCATGCCCGACGGCGCGTGCAGTGTGGCCAACCCCGTGGTGTGCACCGCGACGCTGGTGGAGGGCAAGGCCGCGCAGATCCGGATTGACGTGCGCGTTCGTCCCGAGGTGGCGCCCGGCACGAGCACGGTGAGCCAGGCGCTCGCGCAGAACGAGTGGCAGTTCACGGCTTCGTCTGAGCCGGTGGTGGTGCAGGTTGCCGCGCCCGCGATGCTCCAGCAGGCCAGCACTCCCACACCGGTCATCACCGAGGAGGACGACGTAGGCGCGCCGGACTCCGGACCGGATCCGTTCCTCCCCCCGACGCCGACGGATGTACCTGAGCAAGGTGCACCCGTGCCTGATGTGGCCGCCGCGACCCCCACGCCGACGGCGGCGGACGGGGGTGTGATCCCGAACGTCCCGGCGCCAGATGTGGCCGGCGGAACCCCGACGGTGATCGTGTCGGAGGAGGAGGACCTGGGTGCGCCGGATGATCTCGCGCCACAGCTCCCCGGCGTGACGATCATCCCGACGAGCGCCGCCCCCGGTACGGTGGCTACTCCCGTGCCAGAGATTCGCCCGCCGACGCGCCCCGCCCAGGCGGTGGTGCCGCTGCCCAACACCTCGGCCACCGCTCCTGCCGCCGGGGTAGGCTTCGCGATGATCGGCTTCGCGCTGATCCTCCACGCTACGCGCCGTGTGCGCGCCGAGGACGCGGCTCTCGACGGCGGGCTGAGCATCTTCACGCGTCTGCGGTCCCTCGCGAAGGCCGCCGAGCGAGCCAGCCGCGCCACGGCCGAGTCGACGGCAGAGATGGAGGAGCAGGCGCGTCGGCTGCGCGACATGCTCGACCGGCGCGACGAGTGATCTTCGCACACGCGCGAGACTTGAGCGAAGCGGAGCAACTGCCTCACAGACCCTTCGCTTCGCTCAGGGTGACAAGGCACTCAAGACTCAAGACTCAGCACTCAGCTCCTGCGCCCCAGCAGCCCCTCGGCGATCGCGCGGATCTCGGCCAGGGTCCGCGCCTCGCCCTGAGCCCGGGCGAGCGCCGCCATCGCCGCGTCGGTGAAGCGTCCGGCCGTCCGCTCGGTGTAAGCTCGGGAGTGGGCCTGCTCCAGGATGCCCAGCATCTCCTCCACCGTGTCGCCATCGCCGTTTGGTAGGGCGTACAGCTCGGCCAGCCGGGCGCGGCGCGGCGCCGTCGCGAGCGCGTGGATCACCGGCAGGCTCAGCTTGCGCTGCACGAGATCGGCGGCGAAGGGCTTCCCTGTGATGCTCGGCTCGCCCCAGATGCCCAGCACGTCGTCCTGGATCTGGAACGCCAGCCCCAGGTTGATGCCGAAGTCTGCCAGCGCCTCGACTGTCTCCTCATCGGCACCGCCCACCAGTGCGCCGAGCTCGACTGACGCCCCGATCAGCACGGCCGTCTTGCGGCGGATCATGGCCAGGTAGCCCTCCTCGCTCACCGCCAGGTTGCCCTCGTTGCCGATGTCGAGGAACTGCCCCTCGCAGATTGTGAGGATAGTGCGGCTGAAGCGGCGCAGCGCCTCGAGCGTGAGCTGCGGGGACACGCCAGCATCGACGAGGCCGTGGACCGCCAGGTGGGCCACGGAAAACATCCCATCGCCGGTATTGATCCCCTGCGCGAGCCCCCACAGCTTCCAGACCGTCGTGCGGCCGCGCCGCGTGGTGCTGTTATCCTCGATGTCGTCGTGGATCAGCGAGAAGTCGTGGATGAGCTGGATGCCCGCCGCCACCGGCAGCGCGCGGCGCGGGTCGGCCCCGGCCGCGCGGCACGCCAGGAGGCAGAGGCGCGGGCGCAGCAGCTTGCCCGGGTCGGTGTCGGCGGGGGCGAGGGACTCATCGCGCCAGCCGAGGTGGTACTCCATCATCTGGTAGAAACGTGCCACACGCTCCTCGGCGGCCGGGAACGCCGCGCGCATAGCGCCCTGGATGGTGATGCGCTCGTCAGGATGACTCATTTTTCATCTCTCGGTAGTATGACAGTGCGTTGTAATCTTCCGGTAATCTGCCGGCAATATGCCAGTAATCCAGAGTCATTGTTGCGTATGCTGCGCGCTAGTACACTTGATGCAAGTAGAACGCCGCAGCATACGAGCGAACGTCAGTGGTCAAGCGGCGCATCACCATCAGGTATTTGCCAAGACTCTCACGAGCTGCACGGCAACAACACGCGCCACCTGAAAGGAGTCGATGGACATGCCCCTCAACATGCGCTTCCGCTTCAGCCCGACGAAGGATGGCCTGGTTAAGGTCCTTGGCCCGCTCGAGACTGACATTATGCAGATCGTCTGGCAGGACGAGCGCAGCACCGTGAAGAAGATCCACCGCAAGCTCTCGCAGACGCGGGACATCGCCTACACCACGGTGATGACCACGATGAGCCGCCTGGCCGAGAAGGGCGTGCTCCACCGCCACCGCGAGGGGCTGGCGTACGTTTACACGCCGGCTATCACCGAGGATGACTTCGTGACGATGGTGGTCCAGCAGGTGCTCGACGGGCTGCTCGACGACTACAGCGAGACGGCGGTAGACTACATGGTGGACTATCTGGCGCGCCACAACCCGAACGAGCTGCGCCGGCTCCAAAAGACGCTGCAGGCCCGCATCGCCGCTTGAAGAGACGACGAGGGCGAGGGGGAGAGCACGTGAGGGGGTGGGAGATGAGCGTCTGACGCTCACCTTCCGCCCCCTCCGTGTTTCAGGCGGATACCATCTCGCCCCACAGGTCGTACTCGAGCGCCTGCGTGACGCGCACGGTCACGAAGCTGCCGACCGACGCCGTTCCCCAGGCGAACACCTGCCCGTCCACCTCGGGCGCGTCGCGGAACGAGCGCCCCACTGCGAGCGGCGCACCATCATCGGCCGTTCCCTGGCCCTCCACCAGCATTGTGATCGTGCGGCCGAGCCAGCGGCGGTTGCGCTCGAGCGAGATGCGCTGCTGGAGCTGCATGACCTCGTGCCAGCGGCGCTCGATCACGCGCTGCGGCACCTGGCCGGGGAGGGTGGCGGCGTGCGTGCCGGGCTCCTGCGAGTAGCGGAAGACGCCCACGCGGTCGAGCTGGACCTCCTCGAGGAACTCGGTGAGCGCCACGAACTCCTCGCGCGTCTCGCCGGGGAAGCCGACGATGAACCCCGAGCGCATGGCGATGTCGGGCATAGCGGCGCGCAGGTCACGGATGATCCCTTTGGTGCGGTCGGTGTCCGGCGGGCGGCGCATGCGGCGCAGCGTGTCCGGGTGGGCGTGCTGGAGCGGCATGTCGAGGTAGGCGCAGATCTGGGGCCGGCTGGCCATGGTGGCGATCAGGCGCTCGTCGATCCCGTGCGGGTAGGCGTACATCAGGCGCAGCCAGACGTCGGGCGGAAGAACCTGGCACAGCTCGTCCAGCAGCGTGGCAAGGCCGCTCTTGAGCTTGAGGTCGCGCCCGTAGTCGGTGAGGTGCTGGGCGACCAGCACGATCTCCCTGACACCCTGTGCGGCGAGCTCCTGTGCCTCGCCGAGCACTGCGCCCATGGGCTTGGAGCGCATGTCGCCCTTGAACGACGGGATGGTGCAGAAGGCGCAGCGCAGGTTGCAGCCGTCCGAGATCTTCAGGTAGGCCGATGGCCCGGCGGCGTGGCGCGCGATCTGGGCGGTGCGCCAGTCTGCGTAGGTTCCGTCTAAAGCTTGAGTCGTGAGGCTTGAGCCTTGAGCGATGAGGCTCGAGTCGTGAGGCTCGAGCTCGATCACTGCGGCAGGCCGCGCGGGAGCCTTCGGCGCCACCTCCAGAGGGATGACCATGCCGGTATCAGGCGTCTTGCGCGCCGCGACGAGCTCGCCGATCTGCATCCACTGCTTTGTGCCGAGGATGGCGTCCACGCCGGGGACGGCCCCCACCACAGCGCCGTGGCTCTCGGCCATGCAGCCAGCGGCGATCAGGCGCTGCCCGGGGGCGAGCTGCGCCCCGACGCCGCGGAGCACTTCCACGGTCTCGTCACGCGCGGCGGCGATGAACGAGCAGGTGTTGACGATGACGACGTCGGCTTCCTCGATGCGCTCAGCCTGGGTGTGGCCCTGCGTGGCGAGGACGCCGCTCATTCCCTCGCTATCGACCTGGTTTTTGGGGCAACCAAGTGTGATGATATGGTATTTCATTTATTTCTGTGTCTGTCTCCCTATCAAGGGAGGGGTTATTTGCTTGTCGGGGGCTGCGCCCCCGGAGCCCCCGCTTCTCAGGCGAGGGGACGGGTGAAGAGCTTGTCGGGGGCTGCGCCCCCGGAGCCCCCGCCGTCGGTGGAAGGCGTGCTAGCGGTAGTTTGTGAACTGCAACGGCACGGTGAAGTCGTCCTGGCGCTCCTTGACGAGGCGGATGACCCCCTGGAGCTCATCACGGCTCTTGCTGCCGACGCGCAGGGCCTCACCCTGAATGCGTGGCTGGACCTTGGGGAAGCTGTCGCGAATGAGCTTCTGGAGCTTCTTGGCGACCTCCTCGGGGATCCCCTGCTGGAGGGCGATGACCTGGCGCACGCGCCCGCCGCTGACATCCTGCATGTCGCCGTAGGAGAAGATCTTGAGCGACAGATTGCGGCGCAGGGCCTTGGTCTGCAGGATGTCGCGAACGGCCGCGAGGTGCATCTCGGACTCAGTGGTGATCGTCAGCTCTTTCTCGGCCAGGTCGAGCGTGGTGTTGCTGTCCTTCAGATCGTAGCGCGAGCGGACCTCACGCAGCGTCTGGTCTACGACGTTGACGATCTCCTGGCGGTCGAACTCGGACACAATATCAAATGTGCTTTCAGCGGGCATTTACTTCCTCTCATTTCTGCCACAGAGAACGCAGAGGGCACAGAGCGAAGGCATAGCCCTCGGCCTCTGTGCTCTCTGCGCGCTCGGCGTACACTGCGGCTGCGGGCGCCTACGGCGGCCAGGAGAATGTCACGACTTCGCCGGCCACATCCCCGAGGCGCTGCTCCTGGCCGTTCACCACCACCGTGACGACCGCGGCGTTGCCGGCCTTGACGGACACATCGCGCTGGGCATTGTACTGCACGGACTGGGCCGGGCCGAGGACCTTGCGGTAGACAGATGTGCCGTCGGTCTTGATCTCGAGCCAGGAGCCGCGGTGGTCGCCGCCATCGATGCGAACCTCGAGCACGATCGGCGCCCCCTGGGTGGTTGCCCCCGCTGTGGGGGTGAGGGCCGGGGCCGTGGTCGGGGCGCCCCCGGCCGGGCCAAGCGGCGCCGCGCCAGACGGGCCAGCGGGGCCTGAGGTGGGAGCCGCGGCGACGATCGGGAGGCGGGTTGGCTCGACGGACGGCTCAGGGGCGTTCGTCGGGAGCGGGCTCGGCTCGGGCGCGCTGGTCGGCACGAAGGCCTGCGCGTCCTCGAGGGATGCGCTCTCGCCAATGCGGTTGGTGGCGCTCAGCACCAAGTAGCTCACGCCCACGAGCGCGAGCACCACGAAGAAGACGCCGACGAAGCTGGGTGCAAAGAAGCTGCGGATGCGAGGGGAGGAGGTGGCCGGCACAACCTGGATCGGCTCGGTGTGGCCCCGCTCGTTGCGGTACAGCTCGATCAGCTCCTCGGCTGTGAACCCGAGGAACGCTGCGTAGTTGCGTAAGAAGCCCCGGGTGTATACGTCTCCGGGGAGGTTGATATAATCCCCGTCCTCGAGGGCGACAAGGTAGCGCTGCAGGATGCGGGTTTCAGCGGCGGCCTGTGACAGGCTGATCCCCTGGCTCTCCCGCGCCAGGCGCAATCGCTCGCCAAGCTGGCTCATGGCTCTCGCTCTTCGCATCTGCCCCAGGCAACAACGGGCGCCGTACCGACCAGCGTCCACTCCCGGGCCAGACATCGCTCGTATTCGCGCGCAGCATAAGATCGGCGCGCATTAACCGCCGTAGTGGCGTCATTATAGTAGAAAAGGTGGCTCGCGGCAAACGCACCCCTAACGCGGTGTAACGACCGCGATGTCGTCGAAGGCCGCGCCGGCCTCGGTATCGAAGTTCTCGAGGTAGACGGCCGGGCCGCCCTCGGCCACCCGGGCATCGGTGAGGCGGGCGAGCTCGGTGCCGTTGACAGCGAAGGTGATGGTGTCGTCGACGGCAGTGAGGGTGAGGCTGTTCGCGGCGCCGGGGCGGATAGCGGGGCTCGTGGCGGGCTCCAGCAGGGTGGTCCACTGGTCGGCCACGGAGACGAAGCAGCCGAACAGGTCTGTGGCATCGATCCAGCACGCGTAGTAGGTCTTTCTGCCGTCTGCATCCTGGCTCAGGCGCAGGGCCAGCCCGGCGCGCGCATTTCCCTCGACCAGCACGATACCGCTGACGGTCGTGTCGTCGACCGGTGCGAGGCTGGGCGCGCTGAGGTAGTAGCTGTTGGTGGTACGCAGGGTGATGCGGTAGACGCCTCCCTCCACGGCGGCGCGCAGCTCCGCGGTGTCGTCGGTGACCCAGCCGCCTGCAGCTTCGGCGAAGTCGAACTCGACGCGATCGATGTCGTCTGCGGGGCTGAGGGCGACGGACGGCTCCACGCGGTAGGAGTCGCGCATCTGGTCGAGGGGCTCTCTGAGGCGGTCGAGCTGCTCCTCGGGGACGCCGAAGGTGAGCACCGAGAGCTTGTCGCCGTCCTGGGAGATGAAGCTGTTGGCGAGCAGCCGCGCCTCGACGCCGCCGGTGGCCTGGGCGGTGTAGCTCCAGACGATCTGCACACCGCCCTGGAGCTCCTCGGGGGGGTCCATAGCGAAATCCTGCTGGCCCTGGAAGGTCTCGACGAAGGTGGTGAGGCGGGCGCGTAGCTCCGCGGGCGGCAATCCGGCGGGGGCCTCGGTGACGGACACGATAATCAGCGCGTTCTCGGCCGGGTCGGTCCAGGTCAGGAGGCGCGCCTCGGCGGTGCTCCTGTCGCGCCGCTGCCACCCGGCGGGGACGCTGAGCGAGAACAGGCCGGCCGGGTCGCTGTAGGTCTCGAGCGAGTCGATGGTCACCTGTTCGAGGGCGGGCGCGGGCGTGGCCGGCTCGGCGGTGGGGAGCGGCTCGGCGGTGGGGAGCGGCTCGGCGGTGGGGAGCGGGGTGGGCACGGGTGGAGGGGTGGGGACCTCGGGCGCGAGCCCGCAGGAGACCAGCGCGAGTGCGGAGAGGAGCACCAGGGAGAGCGCACGTGCGGTTCGGTTCATGCTCGCTCCTTCGGGTGCGATGTCAGACGACGGGCCGGCGCCCACACAGGTATCGTAGCAGCCAACCGGCGGCGGGGCAACTCAGGTGAAACACCGCGGCTTCGGCAGGCGGGCGCGGGGGGTGCGCGCGGCGGCGCCTATTTTCTGGTATAACGTAGCCGAGTTAGAGCGTCATTGAGGCTTGCGGAAGCGCTTCTCTTTCCACCAGCCAGTACGCGCGGGGGATGATGCGTGGTCGGTTGAGATAGACGCCGCGCGTCGGTGTCTGGGGTATGAGGGAGGTTCCCTATGGAGATCTACCGTAACTTCATCGGCGGCGCGTGGGTCGTCTCGGGCGGGGCAGGGCGCGTGGCGAACGTCAACCCGGCGGACGTGGGCGATGTGATCGGGGAGACGCCGCTCTCGACGGCAGCCGAGGCGCTGGCCGCCGCCGAGGCTGCGGCGGGCGCGTACCGATCCTGGCGGCGGACAGCGGCGGGGGTGCGCGGGGCGATGGTGGCGCGGGCGGCGCGGCTGATGGCCGAGCGTGCGGAGGAGATCGCCGCTGCGCTGACGCGGGAGCAGGGCAAGCTGCTGCGCGAGGCGCGCGCTGAGGTGCGGAGCGCCGTCGAGCTGGTCGAGCTGGCGGCGTCGCAGGGACGGCGGCCGGTGCACGAGAATCTCCTGTCGCCGCTGCCGGAGAGCCTGGCCTACGTGGTGCGGCAGCCCCTGGGCGTGGCGGTGCTGTTCAGCTCGTGGCTCCGGCCAGCGGCCGACCCGGCGGGGCAGCTCGCGGCGGCGCTGGCCGCGGGGAACAGCGTGGTGCTGGTGCCCTCGCTCGCTACGCCGGCCACGGCCGAGCTGGTGGCGCGCTGCTTCGCGGATGCGGGGGCGCCGGCGGGCGTGCTGAACGTAGTGCACGGCGCCGCGTCCGATCTGGCGCCCCCGCTGGTGGGGCAGGTTGCGGTGCGGGCCGTGGCGCTCGGCGAGGACATCGCCGAGGCGCGTCGCGCTGCGGTTGAGCGCGGCGTGCCGGTGTGGCGCGCGGGGGGCGGCGCCAACCCTGCGCTGGTGCTGGATGATGCCGATCTGGACCGGGCGCTGGCGGGGGTGCTGGCGGGCGCCTTCGGCGAGGCGGGGCAGCGGCGGGCCGCGACGGGCCGCGTGATCCTGATGCACCCGGTGGCGGACGCGTTCCTGGAGAAGCTGGTGGGAGCGCTGGCGGCGCTGCGGCTGGGGCCCGGGGCCGCCGAGGGAGCTGAGATGGGGCCGCTGGCGAGCGAGGCGCGGCTGCGCGTGGTGCTGGACTACGTGGCCGAGGCCAGGGCCGAGGGGGCTGAGCTGCTCTGCGGCGGGGGGCGTGAGCACGAGGGAGGGCTGGCGCGCGGGCTGTTCGTGGCGCCCGCGGTGCTGGACCGCTGCCGACCTGAGATGCGCGCGGCCTGCGCAGGGGTGCTGGGGCCGGTGCTCGCGGTGACTCGTGTGGAGAGCTTCGAAGAGGCGCTGGCGGCGGCCGCGCCGGCGGCGGGCTGTCTGTCGGCGGCGATCTACACGCGCGACGCGGCTCGCATCTTCCGCTTCGTGGACGAGATCGAGGTGGCCGACGTGCGGGTGAACGCGCGGGCCCTGGGCGAGGAGGTGCGGGATGGGACGCTGCTGGATTTCTTCGGCGAGGCGAAGGGCGTGACGGTGGAGTACTGAGTCTTGAGGCCTGAGGCTTGAGTCTTGAGACTTGGGCTGTGAGTCTTGCGGCGAAGCAGAGCGCACTAAGTGCTGAGTGCGTTCCTAGACCAAACGACAAAAGTGGTTCGCGGGGAGGGCCAGGGAGGACCTGCCCTCCCTGAAACCTGCCACCAAACTGATGAGTTTGTGAGGAACCCTCTAGTTGAGCTTTGCCGACTGGTCGACGAGGGCGCGGGCCTGCTGGCGGACAGCATCGAGGTCGGGGGCGTGCGGGGCGAGGCGGGCGTAGCGCTCCAGGTCTTCGAGCGCGGCGGGGATGTGGCCGGCGCGGGCCAGGAGCAGGCCGCGATCGCGCAGCTCGGCGAGGTCGTCCGGGGCGAGCGCCAGGATGCGCTCCACGACCGCGAGGGCGCGCGGGAGATCTTCACGCTGGAGGTAGGCGCCCTTGAGGTTGCGCAGCATGCGCTCGAGGATGGCGGCCTTGCTCGGCGGCACCATCACCTGGCGCATCAGCGCGGGCGTGACCTGGCCATAGAACGTGACCACCTGAGCCTCGCACTCGGCGTAGCTCCAGAGGCGCCCGCGGTAGAACGGGTCGATGTAGATCGGATCACTGCCCAGGTACTGCGCGAGGAAGTGGCCTGGGAGCGCCAGCCCGGCCACGGGGAGCCCCAGGCGCCGGCTGACCTCGATGTAGATCGCCGAGAGCGCGATCGGCAGACCCGTGCGCGTCTCGAGCACCCGGTCCAGGAAGCTGTTGCGCGGTTCGCTGTAGCGCTGGGTGTTGCCGTGAAACCCGAGCTCGCCGAACAGGTAGGCGCCGAGGGCCTGGACCACCTCGGCCGGCTCGTGGGCGCCGGCGATGCGCGTGCGGGCCTCGCCGGCGATGCGGTCGAGCTCGCGCAGCGACCCGGCGACGTCGCAGGCGCCCTGGTCCTCCCACGCGATGCACAGCGCCGCCTCCGCCAGGTCGAGCTCGTGCTCGGGGCGGCGGATGAGGGCGCGGAAGCGCCGGCGCGCAGCGGAATGAGTGCTCATGCGGCGCTATGATACCACTTCTGCGGCGAGGTGAGCGCCGCCTACTCTTTCAGCTAGGGTGGGGTCCACAGCCACCAAAACGCGGTTGGGCGTGCTATACTTTTCGCATTGATCCCACCCGCGAGGTAGCCCATGCGCCTGGCTTACACCGCCGACCTGCACGGTGACCTCGGCTCGTACCGCGCCCTGCTGGAGCTCGCGGTGGCCTACGGCGCGCGGGCGGCGATCGTCGGCGGGGACCTGCTCCCACACACCTCGGCCCGCAGCGACGCCATCCGGCGGCAGCGCGACTTCGTAGAACAGTATCTAGGCCCCCTGCTGGCGGCGTTTCGGGCGCGGCACCCGGCGATCGACATCTACCTCCTACCGGGGAACGATGACTGGGCCGCGGCGGTGGCAGCGCTGGAGCCGCTGGAGGCCGCCGGCCTGGCCGTCAATATCCACGAGCGCGTCCTCACACTCGCGCATCCTACAGCCGCAGACCAGCTCGCCGCGCCGCATCCGCGTGCGGGAGAGGAGGAGGGTGAAGCAGGCGAGCTGGCAGGCCTCTGGCTGGCCGGCTACGCGTGCGTCCCGATCACGCCGTTCAGCATCAAGGACTACGAGCGGCTGGACGCCCCGGGCGACCGAAACGCGCACGCGTACAGCTTCGCGATGGCCTACACCAGTGCGGGCGGGGCGGTCGTGCCGGCCACGCACGAGGAGCTTGCGGCGCTGCCGAGCATCGCGGAGTCGCTGGAGGCTCTGGCGCTGTGGAGCGAGCCGGCGCTGACGGTGTATGTGTGCCACACCCCGCCGGCCGACACGCCGCTTGACCAGATGCCGCGCGGACGGCACGTGGGCAGCCGGGCGCTGCGGTCGTTTGTGGAGCGCCACGCCCCCCCGCTGACCCTGCACGGCCACATCCACGAGGCGCCGGAGGAGAGCGGCAGGTACGCGGCGCGCATCGGGCGCACCTGGTGCGTGAATCCTGGGCACAACCCGCGCCGCTTCCAGGCGGTGACGCTGGACACCGACGATATCGCCGGGACGATGGAGCACACTGTGCTGGGGAGGCCGGCGGAGAGCGAGTCTTGAGTCCTGAGTTTTGAGCCCTCAAGACTCAAGACTCAATAGAGAAAGGCGAAGAGCGTGTTCAACTCGATCGAGAGCGTGCGCCCGCGGCTGGGCGAGCAGCAGTATATTGCGTCGGACGAGATCGCCACCACCGTCTTCCTGGCCGAGCGGCTGGGCAAGCCGGTGCTGGCCGAGGGGCCGGCCGGCGTGGGCAAGACCGAGCTGGCGAAGGTGTGGGCCGCGGCCACCGGGCGCGACCTGATCCGGCTCCAGTGCTACGAGGGCCTGGACGAGACCAAGGCGCTGTACGAGTGGGAGTACGCCAAGCAGCTGCTCTACACCCAGCTGCTGCGCGACAAGCTGGGCGACGTGCTGGGCGATGCCAAGACGCTGCGCGAGGCGGCTGACCGGCTGGCGGGCGAGGAGGAGGTCTTCTTCTCGCAGCGCTTCCTGCTGCCGCGGCCGCTGCTGCGGGCGCTGACGAGCGAGAAGCCTGTGGTGCTGCTGATCGACGAGATCGACCGCGCCGACGCCGAGTTCGAGGCCTTCCTGCTGGAGGTGCTGAGCGACTTCCAGGTGAGTGTGCCGGAGCTGGGGACGATCAAGGCCAAGCACCAGCCGATGGTGCTGCTGACCAGCAACAACACCCGCGAGCTCTCCGAGGCGCTGAAGCGGCGCTGCCTCTACATCCACATCGACTACCCGAACCTCGACAACGAGGTGCGGATCGTGAATCTGAAGGTGCCGGGGCTGCCGCCGAAGCTGGCGCAGCAGGCGGTGGAGCTGGTGCAGCGGCTGCGCGGCATGGACCTGAAGAAGCACCCGAGCGTGTCCGAGACGCTGGACTGGGCGCGGGCGCTGCTGGAGCTGAACGCCAAGAGCCTGGACCGCCAGACGCTCGACACCACGATGAACGTGCTGCTGAAGTACGAGAGCGATCTGCAGAAGGCGAAGCGCGCGACCCAGCGCGCCAGCGGCGAGGGGGAGGACCGGGGCGAGCGCGGCGGCGGGGAGCCGCGGCGCCGGCGCGACCGGGACGACTTCCACGGCTACCGGGGGAACAACTAGAGCGGCATGGTGGGGGACGAACGCTGAAGGCTGAAGCACCTGGGCATCGGCAAGCCCGACACAGCCTGAGCGCCTGACCTCTCTTTCTTCCGCTGCCGGCCGTAGTGTGGAGGCGCGAGGGCGAGGGGGCCGCAGGTCCCCGAGAACGAACCTGTGGGGGCGAGGCCCCCACACCTCCCTGGAAGGGATGGCGAGAGCCAATGAACGAGCGAGTGGTCCAGTTTATCACTGCCCTGCGGGCGCAGGGCGTGCGCATCTCGGTGGCCGAGAGCATCGACGCGCTGCGGGCGGCCGAGGTGGCGGGCGTGGGCGACAGGGGCATCTTCCGCTCGGCGCTGCGGGCCACGCTGGTGAAGGAGCCGCACGACCTGCCGACCTTCGATAAGCTGTTCCCGAGCTACTTCGGCAGCGAGGCGCCGCCGCCGATGCAGCAGCCGGGCGGCGGGATGTCGCCGGAGGACCAGGAGAAGCTGCTCGAGCAGCTCCTGGAGATGATGGAGGGCATGACGCCGGAGCAGCTGCGGCAGCTGTTCGAGGCCATGATGACCGGCCAGGGTATGAGCAGCCGCCAGATGCGCGAGTTCCTGGACCAGAACACCAGCATGTCGCAGATGCCGGCGAGCGCGCCGGGCGCGTGGGCGGTGCGGCGGGCGCTGCGCGAGCTGGAGTTCGACCGGCTCGAGGAGCTGCTGCAGGAGCTGCTGGAGAAGCTGCGCGAGGCCGGCTTCAGCGAGGAGCAGCTGCAGCAGCTGGCCGAGGAGGCGCGCGAGAACCAGCAGGCCCTGGGGCAGCAGATCGCGCGCGAGGTGGGCAGCGGCATGGCCGAGCGTGAGGCCGAGGAGCAGCGCAAGCAGCCCCCCGGCGAGGACCTGCTGGACCGGCCGTTCGAGTACATGGGCGAGCAGGACCTGGACGATATCCGCAAGGTGATCCAGCGGCTGGCGGCTCAGCTGCGCACGCGGGTGGCCCTGCGCCAGAAGCGCGCCAGCAAGGGCACGCTCGATGCCAAGGGGACGATCCGGGCCAACCTGCGCTACGGCGCGGTGCCGGTGGAGATCCGCCACCGCCGCAAGCACCTCAAGCCGCGCCTGACGGTGGTCTGCGACGTGTCCGGCTCGGTGGAGCGGGCGAGCCGCTTCATGCTGCTGCTGGTGTACGCGCTGCAGGACCAGATCAGCCGGACGCGGCCGTTCGTGTACTACCGCACCCTCGCCGACGTGCGGAGCGACTTCGAGGAGCTGCGGCCTGAGGAGGCGGTGCAGGTGGTGCGCAGCCGTGTGCAGGGCGGGCCGTGGCAGACGAGCCTGGGCGCGTGCCTGGGGACGCTGGTCAAGGATCACATGGACGCGGTGGACCAGCGCACCACGGTGATCTTCCTCGGCGACGGGGACGATCACATGGGGCCGCCGAACACACAGGACTTCGAGGCGATCAAGCGGCGGGCGCACAAGGTGGTCTGGTTCAACCCGGAGCAGCGCTGGCAGTGGCAGCGCGAGGACAACCACATGCACGTCTATGGGCCGCTGTGCGACGGGGTGCACGTGGTGAGCAACCTGCGCGAGCTGCTGGCGGCGGTCGATGGGCTGTTCGCGTACCGGTAGGCGCGGGTGCTATGCGTTCGAAGGGCCTGGGGAGAACCCAGGCCCTTCGCTGTTGGCGGCTACATCCCGCCGTCCTCCGGCTGGCCCGGCTGGATCGGCCCGATGCGGTACGGCCGCATCATCTCGTTGTCCTCGTGCTCGACGATGTGGCAGTGCCAGACGTACTGGCCTTCCCCCTCGAAGCGCATCCTGACACGCGTGACCTCGCCGGGGTAGGCGATGACGGTCTCCTTCCAGCCGTTCTCCCAGGCCTCCGGGGGCCGCGCCCCGCCCTGGAGGGTGATGTCGTGGATGTGCCCCATGTCCTCACTGAACTCTATCGGCTCGCGGTCCACCACCTGGAACAGCACGTCGTGGATGTGCATGGGGTGGGCGTCGGCGGTGAAGTTGTAGAACTCCCACACCTCCGTGGCGCCGCTGGCCGGATTCTCGGTGACCTGGTCGCCCCACATGCGGTGCATGGCCATGTCGTCCGCAACCGTACCGAGCACCGCCTCGGCAGGGCCGTTGAACGACGGGTACTCGGACATCTTCTCAAGCAGGGCGAGCGGCCGGGACGTTCCCCCTGCAAGCGGCGTGATCAGCGGGAGGCCGAGGAACTGCGGCGGCGTGGTCAGGTCGGGCGCTGCGGCGGGCACCACGCGGAACTGCATTACCTGGCCGGTGCTCTCCAGGTCGGCCGGCTCGAAGTCGTTGCCGGGGATGCCGCCGCCGAAGGGCTCATCCGGCCCAATGTTGCCCAGGACGTACTCGCCCGGCTGGACGCCGCCGAAGTCCACAATCACATCGGCGCGCTCGGCGGGACCAAGCAGCAGGGTGTTGCCGCTGTTGGCCGTGATGTTCACCGGTGCGGCGAGGAAGCCGCCCTCGTTGCCGATCTGCCAGACCTGGACGCCCGGGATGTTGCCGAAGCTCAGGATCAGGAAGCGCGAGTTGCAGCCGTTGAGGATGCGGAAGCGGTAGCGGCGCTGCTCGACGGTGAGATAGGGCCAGGTGTTGCCGTTGACCATCATGCAGTTGCCGAAGAACTCGGGGTTCCAGATCGGCGAGACATCGGTTGTAGGGATGTACGGCCCCGTGATGTCGTCGAAGAACGCGCGCGAGTCGGGGTAGAACAGCGAGCCGTCCGTGTTGAACGCGCGGTCCTGGATGGCGAGCGGGATCTCGTAGTAGGGCGTGTTCGGCGCATCGCCCAGCGCGGGGGCGGGCCCGGGCAGCACTGCCCTGGCGCCAGTGCGCGTATCCAGCGCGGCGCCGTCCCCCTCGGGGCCGCCGCGGATGATGAAGAAGCCGGCCGGCCCAGCGTAGACGTTGAGGCGCGTCATGCCGAGCGCGTGGTCGTGGTACCAGATCGTCGAGGCGCGCTGGGTGTTGGGGTAGACGAAAGTGGCACTGCCGGGATCCCAGGCCGTGTCGAACTTCGTCAGGGCCTTGTTCTTGAAGAAGCTGTACCAGGTGCCCTCAGTGGCGTAGCCTTGCGGGATGCCCGCGGCCTTGGGCAGGTACCACGCCTCGGCGTAGCCGTCGCTCTCGTCGCCAATGCCGACGGCGCCGTGAACGTGGGTGACGAGCGGCACCGGGCCGGTGTATGGTTCGGGCGTGCTCTCGAAGGAGGGGCGCCTGTCGCGGCCGTCTATGCCGCCGGGCGGGTTGGCCCAGTGCAGCGTCGGGTCCACCGGCAGCAGGTGCGGCAGGTAGGCCGAGTTCGGGTCGGTGGGGTTGGTGCGCAGCTGGTTGATCCACTTCACGACCACCGGGCTGCGGTGCTTGGCCTCGATCGTGAGCGAGGGCGCATTGAAGATCTGCGGCCCGTTCTGGGCCTTAGCGGGGCCATAGCCCCAGACTGTGGTCTTGGGGAGGCCGGGCGGCAGGATCTGCTGCTCGAACTGGCGCACCGCGATCTCGTAGTAGTCGGCGTTCTTGGCCCCCCTGGCGTTGATCTTCCCTGCGCGCGGCATGGCGGGCGGGACGAGCAGGGGCGTCTGGAACTTCGCGATGGCTGACGGCGTGAGGGTGCCACCCGGGATGGCGGCGTAGGCAACGTGGCGCACGCCGGCTCTGATATCGAGCAGCATCAGCGCGGTCCCGGCCATGCCGATCTTGAAGAACTGCCTGCGTGTGATCATAGGGGCCCTCCTATCGGACTCGTGTCACGTCATCACTGAGGACAGCGCGTGCGTAGGCGCCAGAGGCCTGTCAAATACGTGGAGCGCTCCTATGGCCCCCGCTCACCTCAAGCCTGGTCTGGGCTGCACGTGTGCAGCTCGGCTATGGGTTGATAAAAGTGTGATTGGATTGTAACGAATGGTGGGGGGTGTTGTGTCGTAATGTCTCAATTTACCGTGGCAAACAGGTAACGGGAGGCGTAGAAAAGTGGGGTGCGTGGCAAGAGCCGTGTGGCCCCTGCCCCGCACCCCGCGGGTGGTGGACTGCTGGTGGCGGTACCCCCGATTCTGTCGTGCGCCGCCATCTCTCTCCGCGCGAGGCGCGGGCCGCTCCTGGTCTGACGGGTGTTACCCGCCGTCGCCGTCGCGGCTGCGATGCGAGCGAGCGCGGTGGTGGTAGCGCCCGGGGTCACCCCCGAGCTCCCACGCGATGAGCCCGCCCCACGCACCTTGCTCCCCATCAGCCGGCGCAGTCGCCTAGCCGCCGACATCGCTGCCGGCGCTGGTGCGCTCTTACCGCACCCTTTCACCCCTCACCGCTGGGCGGCGGGTCTGCTCTCTGTTGCCGTCTTGCGTCGCGGCCGCGTTACCGCCGCCGCGCCCCTGCTTGCTGTTTCGCAGGGCGGCCTTCCGCTTGCGCGGGCTGGGAGTCGGGAAGTTCCTCTGGAGATTCGCTCCAGCGGCGGCGTGCCACCAGCAGCGCCACCCAACATTATACCACCCGCGCCCCCCCCTCAGCCGGGGGGCGTTTAGCGGCGCTGCCAGTTGCACGCTCGGTCGCTCTGTGCTACAATACCGAAGCGCGTGAGTGCGCCGGTGTAGCTCAGTGGCAGAGCAGCTGTTTCGTAAACAGCAGGTCGTCGGTTCGACCCCGACCACCGGCTCCAAGGTATCAGAAAGCCAAATCCCGAGGGTAACACCTTCGGGATTTGTGCGTCTAGTACGCTGCAGGCAGACCGATCAGGTCTCAGTGCCCCGCCTTTCTATCAGTCAGCGGCAATGGTGGACGCAGGATACCAGGGTGCAAGCGACTCAGTACCGCACCATCTCGGCATTGACGAGCGGCTGCTCAATCGTACCGCCGTACGAGTTTGTTCCCTCAAACGTCCCATCGCCGGTGCCGTAGACAATGACGTAGTCGTCTTCATATACGCCTTCGAGCGCGTTGTCGAACACCACGGCGATCGCCTCACGATCCCACTCGCTTCCACCTGGCACCTGAACCCAGAGCTGCATGAACGTTGTGCCGTCAGCCTCGTCAATGTTGAAGATCTGCCCCTTGATCCGAAGCTTAGCGCCGACGAACTTCTTCGGGTTCTTGATGAGCTCGCGGACATCAATCTGCTCGTAGTTCGCCTCGTACGCCTCGGCAGTCGCTGTCGCACCAGCTCGCGCCTCCGCGGTCTGCACGACCACCGCAGTCGCTTCGGCGATCGCCTCCGCCGTTGCTGCTGCCTCAGCTGTAGCCGCTGCGACGACCGTCATCGTAGCGTCTAGCTCTGCCTGAGCGGTCATTGTCGGTATGGCCTCCGCGGTCGCAGTCGCGGCGAGCTCTACTTCCGCCGTGGCCGTTTCTGCCGCGACACGTGTCGCCGTAGCCGCATCACGCCGCGCCTCGTCAGTGGCCGTAGCCTGGACAGCTCGTGTCTCCGCCGTTGCGGTGCTCTCTTGCAGTGCCTGCGCAGTAGCGCCAGGTGCAGCGGCGATAGTACCTGTGGCGGCCGCTGCGGCCGCTTGGGCCGTCTCTGTAGCAATGGACTTAGCTCCCTCGCTGCTGGCGTAGTTCAGAAACGCGCCCATGCAGCAGCAGAGAAGAACAAACGCGGCGATAGCGATCAAGGCGATGCGCGTCCAGCGAGGGAGTTTGGTGAAACGCTCGGCCATGAGGGTCCCTTTCGATAGTCGAAATACGCCTACGGCAGTAGCCGCATCAGCACTGACTGTAGGGCATGGTGTCAGGCGCAAATGTGCACTAGCCGTAGCTGTTTCCTGCCGAGACTTGTAAGGGTCGCCGCTGCGTCACTTGAGGGCTGACCGGTACTGCGAGAAACGCGTACGCTACCTCCCTCCGTCGGAATGTCCGACAAAGGAAAGTGGGAGATGAAGGTGTGCGCCTCTCTGCCGGGTGTCGGAATGTCCGACACGGGAACGTGGGAGATGAAGGAGTGCTCTCTGGTGGCGTATGTCTACACTGCTCGCAACGAGCGCCACGCGCGACTGTTTGAGTGGAAACCGATGATGCGTCACGCCTTATCCGTGAACTGCACGGCCGTAGATGCCCGCGTGTTCACGGTCAACTGAAAGAGATCGGGCCGCGCGTAGTGCCCGACCACGTCCAAGTCGAATGTGCCACGTTGGCTAATACATAGGGTTATTCGATGTGCTTCCGGATACTGCGTTGCCTAATGTTGCGGACTGTATGTGGGTGAAGTCCGTATTGCTGTGCCAGTATCGCGGCACTGGCACCTTGATCCCATTGGACGAGTATGGCTCGCACGGTGTCAACCGTTTTCTGTATCAGGACACCGTAAACCCCAGATTGCGATCCATATAAGCTATCTGCATTTAGTGCATATCCTCTTGTCAAACCACTAGATGCTTCGAAGAGCCTCCCCGCTTCGTAGGGGATTAGTGCCGAGGTTTCCACATATGTGCCCGTAAGGGTGCCGTACACTGCCTGTGAAGAAGATGCCTCATAGAGAACAGATCGCGTGAGACACGAGCCGATTTGGTTGCGAACCTTCGAAGTTTCTTTTCACCAGATGCGGTGAAGACCTCTGCGGGGTTCAGAACGTCATCTCGCCTCTCCAGCACTAAGCGGTTCTCAGCCGACAACGAGGACGACCAGGAGGATCTATGGCAATCAACCGCACGAATCTCCCTATGGCGCCCGGAATGGAGCGCGTGCCGCTGACTGGGCTGCAAAAGCAGGCACGCTCGGTCATGGATACCACGACGATCAAGGACATCTCGACCGACGATCGATACCTGTTCTACGACGCCGTGCGTGAGGCCAGCACCGCAAGCGACATGCCGGAGCAGCATCAGGAGACGCTCAGGAAGGCGCTGGCCGAGAAAAAAGGTGAGAGCGGGGCGGTGCCAGATCTATCGTCTGCGACGGGAGGAATCGCGTGAGGAACCCGTTCGAGGGGATGAAGAACCCGCTGAAGCCTGAAGAGCCCGCGCGCTCATTTGGGCCACCTATTCTCGTGCGGGCCTCAGACGGCAGCACCATCGTCAACAACCCGTTCAAAAACGCCAGGCGCACGCTGGTGAAGTGGAAGAAGGGCCAGTATATAGTCATCGACGACGTCTACAGCTGCGAGATCATCGAGGCGACTATCGCCACAGAAGACGGCGAGCGCGTCGCGATCGAGGGGTTGATCGAGGTCAGCGTCTTCGACGACGCGGCCGAGGGCGAGGCGTACGCTATTGAGCGTGTGACCGAGTACGCCGAAGACGAAGAGCGATGGGGTACGGAGCCGTAAAGCGATACGAACAGCCGCCATCGTGCCTCTCAGCCTTGTGGTGAGGCAGCTACAGTCTTACACGATTGCCGTGTCGGACATTCCGACATGGCTGCTGGCTTTGAGACATGCCATTGTCGTCGTATCCCTTGCCTCTTATGAGATGTATCTTCATAGATGCAGCGCTGCGCCCGATGTCTTGGCGGCAGCGCTCTATGCTCCCGTCGCCAACATGTGCTACAACCGACTCGCCGGCGCACTTGCCGGGCACGCGGCGCGGTGCTATAGTCGTTTCGGTACCGTGGCACTCCCACATAACTGTGGAGCGAAGGCCGGCGCCCTGGCTCTCGTCCAACCTCTTGGCCTCGCTCCCGCCGCGTCCGCGGAGTGTGCGGCCCTCCTCTGACTGGAACCTTGCCTCCGTGCGCCTCGCTGACCCCGGCGGGGCTCGAAGCTGACATCCCCCGTATGCAGGGCGCATATGTGCACGATACAATGGGCTACACTCTACCCAGGGCTATCGACGTCCAGACACGCCCGCACCACCGTGATACACCAGCGTACGCATCGAGCGCCCTATGAGGCCAGAGCACCGCTACGCCTGAGAGAATGCCAGTGACGTACTCGGATCTTCCACTGAACACCCCCGAGGTCGGGCAGCTCGTGCACGTGCGCGCGCGCACCTGGCTCGTCGATCAAGTGATTGCCCCAGCGCTCCCCGGCCAGACCTCCCGCGTCCGCCTCTCCTGCGCCGACGACGACGCCCAGGGCCAGTCGCTCGAGGTGCTCTGGGACTATGAGCCGGACCGCCAGATCCTCGGCGAGGAGGGCTGGGCCGGACTCGCCCAGCGTGGCTTCGACGCGCCCGACCGCTTCGCCGCCTTCCTCCACACGCTGCGCTGGAGCCGAGTCACCGCCACCGACCCGACGCTGTTCCAGGCGCCCTTCCGCGCCGGCATCAAGATCGATGCCTACCAGATGGAGCCGCTCCGCAAGGCGCTGCGCCTCCCGCGCGTCAACCTGTTCATCGCTGACGACACGGGCCTCGGCAAGACGATCGAGGCCGGCCTGATCGTCCGTGAGCTGCTGCTGCGTAAGAAGGTCCGCACGGTCGTGGTCGCCGCGCCGCCCTCGGTGCTGGAGCAGTGGAAGGCCGAGCTCGAGGAGCGCTTCGGCCTGGTGTTCGAGCTGCTCGACCGCGCCTACCTCACGCGCATGCGCCGCGAGCGCGGCTTCGGCGTGAACCCCTGGCGCACCCACAGCCGCTTCCTGGTCTCCCACCACCTGCTCGGCGACCCCACCTACGCTGACCCGCTGCGCGAGTGGCTCGGCACCTTCCAGCCCGGCAGCATGCTGGTGCTCGACGAGGCCCACCACGCTGCCCCGTCGTCGGGCGGGCGCTACGGCATCGAGTCAGGCTTCACCAGGGCCGTGCGCGATCTGGCGGGCCGCTTCGAGCACCGCCTGTTCCTCTCCGCCACGCCGCACAACGGCCACTCGAACAGCTTCTCGACGCTGCTGGAGCTGCTCGACCCGGTGCGCTTCACGCGTGGCGTCAAGGTGCGCGGCAAGAAGGCGCTCGATGACGTGATGGTGCGCCGCCTCAAGGAGGACATCCGCAGCGTCAGCGATGACTTTCCGCGCCGCAACGTCGTTCGTATTGAGCTGAAGGGCCTGCCAGAAGATGCGCCCGAGCTGGTGTTGTCGCGGCTGCTCGATGAGTACCGCTCGCTGCGCGACGAGCGCTTCGCGGGCGCCACGCGCCGCACCCAGGCCGCCGCCGGCCTGCTGACGGTCGGCCTGCAGCAGCGCCTGCTCTCGTCGATCGAGGCCTTCGCGCGAACCCTCAAGGTGCACCGGGCGACTGTGGAGCGGCAGTGGGCGAAGGACGACTCCGCGGCGGCCGCCGCCGAGGATGCCGCCAGGCTGTTCGCCACTGCACCCGACGCGGACGACGAGCGCGGGCTGTGGTCCGAGGAGGAGCAGGAGGCGGCCGAGACCGCTGAGGTCACGGCGATCACCGCCGCGAGCGAGGCGGGCGCGCCGCACACCCAGCAGGCTGATGAGCTGCGCCTCAAGGAGCGCGAGCTGCTCGACCGCATGCAGCAGATCGCCGATCGCCACCGCGCCCAGCCCGACGCCAAGATGGCCTACCTGATCGACTGGATCCGCGCCCACCTCTGCCCGAACCTGCCGGTCTTCGGCATGCCGGTCACCGGCACGCCGCCGCGCTGGAACAACCGCCGCGTGCTGATCTTCACCGAGAACCGCGAGGGCACCAAGCGCTTCCTGCTCAACCTCCTCTCGGCGGCGATCGAGGGGACCGACCGGGCCGACGAGCGCATCGCGGTGATCGACGGCCTGACCAGCAGCGCGAACCGCCAGGAGATTCAGCGCAGCTTCAACGCCGACCCGGCGCACGACCCACTGCGCATCCTGCTGGCCACCGACGCCGCCCGCGAGGGGCTGAACTTCCAGGCCCACTGCGCCGACCTGTTCCACTTCGACCTGCCGTGGAACCCCGGCCGCATCGAGCAGCGCAACGGCCGCATCGACCGCAAGCTCCAGCCGGCGCCCGAGGTGCGCTGCCACTACTTCGTCTTACCCCAGCGCGCCGAGGACCGCGTGCTCGAGGTGCTGGTGCGTAAGACTGAGACGATCAGGCGCGAGCTCGGCAGCCTCTCGAAGGTCATCGACGACGACATCGAGCGCCGGCTGCGCGGCGGCATCCGCCACCGCGACGCGGCTATGCTGGCGCTGGAGCTGGAGCGCGCCGACCTGGAGGCCCAGCGCCGCCGGAGCGTCGCGGTGGAGCTGGAGACGTCCCGCGAGCGGGAGCGCGAGCTGCACGCCCAGATCACGCGCTGCCAGTCGCTCCTCCAGAAGTCGCGCGAGTGGACCGGCTTCGACGATGAGCCGTTCCGCCAGGCGCTCTCCTGCGCGCTCCAGATGCTCGGCGCGCCGCCCCTGCAGAAGACGACTGACGCGGACGGCGGGGAGGTCTGGCGGGTGCCGGCGCTCCACGAGCGCGCCGCCGCCGACCCGAGCTGGAACGCGACGCTCGACACCCTGCGCGCGCCGCGGCCTGCCGGGCAGAGCCTGGCCGACTGGCGGCGCGAGGCGCCGATCCGCCCGGTGGTGTTCGCCGACGCCGGCGTGCTCACTGAGGACACGGTCCACCTGCACCTGGAGCACCGCGTCGCCCAGCGCTTGCTGGCGCGCTTCCGCGCCCAGGGATTCACCGAGGACCTGTCGCGCGCCTGCCTGTTCCAGACCGCCGACGCGATCCCGCGCGTCATCCTGCTGGGCCGCCTGGCGCTGTTCGGCCAGGGCGCCGAGCGTCTGCACGAGGAGCTGGTGGCGGTCACGGCGCGCTGGCTCGATCCGTCGCAGCGGACGGGGCCGCTGACGCTCTATGGCCGCGACGGCGAGGCGCGCACTCTGGAGGTGCTTGAGCAGGCGCTCACGCAGCAGTCGCGCCTGCCGACGCCCGGCCCGGTGACGCAGCAGCGCCTGCTCGGCACGGCCGCCGCCGACGTCGCCGACCTGCAGCCGCTGCTGGCCCCGCGCGCCGCGCAGGCCGCCGCGGAGGCGATCGCGAAGCTGCGCGCGCGCGGCGAGCAGGAGGCGCGCGACCTCCAGGGCACGATCGAGCAGCATGCCCGACGCGTGCGCGAGCACCTGGAGCGCAGTGAGCGCGATCAAGTGCAGCTTACGATCGACTTCGATATGGACGAGAAGCGCCAGTTCGAGCTCGACAAGCGCGCCTGGCGGCAGCGCCTGGAGCAGTTCGAGCGCGAGCTTTCAAGCGAGCCGCAGCGCGTGCGCGCCTTCTACGAGGTGCGCGCCAGCCGCGTCGAGCCGGTGGGTCTGATCTACTTGTGGCCGGAGTCAAACTGATGGCGAAGCATATCGACCCCGCAGTCCTCGCGCACCTGGAGTGGATCGGCTTCGTCCGCCCCACCGGCCTGGTGGTCTCCGCCCCGGCGCTGGTGCAGTCCGGCGCGCTCTTGCCGCGCAGCGACGCCGAGGGCCAGCGCCTGCTGCTCACCTGCCTCGTCGATCCGGAGGCCGAGCGCCCGACGATCGCCGACTTCCGCCACTTCGCACAGACGGTGCTCGGCTGGAGCTTCTCGCCGAAGGGCTACGCCGGCGTCGAGGGGTCGCCCCTCCCGCCTGAGCTGTGCGTGACGCTGCCGGAGTACGGCGAGACGCTGGCGCCCGACCTGGCGGTGCGCGAGCGGGAGCCGGCGAACGGCGCGACGCCCTGGCAGCTGCTGGTGCAGATCCGGCCGCGCGGCGAGCGCTTCGACCACGTCGCGCGCGGCCAGGGGCGCCTTGAGGCCTCGGCCCACGGGCGCATGGAGCGGCTGCTGCGCCAGAGCGGGGTGAGCGCCGGGCTGCTGTGCAACGGCGAGGCGCTGCGCCTGATCTCGGCCCCGCGCGGCGAGAGCTCGGGCTGGCTCGACTTCAGCGTGGCCGATATGCGCCAGACCGCCGGGCGGCCGATCGTCGCGGCGCTGCGCCTGCTGCTCGGTCAGCAGCGCCTGCTGGCGCTCCCGCGCGCCCAGCGCCTCGCGGCCCTGCTGGAGAACAGCCGCAAGTTCCAGAACACGGTCAGCGAGCGCCTGGCCGAGCAGGTGCTGCACGCGCTCTACGCGCTGCTGCGCGGCTTCCAGGCCGCCGACGACGAGACGCGCGGCGCGCTGCTGCGCGATACGCTGCGCGACGAGCCGGACCAGGTCTACCGCGGCCTGCTGACGGTGGTGCTGCGGCTGGTGTTCCTGCTCTACGCCGAGGAGCGCGACATGCTGCCGGCGGACGAGACCTTCCTGCGCGGCTACTCGCTGGCGGGCCTGCACGAGCGGCTGCGCGAGGACGCGGCGCTCTACCCCGACACGATGCAGCAGCGCTACGGGGCGTGGGCGCAGCTCACGGCGCTGTTCCGCATGGTCTACGACGGCGTCGAGGCGGGCGAGCTGCGCCTGCCGCGTCGCCACGGCGCGCTGTTCGACCCGGACCGCTTCCCGTTCCTGGAGGGGCGCGTCGCCGGCGTCGCCCGCCAGACGCACCAGCGCATCAATCCGCCGCGCGTGCCGGACGGCACGGTGTATGCGGCGCTGGAGCAGCTGCTGCTGCTGGATGGGGAGCGCATCTCCTACCGCGCGCTCGATGTGGAGCAGATCGGGTCGGTCTACGAGACGATGATGGGCTTCCGCCTGGAGGCCGCCAGGGGCCGCTCGCTCGCCATCCGCGCGGCGAAGAAGGGCGGCGCGCCGACGACTGTGAGCCTCGATGCGCTGCTGGAGACGCCGCCCGCCCAGCGCGCGAAGTGGCTCCAGGAGCAGACCGAGCGCAGCATCCCGGCGGGGGTGAGCAAGGCGCTGCCGGCCGCCGCGAGCATCGAGGCGCTGCACGCCGCGCTGCGCCCGGTCGTGGACGCTGCCGCCACGCCGGACATCGTGCCGCCGGGCGCGATGGTGCTGCAGCCCAGCCCCGAGCGGCGGCGTTCCGGCTCGCACTACACGCCGCGCGAGCTGACCGAGCCGATCGTGCGGACGACGCTGGAGCCGGTCCTGGCGCGCCTGCGCGGCGAGGGCGACCTGCCGCCGCGCCCGGCGCAGATCCTCGACCTGAAGGTCTGCGACCCGGCGATGGGCTCGGGCGCGTTCCTGGTGGAGGCCTGCCGCCAGCTCGGCGACGCGCTGATCGAGGCGTGGCGCGTCCACGGCGAGCGCCCGCCGATCCCGCCCGACGAGGACGAGGTGGTGTTCGCGCGGCGGCTCGTGGCGCAGCGCTGCCTGTACGGCGTGGACAAGAACCCGACGGCGGTGGACCTGGCGAAGGTGTCGCTGTGGCTGGTGACGCTGGCGAAGGAGTACCCGTTCACGTTCGTGGACCACGCGCTGCGCCACGGCGACTCGCTGGTGGGGCTGAGCCGGCGGCAGATCGAGGCCTTCCACTGGGAGGGGGACGCGCCGCGCTTCCAGGCCGGCTTCGAGGCCATGCGCGTGCGCGAGCACGCCGAGCGCGTGGCCGAGCTGCGCGGCCAGATCCGCCACGCCACCGAGCGTGTCAGCGACGCCGAGCTGCGCGGGCTGTGGCGCGAGGCGCAGGACGAGCTCGACCGGGTGCGGCTGTTCGGCGACCTGGCGGTGGCGGCGTTCTTCGAGGGCAAGACGGCCAAGGAGCGTGAGGGGCGCCGCAGGGCGTACGCGCTGGACGTGCAGAGCGGAGCGGCGGAGCAGCACCGCGCTCGCCTCGCCGCGTGGCGCGACGCCGACCTGGCGCTCGTGCCGTTCCACTGGGAGATCGAGTTCCCCGAGGTGTTTGGGCGGGCAAATGGTGGATTCGATGCAGTGGTGGGGAACCCGCCGTTTCTGGGGGGAAGCAAGATCTCGTCCTCATTCGGCGCCGCCTACCTCGACTGGGTGCTGAACCTCCACGATGAATCACATGGGAATGGCGACCTCGTCGCCCACTTCTTCCGCCGTGCTTTCAACCTGCTCCGACGTGACGCCACGTTGGGGCTGATTGCCAGCAATACAATCGCCCAGGGCGATACTCGCAGCACTGGCCTGCGCTGGATCTGCAAACACGGTGGCGAGATCTACCAGGCGCGCAAGCGGCTGAAATGGCCAGGCCTCGCAGCGGTGATTGTGAGCGTGGTTCACGTCAAGAAGGGT
>JBDLTZ010000340.1:0-54256 GCA_039805565.1 Chloroflexota bacterium | reverse complement strand
AAACAGTGTAACAATTCAGGCTATAATGGCGGTACGATAACCCGACGAGAAGGAATCACACATATGAAGCTGCACGAGTACCAAGCGCGCGATGTTGTGGCGCGATACGGCATTCCGGTGACCGGCGGCGGCGTGGCGACGACCCCGGCCGAGGCGCGGGCGATCGCCGAGCAGATCGGCGGCCGGGTGGTCGTGAAGGCGCAGGTGTTCGTCGGCGGGCGCGGCAAGGCCGGCGGTGTGAAGCTGGCGGACACGCCGGAGCAGACCGAGCAGGTGGCGGGCCAGATCCTCGGCATGGACATCAAGGGCCTGACCGTGGAGAAGGTGCTGGTGGCCGAGGCGATCACCTACGAGCGCGAGATCTACCTGGGCGTGATTATGGACCGCGCCAGCAAGCGGATCGTGCTCATGGCCTCGTCCGAGGGCGGCGTGGAGATCGAGGAGGTCGCCAAGACGAACCCGGACGCGATCGTCAAGGTCGAGGCGCACCCGACGCTGGGGCTGATGGATTTCCAGGCGAAGGATCTGGCGTTCGGCATCGGCCTGACGGACCCCAAGCAAGTGCGACAGTTCGCGCAGATCGCGACGGCGCTCTACAAGGCCTACGTGGAGACTGACGCGACGCTGGCGGAGATCAACCCGCTGGTGGTGAAGGCCGACGGCTCGCTGCAGGCGCTGGACTCGAAGATCCTGCTGGATGAGAGCGCGCTGTACCGCCACAAGGACCTCGAGGCGATGCGCGACTCGTCGGACGAGCCGGAGGCCGAGCAGCGGGCGCGCGAGGCGGGCATCACGTTTATCAAGCTGGACGGCGACATCGGCTGCATGGTCAACGGCGCTGGCCTGGCGATGGCGACGATGGACGTGGTGAAGCTGTACGGCGGCGAGCCGGCGAACTTCCTGGATATCGGCGGCGGCGCGGGCAAGGAGAAGGTGAAGGCGGCGCTGCAGATCATCCTGGCCGACCCGAACGTGAAGGCCGTGATGTTCAATATCTTCGGCGGGATCACGCGGGTGGACGAGGTGGCGCGCGGCATCATCGCGGCCCTCGAGGAGGTGCAGACCGACGTGCCGATGGTGGCGCGGCTGGTGGGCACGAACGAGGCCGAGGGCCGCAAGCTGCTGGCTGAGTCGGTGCTGATCCCTGCGGAGAGCCTGGCCGACGCGGCGCAGAAGGCTGTGGCGGCGGCGCGGGCGCGGTAGAGGCGCTGAGGGAACCTGGGGCGCAGAGATGTGCATCTCTGCGCCCTTTTGTGTTTCGAAAACGGCATCCGCGCCGGATCGGGCGTTTACCTTCCCTTCACCTGCGGCTGCTACCATAGACCCTGGGATAGATGCAGCGGACGCACCCCACCACCAGCACGTTGCAGACAGGGGAGACCCGTGACATTTGAGAGCCAGCTCCTCGCCGCCGAGCACCTGATCCACGGCCGCTACCGCGTCCTGCAGCGCGTCGGCCGTGGGGGCATGGGGACGGTCTACGAGGCGCTCGACACGCGCCTGGGGAGCAGGGTGGCGCTCAAGTGGATGGAGCCGCCGCCCGGCACGAGCGAGCTGCAGCTGCGGGTGCTGCTGTGCGCGTTCGAGCGCGAGGCGAAGATCCTGGCGGGGCTGCGACACCCGGCGCTGCCTGGGGTGAGCGACTACTTCGCCGACGACGGCGGGCAGTACCTCGTGATGCAGTTCATCGTGCTGAGTGCTGAGTCTTGAGTGCTGAGTGCTGGGTGCTCAGTGCTCGTGATACAGGCGAAGCTCCTGGCGGGCGGCGCGCAGCAGGGCGAGCTCTTGCGGGTCCGCGGCGTCGGCCTCCAGATCGGCGAGGAGTGGCACCCAGCGGTTGGTGAGCTCGACGGCAGGGACATGCGCACGCGCGGCCCACTCCAGATCGCGGTGGAGCAGGGCCACCTGGAGCTCTACCTCGGTGTAGCGGCAGGCAACGGCCGGGAGGCGCTCGGCCTTGGCGGCGGGGTAGCTCGTGCCCTCGACGAGCGCGAGGGGCTCCATGTGGAACAGGCCGGCGAGCAGGACGATCGTGCGCTCACTGGGGAGAGCCACGCCGGACTCGAACTGCGAGACGGCCGTGCGCGAGGCTGCGATGCGCTCGGCGAGGCGCTCCTGCGTCCAGCCGCGGCGGGCGCGCAGCTGCGCGATACGCTGGCCGAGGGTCTCGGATGGGGCGGGCGCGAAAGAGATCTGTGTTGGCATGGTCTGATTCTACCTGATCTTTTCCCTCGCCGTGGCTAACTGGCTTAGCAGACGGCCGGCCGAAGAGTGCGTATACTGGCGATGCTTCGGAAGACCAGAAACGGCGCACGACGCGCCGGCGGGAGAGAGCCACATGGCCAAGACCAAGCGCGCGCTGATCACCGGCATCACCGGCCAGGACGGTTCGTACCTGGCGGAGTTCCTGCTGAGCCAGGGGTACGAGGTGATCGGCATGATCCGCCGCTCAAGCACCGTCAACTTTGAGCGGATCAAGCACATCCAGGACCAGGTCACGCTGGCCCCCGGCGACCTGCTCGACGAGGTTTCGCTGATCAACCTGCTGCGCGAGCACCGCCCAACAGAGGTGTACAACCTGGCGGCACAGAGCTTCGTGCAGACCTCGTTCTCGCAGCCGGTGTTCACGGGCGAGGTGACCGGCCTGGGCGTGACGCGCATACTGGACGCGATCCGGATCGTGGACCCGGACATCCGCTTCTACCAGGCGAGCTCGTCGGAGATGTTCGGCAAGGTACTGGAGGTGCCGCAGCGCGAGTCCACGCCGCTCTACCCCCGCTCGCCGTACGGCGTGGCGAAGGTGTACGGGCACTGGATCACGATCAACTACCGCGAGAGCTACGGCATGCACGCCAGCAGCGGCATCCTGTTCAACCACGAGAGTCCCCGCCGCGGGCTGGAGTTTGTCACGCGGAAGATCACGCACGGCGTGGCGCGCATCAAGCTGGGACTGGACCGCGAGTTGCGGCTGGGGAACCTGGACGCGCGGCGCGACTGGGGCTTCGCGGGGGACTACGTGCGGGCGATGTGGCTGATGCTGCAGCAGGACACTCCTGGCGACTACGTGGTGGCCACGGGCGAGACGCACTCGGTGCGGCGCTTCTGCGAGCTTGCCTTCGGCTGCGTAGGGCTGAACTACGAGAACCACGTGGTGGTGGACGAGCGTTTCTTCCGCCCGGCCGAGGTGGATCTGCTCGTGGGCGACCCCACGAGGGTGAAGACGCTCCTGGGGTGGGAGATCGAGGTGCCGTTCGAGCAGCTGGTGGCGATGATGGTGGAGGCCGACGTGGAGCTGCTCAAGAACGAGCGGTAGCACCTCTGCGCGCGGAGTGAAACACGCGCAATGGCTCGGGCGTGTGGGTTGCCGCGATGCAACCCGCAGGCCCGGGCTTTTTTCTTCTACCTATGCACGTTCAGCTGGCCAGAGTAGATGCGGTCCAGGCGGCTCTCCTCGCGGACGCAGATCGTCTCCACGAAGCGGTGGATGTCGCGGACGGGCTTGATCGACTCGTAGCCGGCGAGCAGGAAATGGTGGATGTCGGCCATGCCAGTGGCCTGGGCGAGGCCGCGGGTGCGGTGGAGCGCGACGTCGATCAGCGGGCGGCGGGAGAGGCGGTAGACGTTGTAGAGTGCGTCGCGTACGAGGCTGATCTGGCGCATGCGGTCATCGTAGTTGTTGGTGAGGCGGTAGGCGCGCTCGTAGGTCGGCTCATCGAAGTCGTGGGGAACCTGGAGGGCGGCGAGCTGCTCGACCACTGCCTCATCGAGGCGGTTGGTGAGCTCGAGGAGGTCGAGCACCTGCTCGACATCGCGGATGACGACGCCGGGGGCGAGGCCGATGAAGCCGTGGAGGCGACGGGCCTGCTCATCGCGCTGGCTGAAGTCTCGAGGGCCGTAGATCTGCTCGAAGAAGAACTCGGCAATCAGGCGGTACTGTGGCTCGGCGGCGAGGTCGGCGTGGTCGCGGCGGAGCCGGCGCGACTGGAGGGCCTGCAGGGCGAGGCGGTAGGGGTGGCGATGCGGCATAGCTCCTCACTGGCCGGCGAGTCGGACAAGCGCCTCCTGGGCCTCGCCAGCCCAGACGGTGCCCACGCCCTGCTCGGCGGCGGCGCGGTACGATGCGACGGCGTCTGCGGGGCGGCCCGCGCGCTCCTCGGCGAGGCCGCGGTAGTACAGCGCCTCGGCGTAGCCCGGCTGCTGGGCCGAGGCCTGGCGGAAGCGCTCGGCGGCGGCCTCGTGGCGGCCCTGGGCGAAGTAGACCCGACCAAGCCAGTACTGCGCCTCAGGGAAGGCCGGCTGGATGCGTACGGCCTCCTCGAGGTCGCTTCGGGCGTCGTCGATCCGGTCCTGGCGGATGAGAAGCAGCGCGCGGCGGTAGTGCGGCTCGGCGAGGCTGCCGCTTGCCTGGATGGCCCGAGTGTAGTCTTCTATGGCGCGCTCGTCCCTCCCCTGCTGCTCGTAGAGGCGCCCACGCACCAGGTAGGCCTCGGCGTACTCCGGCCGTAGGTCCTGCGCGCGCTGGAGGCTGTCCTCGGCCTGCACGATCTGACCGAGCTGGATCTGGGCCTGGGCAAGTCCCAGGTAGGCCTCGGCGTAGTCCGGGCGGCGGGCAATGGCCGCGGCGTAAGCTTCGGCGGCGGCGCGCGGGTCGCCTTCGTGGAGGAGCGCCTCCCCAAGCCACAGCCGTGCCTCGGCAGAAGTGGGGTCGCGCGTGACGGCGTTGCGGAAGTGGCCGGTGGCGACGGCCCAGCGTCCCTCGATCACCGCTGCACGGCCGAGGCCGATGTAGGCGGCCGCGAGGCTGTCGTTCTGGCGCAGCGCCGCGTTGTACTCCTGGACTGCGGCGGCAACCTCGCCGCGCCGGAGGGCGACGTCGCCGAGCACCACTTGCGCCTCGGGGAAGGCGCCGCCGGCCGCCTCGATCGCCGCCTGAGCCTCGGCCTGGGCCAGCTCGAGCTGCTCCTGCCGCAGCCGGGCGAGGGCGAGCCCGTAGCGGGCCTGGGGGTTCGTCGGTGCGGCCGCGACGGCGCGCTCGAAGGCCGTGACAGCCAGCTCGTGCTCGCGGTAGGCCAGCAGCGTCGTGCCGATCAGCTGGAGAGCGGAGGGGTCGTCGGCGCCGGCCTCGAGGGCCGCGCGGTAGTGGCGGGTGGCGATCTGCGGGTTGGCGCGGTTGATCTGTGCCAGCGCTAGGAGCGACGGGATGTGGCGCGGATCCGCCGAGAGGGCGGCCTCGAACTGGATCTCGGCCTCGGCGATGTTCTCCTCCTCGACCATCAGGCGTCCCATCTCGTACGCTACGTCCGGGTACCCGTCGGCGCCGCGCGGGGTGAGCTGCTCGGCGCGCTCGAGGACTCGGCGGGCTGCCGCGAGGTCGCCGTAGGCACGGTAGAGCTCGGCCAGCTCGATCATGGCCGGGACATTGTCCGCGTTGGCGAGCGGCAGCAGGGTGCTTTCCGCCTGGGTGTAGCCAGAGGGGCCGCTCAGGCGCAGCGTAGTGGCGAGGGCCAGGGCGGCGGCGGGCTCGGGGCGCTGCTCGTACAGCCGCGTGCGCTGCTCGATCGCCGTGGCCCAGTCCTGCTCCTGCTCAGCGAGCTCGGCCAGAAGCTGGCGGGCGGGGAAGTAGTCCGGGCGCAGGCCAATGCTCTGGAGCAGCAGCTGGCGCGCGCGGGCTGGATCCTCGGGCAGCGCGATGAGGGCCTGGCCGTAGAGCGGCTCTGGCGCCTGCGGGTCGAGCTGGACGGCCGCCTGGAACTGCTGGGCGGCCTCACCCTCCTGGCCCGCGGCGAGGTAGGCCCTGCCGAGCAGGATCAGCGGCTCGGGGTTGTTTGGCTCGGCGGCAATGTGGCCCTGGAGCTCCTCCTCGATCGGGCCGATGGGTGAGCCGGTGCCGGAGAGCGTGGCCCACAGGGCGTCCAGCCCACCGCGCGGGCGCACCCCCTCAGCGCGCAGCCGTTCGACGTCGAGGATGGCCTTGACGCGGCGCTGCTCGACGATCCTGGCCGTGGCGAGGCGCGACTGCGTCACGGCGACACGTCCCGCCAGGATGTTATTCGCTGCGTCCTCGGCCGTAGAGCGCCTACTCCAGAGCTCGACCAGCCGCTGGCTCTCGTCCAGGGCCGTGCCGATGCGCTGTTCCAGGGCGGTGACCTGGCGCGCGTCGAGTTGGTTACCGCCCTGAAGCTCCCACTCGACGGGGCCGCGGGCGTCAACCGCCCGCGCCAGACCCAGCAGGGCGGCCTCCTGGTTCACGCGCGCGCGCATCCGCAGGACGTGCAGGTCGCGCAGCTCGGGCGGGGCGAGCACATCTTCGAGCGAGGCGCGGCGTTCGGCCTCGGCGAGCATAGCGCCCGCCTGTTCCAACTGGAGGTTGAGCCGGTAGGCCCGGCTGGCATCCACCAGCAGCGGGGTGAGGGGCTCGAGCAGGCGACGCTCCTCGTTGAGGGGCGCGATGGCTTCGAAGGAGCTGACGGCGGCGGCGGGCCGGTCGTCGCGCAGGGCCTCGAGGGCCAAGTTGTAGCGCAGCTGGCCGAGGTCGGCATCCTGCTCGTCGAGCAAGAGCACCGCCTGGTTGAGGGCCTCGCGGGCGCTGGGGTCGCCGGCGTCCTGGAGCACGGCGCCGAGGTTATTGTAGAGGCGAGCCGCCCCAGGGCCGCGGCCGTCGCCGATCGCGCGCCGGTAGTCCTCGGCTGCGGAGCGGTATTCGCCGCGGGCCCAGAGGACGTTGCCGCGCAGTGCGCTGGGGAGCGTGGTGGAGAGCGCGGGGGTAGATCCGGCGAGGGACTCGAGGGTTGCGATGGCGCGGTCCACCCGGCCGGCGCCGTAGTCGGCGAGGGCGCGGATGAGCTGCGGCATTACCGTCCCGCCGACGACCGGGCTGCTGGCGAGCGTGTAGTGCTCAGGCATCGCGAAGCGCCCGAGATAGCCATCCCATGCGGCGGGGGCGAACGAGCCGCTGGGGACGTAGGCGAGCTCAGGCAGGAGCGACGCCTGGTCGAGCATACCGCCGGGCGTAATCCGACCCCAGATAACCACATCGGCCCCGCGGCTGCGGGCGAGCTGCACTGCGGCAGTGGTGGTATCGGGGGGTGTGTCGATCACCTGTGCGACAATCGCCCCGTCCCCGGAGTTGAGAGCGCGGGCCAGCTCCCGGGCCACCGATGCGCCGGTGTCGCTGTCGGGGGTCGTCTCGGTGAAGGGCGCCACCAGGACGGTGAACTCCTCGCTGCTGATGCCTGGGAGCAGACGCGGCAGGAGGATGACCACGAGCAGCGCGAGAAAGATAGTGACGGCGCCCACACGCAGTCGCTGGCTGTGTGCGGCCTCCTGGAGGCGGCCGAGCCAGGCGCCGCCGGGTGAGAGCTGCCCCCCGGGCGGCTGGGGCGGCGTATCGGGCTGGTTGGCCGGGCGCCGACCACGCAGGCGGCCGAGGTAGCCGGCGAGGCGGTTCGTCATGGCGTATCCTGGGGGATAGTGTGCGAGACAATCGCCAGGAACTCATCGGTGCGGAACGGCTGGCGGAGAATGTGCTGCACCCCGTGGGCCAGCCCGTTCTCCTCGTCCTCGGCACGGGTAGTGATGACGAGCAGTGGGATCGACTGCTGCTGTGCGGAGAGCTGGCTGGCCAGATCCCAGAGGGCTGTACCGAGGCGGGCGTCGGCGACGATCAGCGAGAGGTCGAGCTCGTAGGCCAGGAGCACCTCGGCCTCGATCACGCCTGGGGCCTCGAGGGTGCGGTAGCCGTCCTCTTTGAGGGCCGTCTGGAGGAGGCGTCGGAGCGCGTCGTCGGCAGTGATCACCAGCACGGCCGGGGGCGGGCTGCCGCGCCGCTCGACGTTGACGGCGGTCTCCTGGGTGCCGCGCACGTCCACCGCGTAGAAGCTGCCGGGCTGCTGCTTGGCGAACTGCTTCATCTCTGCGGCCACGCGGCTGATCTCCTCGTAGTCCTCGAAGGTGCGGTGGCGGTTGGTGACGACGCCGATCGAGATCGAGGTGATTGGGAAGCGCCGCGGGACGCCCTGGCGGTCGGTACCCTGCAGGTAGCCGCGGGCGAGGTCCTCGGGGTCGTACAGGCTGCGCACGCGGATGTCGAACAGCTCGATGATCGTGCGGCAGAGCTTGTCGACGACGTCGGGGATCGTGAGGACGGCGAAGTCATCGCCGCCGATGTGCCCGATGAAGTCGGCCGGCGTGCCGCGCGCCCTCACGGCCTCGTCGACGACATCGGCCACCAGACGGATGACGCGGTCGCCGCGGGCCGGGCCGTAGGTGTCGTTGAAGGCCTTGAAGTTGTCGATGTCCACGTACAGCAGCGCGAAAGGGGCGCTGCCCCTGAGCCGGTACTTGATCTCCTCGGTGAGCAGGATGTTGCCGGGGAGGCCGGTGAGCGGGTTAGTGACCGGCTTGCGCGCTGCGCGGGCGAGGTGGCTCTTAATACGGGCGAGCAGCTCGGGGATATTGAACGGCTTCGTGATGTAGTCGTCTGCCCCGGTCTCGAAGCCGGTCACGACGTCGTCGGGGGTGGACTTGGCCGTGAGGATGAGCATGGGCACGTGGGCGGTGCGGGTGTCGTTGCGCAGCTGGCGAATGGCCTCGTAGCCATCCATGTAAGGCATCATCAGGTCCACGAGGACCAGGTCCGGGATGATCTCCTGGGCGGTGCGCACCATCTGGTCGCCACTGGCGGCCGAGATGACATCGTACCCCTGGTTGCGGAGCACAAGCTCAAGGAGCTGGCGAACAGCCGCTTCGTCATCGGCGATGAGGATGCGCTTGGTCATATCACTAGCTGGGCGTACAGGCTCTCGAGCGTCAGGTCCTGCCGCACGGTCTCGTCCGACTCGAGAGTGAGGGTGGCTGCGCTGACGCCGAGCCGCACCGCCTCGTCCACCGGGATGTCGTTGAGGAGCGCGTAGACCACGGTGGCGGTGAGCGCATCGCCGGCGCCGGTGGGATCGATGATCTCGATGTCGAAGGCGGGCACGTAGCCGCTCGAGCTTGCGGTGGCGTAGACCAGGCCGGACTCGGCCATCGTGATGATCGCCACGTGCACGCCGGCGCCCACGAGCTGTTTGGCGGCGGAGATGCCCTGGGCGACGCTAGCGATCGGGGTGTCGGTGAGGGCCTGGGCCTCGACGCTGTTGGGCACAACTAGGGCGAAGGAGCCGATCAGGGGGCGGTAGCGCAGAGCCGGCCCGTAGGCGGCGGTGTCGAGCGCCACCGGGATGTGGGCATTTTCGCAGATGTGCAGTAGCGTCCGGGCGGCCGGGAGCGGCACGTTGGCGTCCATTACCACCATGCGCGCCTGGGCGAGCAGGTCAGCGTGGCCGAGGATAACCTCTGGCGTGAGCGCCGCGATCGTCTCGGTGTCGTCAACCCCCACGAGGAGCTGGCCGTGTGGGCCGTAGAGCGCGATATAGGCCGCCGAGTGGTGGCCGCCGGCCTCGATCATGTAGTCGGTGATCACGCCCGCGCGCTCGGTCTGGTCGATGATTGTGTGGCCGAAGGTGTCGCCGCACACCACGCTGATGAGTGCGGTGCGGAGGCCGAGTCGGGCCAGGTTCTCGGCAATGTTGCGGCCGCACCCGCCGACGCTGATTCTGACCTCGCCGGGGTTGGAGGTGCCCGCCACGGTGTCGCCGCGCAGGCGCGCTTTCACGTCGAGGCAGGCAGCTCCGACGACGACGACCTCGGGCGCTTCGACCTCACTTCTTCTCACTGCGGTTCTCCGCGAACAGGCCCGCGTAGGTCATATCGCGCATGGGATACTCTCCGCTCGCGCGAATGGCGGTGACGATGATCTCCTCGAGCATCTCGGGGCTCAGGTCGCCCTCGAACTGCTCGGTGAGGGCGGCGACGAGGGCGCGGACGCGCTGGGCCTCGACCTCGGCCTCGGCCTTGCCGATCTTGTCTACGTAGAAGGCGTCGTTGGCCGCCTCGGCCTGCTTCTTCTTCTGCTCCATTTCGAGCTGCTTGACGAGGCCGCCCTGCTTGACGCCCTTGAGAGCGTCCTTGTCGAGCTTGTAGAAGTCGAGGTCCAGGTGGGTGACGTTGACACCCCAGCGGCTGACCAGGACGCGCAGCTCACGCAGCACCTCCTGGGAGAGCCGGACGCGGTCCAAGTAGGCCTCGAGGATGGTGCCCTTCCAGGGCTTGGCGTCCTCGTCCTTCATAGGTTTGCCGTCCTGCCCCTTGAGCGCCCATTCGGTGTTGTCGGGCGGCTCGCGGAAGGCCACGGCGCGGACGATGTCGTCCACCTCGGCGGCGAGCTGGCGGGCGAGGAGGCGCTCCCAGAAGGCGACGTCGAGCCGGGCGCGCTCGAGCGAGGTGCCCATCTCGCGGGCCACGTCGTTCTGGATCTTGCCGCGGTTGGGGATTCCCACCAGAGCGCGCGCGGGGTCCGAGACGCGGTAACGGACGTGGGCCTCGATCAGGTCGATGTCGTTGGCGGCGCGGGTGTTGACGTGCTCGACACGCGTGTCGAGTGTGAGCTCGTAGAGCGGGACGGTGGCCACCGGCCGGTCCAGCACGGCGAATGGTGTGGCCTGGCCCGGGTCGACCTGGTAGACGTTGCTGCTGAGGAACGGCGCGTACATCACCGCGTGGTCCTCTGGGATCACCAGGGTGTTGGCGCGCAGGCGGCTGAAGGCGAACCACAGGATGAGAAACCAGATCGAGGGGACCAGAACGCGCCCCGCTGTGCCCAGCCACGCGTCGCCAAGGAAGCCCGCGGCCACGAGCGAGAGGGCGGCCGAGACACCCACCATCACACGCACGTCGCCGGCGTCGCCCACCAGGCCCATGATCAGCGTGAGCACCAGGATGAGGACGCTGATGGTCTGGACAATGCCGGTCTGTGGGACGACGAGGTAGATGACGGCCAGGGACAGAAACATCAGTGCGAGCGCCAGGGAGGCGGACGCGGAGGTCTGTCTGGTCTGCATCGGGTTATACCTCCAGCAGCACTTTCAGCCGGCGCTCTGAGGCGCGGAAGGCGGTCAGGCCGTCGCGGAGCGGGAAGCGGTCCGCGATCATCGGCGCAGTCTGGATGAGGCCCCGATCCAGGACTCGCAGCGCCGGGGCGAAGGGCCCGCAGCGCGAGCCGACGAGCTGTACCTCGTCGACGACGAGCTTGGTGAGGTTGAGCCCTGATTCGGCGGCGAACGTGCTCTTGAGCACCAGCCGGCCGCGCGACCGCACCAGGCGACGGGCGGTGGCGAGGCCGCCCGGGTTGCCGGTGCAGTCCACCACCACGTCGAACGACGCAGGCGCCGCCTCGCTTGCGTCCGTGCCCGCGATGCCGAGCTGGCTGAGCCAGCCCCAGCGCTCGGGGTGCCGCCCGACGAGGGCCACGTCGCAGCCAGGGAGGCGCAGCGCCTGCGCGCAGAGAATCCCGAGCTTGCCGTCGCCCACCACGGCCACACGGTCTGTGGGGCGGATGTGCGACTGCTCAAGGATCTCGAGCGCTGCCGCGACGGGCTCGGCGAAGACAGCGGCCTCATCCGGCAGCGTATCGGGCACAGCGTGTAAGCAGCTCACGGGCAGACTCAATAGCTCGGCCATGGCGCCGTCGCGGCGGTCGATCCCGAGCGTGGTGCGGTGCGGGCAGTGGCTCTCGTCGCCCCGGGCGCAGGTAGGGCAGGCGCGGCAGGCGGCGTTGATCTCGCCGACGACGCGCTTCCCGACCAAAGCTGTATCCTCACAGGCAACAACCGTGCCGACGAACTCGTGCCCGAGGATGCCGCGGAAGCCCATGTAGCCACGCGTGATCTCGATGTCGGTATTACAGACCCCGACGAGGTGGGGCCGGATGAGCGCCTCACCGGGGCGCAGGGTGGGCTCGGGGTAGTCGTCCGCCAGCCGGAGCTGGCCGTCGAAGAGGAGTGCGTGCATGATCGTCTCACTGGTGGCTGGCCCGCGGCGTGGGGTCTATCTGTTTGAGATGCGGCATACGAGGCGGCGATGCGTGTCTTTTGACCCCTCTTTGCATTATACTACGGGGCACACGGCAAACGCAATGGCTGCTGCATCCCTGCCGGTAGCGCCGCGCCTTGGGGTGCGGCGGAGCACCTGGAGGTAGGTATGCGCGTACTCTTCCTCGGGACCCCGCGGTTCGCGGCGATCCCCCTCGAGCGCCTCGCGCGCGACTCGCGTTTCACAGTGGTGGGCATTGTGACGCAGCCGGATCGCCCGGTTGGGCGGGGTGGTGCGCCACAGCCGCCGCCGGTGAAGCAGCGCGCGCTGGAGCTGGGCCTCGGCGTGCCTGTGCTCCAGCCGGAGACGCTGCGTGACCCGGAGGCCGTGGCGGCGATCGCGGTGCTACGGCCCGACGTGGGGGTGGTGGCGGCCTACGGCGAGATCCTGCGGAGGGATGTGCTGACACTCCCGCCGCACGGCTATGTGAACATCCACCCCTCGCTGCTGCCGCTCTACCGCGGGCCGGGGCCGGTGACGGGCGCGATCCTGGCCGGCGACGCCGAGACCGGGGTATCGATCATCCGCCTGACGCCGAAGATGGACGCGGGTCCGGTCCTGGCGCAGGCACGTGTGCCGCTGGCGCCAGACGCGCGCGCAGGCCAGCTGACTGACGAGCTGTTCGGGCTGGGCTCTGACCTGCTGCTGGAGGCGCTGCCGCCGTACGTGGCGGGCACGCTGGAGCCGGTGCCACAGGACCACGAGCGGGCCACGTACACCGGGCTGCTGAAGAAGGAGGACGGTGTGGTGGACTGGCGCCGGCCGGCGGCGGAGATCGAGCGCATGACGCGGGCATACGACCCGTGGCCTGGCGCGCAGACAAGCTGGCGCGGCCAGCCGCTGAAGATCATCGCGGCGCGGGCGGTGGCCACTGAAGGTGCGGCGGGCGAGCCGGGGACGCTGCTCGATGGGCCGGGCGGGCCGCAGGTAGCCACGGGCGAGGGGCTGATCGAGCTGGTGACGGTGCAGCCGGCCGGGAAGCGGCCGATGGATGCGCAGGCCTGGTGGCGCGGTCTTAAAGACGCCGTAGGGGGGAGGCTGGGGGCAAGCCGTGAGGCTTGAGGCCCGAGAGCCAAGCGCTATAGCGGTGAGCATAACGGTTGAGCCACAGAGAGGACAGAGCATATAGAGGCGATCTGAGCCCTCCTTCCCTCTGTTGCTCAATCGAACTGCACTCCACTGCACTCCGCTGGAGAGTCATGGGTGCGGAGCATGTGCTCACAGAGCTCTAATGCCCCTGGGGATGGTCGGGTGCTATACTGAATCACAGAGCGATCCGACACCAAGAGAGACTTTTGGAGCCCCTATGTTAGCACGGTTCACGCGGGCTTTTCGCATACAGCTCCCCATCTGGTTCATCATACCGATGGTCATGTTGGCCGTGGCGGGCGGGTTCGGCGGCGGCTACTTGAGCGCCCTTCGCCTCACCGCCCCCTGCCCGCTGGACGCTGAGAGCTGCGCCAGCTTCGCGAACTTCTGGAAGGCCTGGGATATCGCCGAGGACAACTACGTTGACCCGGAGGCGATCGACCCGCAGGCGATGACCGATGGCGCGATCGCCGGTATGCTCGATAGCCTGGGGGACCGCGGCCACACGCGCTACCTGTCCGCCGAGGATGCCCAGTCCGAGCGCGAGTCGCTCTCGGGGCGCTTCGAGGGGATCGGCGCCTACATCGACGTGGTGGATGAGCAGCCGGTGATCATCCAGCCGATCGAGGGGTCGCCCGCAGAGCGCGCCGGGATCAAGGCCGGGGATCGCATCATGCAGGTGAACGGCGAGGATGTGCGCGGCGTCACGGTGGAGGAGCTGCGCAGCAAGGTCCGCGGCCCGAAGGGCACCAGCGTGACGCTGACGGTGATGCGTGAGGGCGAGGTGACGCCGGTGGACATCAGCGTGACGCGTGAGGAGATCAAGCTCCGGAGTGTCAGCTGGCGTATGCTGCCGGACGATGTGGCGATGGTGCATGTGAATCGCTTCGCCGAGCAGACGACCGAGGAGTTCCGCCAGGCGCTGAGCGAGCTGGAGTCCCAGGGGGCGCAGGCGATTGTGCTGGACCTGCGTAACAACCCTGGCGGGCTGGTGCACGAGCTCGTAGGTGTGGCGGGCCAGATCCTGCCTCCGGAGTCGACGGTGATGCTTGAGCAGGATCGCTCGGGCGACCAGCGTCCGTACAAGACCGACCGCGACAGCACGCCGACGGCTCTGCCGGTGGTAGTGCTGGTGAACGAGAACAGCGCGAGCGCGGCGGAGATCCTGGCGGGCGCGCTGCAGGAGAATGGGCGGGCGCAGGTGATCGGCGCCCCGACTTTCGGCACGGCCACGGTGCTACGGCCGTTCGACCTGCCGGGCGGCGCGCAGCTGCGGATTGGCACGAGCCAGTGGCTGACGCCGAAGGGTGAGGAGGTGCGCGGCGTGGGCATCGAGCCGGACGAGCTGGTGGCGCTGCCGCCGGGCACCACACCTCTGACGCCCCGTGAGGCGGCGGAGCTGAGCGCCGAGGTGCTGCGCGATGGAGAGGACACCCAGCTCTCGCGGGCGCTCAAAGTGCTAGAGGAGCTGGCACGGCGCTAATACAGGGGCGCAAGCTACGGAAGAGCAACGGCGCCGGCGGTGCGGGTCAGTCCCCGTACCGCCGGCGCCGTTGCTGCCTGTGTCCTTTTCGCCTTTGTGTCCGGCCCTATACCTCGCCGGACAGGAGCCGGCGGGCGAGGCGCTCGCCGCCGACGAGATCGGCGATCTGGCGCAGCTGCTCGTCCTCGTAGGCCTGGTTGAAGACCGCCACGTCGAGCGCGAGCACCTTGCGGAACGCAGTGACCGCGGCCGTGGGGTTGGGGCTGCGGCGCGCCACGGCCTCACCAAACGTCATGATGACGTCGAGCATGGCCAGAGGGTAGCGGACTGGCAGGCCGATCTTGACGTGGATCTCGCCGATCACAAGGCGGCGGCGGGTGTAGGCTGAGTCGTACGTGCCGCTGAAGACCTCCGTGAACCAGGTGCCGAGGTTGGCGTGCATGCGCGGCATATTGTCGTGCAGCAGGTACTCGGCGGTATTGGCGTGGCGCTCGAGGCGCTGGTAGAAGGCGGCGCTGAGGGTGGCGACGGCGGCCTGGGCGTCTGGGGCGAGCGCGGCAAGTAGCGTGCGCTCCTCATCGGTGAGCTTGACGAGCGCGGTGAGCTCGTGGAGAATCGCCTCGTTCTTCACTTGCCAGGCGGCGTAGTCGTAGGTTGTGGTCGTCATCGGTGTGCCCTCCGTGGTGTGATGGTGCGTGTGTGTGCACACGCGGGTGCGATGAAGGAGCGGCAGCGCCTTCTTGAGCCCGATTATCACATTGTGCTGTGGGGCTTATGGTGAAAAGATTGCAACCAATGGTTACATACTGTTAACTTTTGGAGATATTGCGTGCAAATCGGTGATATTCAGCTGCTGTTTGAGTATGGTTCGTGGGCGGGAGAGCGCGTCTTACGGGCAGCCGAGGGGGTCAGCGACACAGAATTGGCGGCTCCGGCGCCTTTCCCATGCGGCAGCCTGCGCGGCACGTTGGTACACGCCCTAAGCGCGGAGTGGGTCTGGCGGCTGCGCTGGCAGGGAGAGACGCCGAGCGGGATGCTCGACGAGGGGGCCTTCCCGACGCTGGGGACGATCCGGGAGCGCTGGCACGAGGAGAAGCTGGCGATGCGGTCATACCTGGCCGGACTGACCGATGCTGACCTGACACGGCCGCTCGCGGTGGTGAACACTCGCGGGGTGGTGCAGCCGCCGCTGCCGCTCGGGCAGATGATGCTGCACCTGGTGAACCACGGGACGCAGCACCGGAGCGAGGCAGCGGCGATGCTGACTGCGCTCGGGCGCTCGCCGGGCGATCTTGACTTGATCCTGTTCCTGCGGGAGCGGGCTAGCGGCTGAAGATATCCAGCAACACCAACGCCAGCACCACGCCGACCACCTTGCGGGCTGTCTCCTTGGAGGGCGAGTCTGCCGCAAGCTGTCTATCGCTGCGAGGCGCAAGCGCGCCACGGACCTGCTGCGTCGCCCGCCGCTGCTCCGGGGTGGAGAGCTGGGCTGCGACCAGCAGCCGGCTGCCGTGCGGGAGCAGGAGTGCCGTCCAGCTGCCGAAGTGCTCGACACCCACGACGCGCACGTTGTCTAGCTCCGCGACGCCCTCGAAGCGGTGGCCGCGCTCCGAGCCGCTCTGCCGCGCCGGCCCCTCGAGGACCAGCGCCTCGTCCTGATCCACGTCCACCCAGCCGAAGCAGCGTACCCGCACCGGACCGCCGTAGACCGTCAGGACGCCATTCTCACCAACCGCCGCGCTCAACTTGCCCATCGATGCCTCCGTACGAAGTAGTAGCTGCATTGATAGCACCGATCCGAGCCACGGGGGTGTGCGGTTCGGCAGCGGTGAGGATGCAGTGCTGCAATGTTGGGGGCGCACCCCCCGCCGAGAGTCGCTAAGTGGTATTGCCTCTCATTATATCATGTGTTGACGTAACCTCTAGCCTGCCACAGCGCTCCACTCGTCGTAGCGGGTCTGGAGGCGCTCCTGCACCTCGGCGTACTTCAGGCTCAGCGTCGTGACCTTCTTTGCGTCGGTGGCGGCAGCGGCCATAGCGGCCTCGATCTGCTTGAGCTCGGCCTCGAACGCGGCGATCTCCTGCTCGAGAGCCGCTGCTCGGCGCTGGCGCTTGCGCTGCTCGCGCTCGTCTTCCTTCGATCGCGGTGCGGCCGCGGGCGCGGAGGGCTTGCCGTTCGGCTGTGGCTTGCCGTTCGGTTGGGGAGCCATCACCTCGGGCCGCGCAGCAGGAGTCTTCGCGCCCTGTGAGCGCGCCGACTGCGCCTTCTCGGTCTTCTCCTGGGCTGCCGCGTACTCGCTGTAGGTGCCGTCAAACGCCTTGACGCCGCCGTCCCTGACCATCCAGATCGTGTCGGCTACCGCATCCACGAAGTAGCGGTCGTGCGAGACGAACAGGATCGTGCCGTTGTACTCGTTGAGCACGCTCTCAAGCGCCTCGCGCGCGCCAATGTCGAGGTGGTTGGTCGGCTCGTCGAGCACCAGCAGGTTGCCGCCCATCAGGGTGAGCTGGGCCAGCGCGACGCGGCTGCGCTCGCCGCCCGAGAGATCATCGATGCGCTTGAAGACGTCGTCGCCGCTGAAGAGGAAGCGGCCGAGGAGCGTGCGTGCCTCGGTCTCCTTGATGGCGGGGCGGATACGCCGGATCTCCTCGAGCACCGTGTTGTGCGTCACCAGCCCTTCGTGGGCCTGGGCATAGTAGGTGATCTCGATGCGGTGGCCGAGGCGTGCCTTGCCGCGCAGGGGCGGCAGCTCGCCGACGATGGTTCGTAGAAGGGTGGTCTTGCCGCTGCCGTTAGGGCCCATCAGCGCCACCCGCTGCCCGCGCCAGATCTCCAGGTCCGGCACGGTGACGAGCTCGGTGTCGCCGGGGCGCGTGGCGTCCCGGCGACCGACGTAGCCGATCACGAGGTGCTCGAGCTTGAGCACGAGGTCGCCGCCGCGGATCTGGGTGCCGATGTTGAGCGCCAGCTTCTTCTGCTGATCGGGCCGGTCGATCAGCTGCTCGACGCGGCCGGAGCCGCCCTCCCAGCCCTCCTTGAGCCTCTCGAGGCGTCGCTCGCGCCCGCGCGCCTGTGTGCTGAGGGTGCTGTTCTTGAAGCGCCGGATGAACTCCTCGGCCTTGGCGATCTGCTCCTGCTGCGACATATACTGCTTGAGCTGGAGCTCGAGCTTGGCGGCCTTCAGCTCCAGGTAGCGGTTGTACGGCGCCGGGTAGTCGCCGTCCAGGCGGTTGAAGGCGATCTCCAGCGTCCGGTTGGTGACCTTATCGAGGAAGTAGCGGTCGTGCGAGACGACGACGAGCGAGCCCTCCCAGTCGCGCAGGAACTTCTCGAGCCACTCGAGCGCCGCCAGGTCCAGGTGGTTGGTCGGCTCGTCGAGCAGCAGGAGATCTGGGTCGGAGAGCAGGGCGGCGGCGAGGGCGGCGCGGGTCTTCTGGCCGCCGGAGAACTGCGACACTGGCTGGCGGTACTGCTCCTCGACGAAGCCGAGTCCGTCCAGGATCATCTTGGTGCGGCGCTCGATGTCGTAGCCGCCGGCGTGCTCGAAGCGGTGCGTCAGCTCGCCGTAGTGCTCCATGCGCTGCTCCCAGTCGGGGGCGTCGGTGTCGGCGAGGGCGTGTTCGAGCGCGGCGATCTCGTCGCGCAGGGTGTTGAGGTGCACGATCGCGTCCTGCATCTCGTCCCAGAGGGTGCGGCCGCCGGCGAACTGGGCCTCCTGGGCGAGCACCGCCACGCGCGTGCCCCGTGCGATGTGGACACCGCCGCGCGTCGGACTCTCGATGCCGCAGAGGATTTTGAGCAGCGTACTCTTGCCGGCGCCGTTGACCCCGACCAGGGCCACTTTGTCGCCGCGGGCTATCTGAAAGCTCACATCGGCGAAGATGAGCTCGGCGCCGTAGTACTTGGTCAGGCCGCCGACGCTGATAACAGACATTGCTCTGCTCCTCGATACACAAAAGCCGTGGGTGCAGTCGTCTGCGCCCACGGCTGGTTCTGAGTCACACTCAGATCAATTTACATAATAGCTCGGGACATGGGCGCATGTATCCTGGAGGCCGCTAGCGAACCTCGATCTGCAGGATGACGATGCCACCGACCATGACCCACACTCCAATTACAAACTGCCGGACTCCCGAGTCCGTGTGGAAGCATACCATGTGCTCCACCGGCTGTCAATCGGTCGGAGGGCGGGTTCGGCCCAGGCGTGCGAGCCCCCCGGCGAGGATAGCGACGACGCAGAGCAGCGCGAGAATGTGCAGCGGCACCGACTCCTCGCCGCTGGTATCGGGAAGGCGTGCAGGCACCACGGGAGAGGGTGAGGGGACGCTCGTGGCTTCCGGCACCAGGGTGGGGCTCGGCTGCAGAGTGGTGGCGGTCGATGGCAGGGGTGTTGGCGTATCGTCTTCGTCGCGGTCTTCATTGTGCTGCGGGCGGGCCGTGGGCGGAACGGCGGTTGCCGGGACCGGCGTCGCCGGGATCGCGGTGGGGGTGCCAAGCTCCGGTGGAAGGACGGCGGTCTCGGGAGTGGCGGTTGGGCTGGGTGGGATGTCGGTCGGCGCCGGTGGGATGGCGGTTGGGCTGGGCTGCGCCGGTAGCGGCGACGGTTCCGGCAGGGGGGTGAGCGCTGCGGGAGGCACGGCGGCGGCGGGGCGAGCGCCGAACATAAGCAGCGCGACCGTCAGGAGGAGGGCGACCGACGGGAGTGACTGGAGGAGCTTCTGTGGCATGGGGATGCCTCACATACATTGTTGGAGGTTGATAGTGTGAGCTGCCGTAGGCAAGAAGAGTGCCTGGGGGAGGGGTGAGCCGTGCGCTGTGAGCGATCACGCTTGCTGGAAACGCGCGTCAGCGTAGAGCAAGGGTCGGGGAGCGTAGCCCCCAGGAACATCCTCACGGCTCGAGTGGTAGCCCCGCACCGAGGGAGCTACCGGCCATCGGCCTGGCCGTCGGTCTGGCCATCAGCGCGGCCCTCGGCGGCGGCGGCGTGAAACTCGGCGGTCTCACGCGCGACGGCCGGCGTCGCTTCGGGCTGGTCCACCGCGTTCATGTCCACGCTGGTCTTCTCCGCGAACACGTCGCGCAGGGCGGCGCGCGGCGGCACGTGCCCGAGACGCTGGTAGACGTACACGAACAGATCGCGCGCCACGGCTGCGAGCGGCGCTGAGAGGATGACGCCCAGCAGCCCGAACACCTCGCCCATCGCGATCAGCACCACCGTGAGGATGGCCGGGTGGACACCGACGCTCTCGCCCACGATGCGCGGCACCAGGAAGTTGTTCTCCAGCTGCTGGATCAGGACGTAGAGGGCCAGCACCGCGAGCCCGTTTCGCGTCGGGTCGTCGGTGGCGAAGACGGCCAGCAGAACGGCAGGGATAGCGCCCAGGATCGGGCCGATGATCGGGATGAGCTCAGTGATGCCGGCGATGATCGCCAGCAGCAGGATGTACTTAGTGTCGAAGCCGAGCAGCTGCAGCGCCAGCAGGCCGAGCCCTGCCATCAGGCCCACCGCCACGCCGAGCACGAGCTGGCCGCGGATGTAGTCGCTGAAGACTTTGTTGACCATGCGCCAGACGTTCCAGAAGTCCGGCCGGATGCGCGGGTGGAGGATGCGGTCCAGGAAGGCGCGCCCCTGCTGCTCGTCGTTGATCACGTAGAACAGCCAGATCGGCACGATCAGGAAGCCGAGCAGGAAGGTGACGGTGTTGACGATCTGCAGCAGGCTGGCGATCACCAGCCCCACGGCACGCTGCACGTAGCTGGTGGCGTTGGCCTGGAGAACCTCCACAGCGCTGTCGGCGGCCTCATCTATTGGCTCGCGGATGTTCTCCGGCAGGGCGGCGCGGTAGCGGGCCAGCCAGCGGTCGCGTAGCTCACGTGCCTCCTCCACAGACGGGACGTATTCCACGATGCGCTGCGCCTGGTCCACCACCGGCGGGACCACGTACAGCACGCTCAGGGTGATCAGGATGGCGGCTATGAGGTACACCACCAGAATCGCCAGCGGCCGGCGCATGTGCCGCGCGAGCCGGTTGACGAGCGGCGTGAGCAGGTAGGCCACCACTAGGCCCAGCACGAAGGGAGTCATGGCGGGCCACGCACGCCAGAGCAGCCAGACGATGCCGTACAGCGCCAGGGCCACCAGCAGCCAGCGCGGGATCAGGACGGACCAGGGCGGGTCCATCGCGGGCGAGGTCTCTCGGCGCGGCTCATCGTCTGGCGCCGACTGCCCGGGTAGCGGTCGTGTCGCCACTATCTCTCTCCATGTCGAGCACGCTGCTGTCCAGCACAGGCAGCGCAGACCATGGAGGCAGACTTCGTGCCAGCGGGATCGAGCTTGTTCGATCGACACCGGCGGGCATATCAGGTGCGCCACAGAGCACACAGAGAGCACAGAGAGGGGTGTGTCTCTCGGCGTCCTCTGTGTCCCCTGTGGCTTGGGCGCGCCTCGCGGGGGCTACTTTACGCGCACCTGGGTCCAGTCCGGCGCCACCAGGCCGTTCGGGGTGACGCGCAGTCCCTCGACGCGGGGGTGCAGCAGGATGTTGAAGCGCGGGTAGAACAGCGGCAGCCAGCCGACCTTGTCGATCGCGATCTGCTCGGCCTGGTTGTACAGCTGGAGGCGCCGCTCGATCTGCGCCCGGTCGTACAGCTGATCGGCCTCGGCCACCAGCCGGTCGAAGTCCGGGTCCGAGAAGTGGCCGTTGTTATTGCGGTTGCCGGTGGTGAGCTGCTGCGACAGGAAGTTCTGCGGGTCGGGGTAGTCGGCGCCCCACACGCTCAGGTACAGGTCCAGGCTCTCGGGGTCCTCGGGCGAGAAGTAGGTGGTGTCGAGCTTCTTGATGAACTCGTCCAGCGGCAGCGCCTCGGCGGACACATCGATCCCCAGGTGCTCCTTCCAGGCCTGGCGCAGCGCCTCGACCACCGTCGCGTTGTCGCCCTCCACCGCGTAGCTGATCGTCACCGGGGGCAGCGCCGCGCCGCCCGGGAAGCCGGCCTGTTCGAGGGCTTCGCGGGCCGACTCGGGGTTGTGGGCCAGCGGGCGTACGGGGAACTGCGTGCCGAGCATGCCCGCCGGTAGGATGCGGTCGGCCGGGATCACCGTGCCGTCAAGCGGCCCCTCGGCGATCGCCTGTTTGTCCACAGCCAGCGCGAACGCGCGCCGCACGTCAGCGCTGTCGAAGGGGGCGCGGCGGTTGTTGAAGCCGATGTAGCGGGTGGTCAGCAGCGCGGCCGAGCGGAAGTCCGGCGTGGCCTGCGCCTCGGCGATGCGTTCGGCCGGCACCGGGTTGTCGCGGTTGCCCATGATGTCGAGCTCGCCGGCCTGGTAGCGCTGGTAGGCTGTCTCGGCGTCGGGGCTGAGGGGCATCACCACCTGGGCGACGCCGGGCCGGCCGGCCCAGTAGTGCTCGTTGGCCTCCAGGCGTATCGCCTCGCCGGGAGCCACGCTGGCGACGCGGAACGGGCCAGTGCCGTAGGCGCGGCGCTGCCAGTCCTCGCCGCTCTCCACCAGCTCCCTCGGCACCACAAAGGTGTAGGGGTAGGAGAGCTGGGCCAGGAAGTGGGCCTGTGGCGCGGCGAGCGTGATCTCGAGCGTGCGCTCATCCAGCGCGCGCACGCCGCTCGCCTCGCGGGCTGCGCCCTCCACCACCTCCTGCGCGCCCACGATCCGCCCGAGCTGCGAGGGCGCCCCGAACGACGCGGTCTCCGGCTGGAGCGCGCGGTTGATCGCGTAGACGAAGTCGGCGGCCGTGACCCTGGTGCCATCGCCGAAGGCCAGGCTCTCGCGCAGCGTGAAGGTGTACACCGTGCCGTCGGGGCTGACCTCCCAGGACTCGGCGCCGTCAGGCTTCACCTCGAGCCGCTCGTCGAGCCGGATGAGCCCGCTGAACACCAGGTTGATCAGCGTGGTGGACTGAATCCCCTGGGGGCGCGCCGGGTCGAGCGAGGGCAGGTCGCTGATCCCCTCGAGCGACCAGCGCAGCGTATCGGCGGGCGGGGGCGGCGCGGCCGGCCGGGCAGTGGCGGGGGCGGTGGTGGGCGCGGGGGTAGGGGCGGCAGCGGGGGCGGCGCCACAGGTGGCCAGGGCAACGGCGACCACCAGGACGAGGGCGGCTGCAGCGGGGCGGTAGGTGCTGTACATAGCACATCTCCGGGCGTCTGTGTAATCTTAGGAGTCTAGGCCACTGGGGGGCGATTGTCAACTATGTTGCGCGTACTTGTCGTCTGTTACGCCGTGGTAGAATACGGCCGCTGTGACCGTTCACCGAAAGCTGCACATGTCCTCTGAGATCCGCATCATCCCCGTGCGCGGGGTCGGCGACGTATCGTCGGGTGACGACCTCGCCGGCCTGCTCCTGGCCGCGCTCGCCGCGGGCGACACCCCGCCCCAGGACGGCGACGTGCTCGTCGTGACGCAGAAGGTGGTCTCCAAGGCCGAGGGGCGTCTGGTGGACCCGCGCGATGTCGAGCCCTCGCACATGGCGCACATGGTAGCTGCCGAGGGCGCGAAGGACGCCCGCCACTACGAGGTGGTGCTGCGGGAGAGCCGCCGTATCATCCGCATGGCGCGCGGCGTGCTGATCTGCGAGACGCACCACGGCTTCATCTGCGCCAACGCCGGGGTGGACGAGTCGAATGTGGCCGGTGGCAAGATGCTGACGCTGCTGCCGGTGGACCCGGACGCGTCGGCGGCGCGCATCAGGGAGGCGGTGCGCGAGCGGGCCGGCGCCGACGTTGCCGTGGTGATCTCGGATACCTTCGGCAGGGCCTGGCGCGAGGGCCAGGTGAACGTGGCGATCGGCGTGGCCGGCATCGCCCCGCTGGCGGACTATGCCGGCCAGCCGGATGCCTACGGCTACACGATGCGCGTGACCAACATCGCCGTGGCCGACGAGCTGGCCTCGGCGGCGGAGCTGGTGATGGGCAAGGTGGACCAGGTGCCGGCGGCGATCGTGCGCGGCTACCCGTACCACCGCGCCGAGGGGAGCGCCCGGCAGCTGGTGCGGCCGGCGGAGCGGGACCTGTTCCGGTGATGGCCGAGGGCCAAGGACCGATGACGAGCGATGATGACCGGCGACAAGCGACTGACCGATGACCACTGACGACCGACCGTCAACCGGTGACCTATTCCCGCCAAGGGCTGACGGCAGCCGTCGGTGGGTGGCTGACGGCCTGCCCGACATCATCCGCGGCCGCCGCTCCGTTCGCCGCTACCAGGATCGCCCGGTGGCGCGTGAGCAGATCCTGGCGGTGCTCGAGGCCGCGCGCTGGGCCCCCTCGCCGCACGGCCGGCAGCCCTGGCGCTTCGCAGTGGTCACGCGCCCCGAGGTGAAGCAGGCGCTGGCGGGGGCGATGGGCGAGGAGTGGCGGCGGCAGCTGGCGCTCGATGGGCAGGACGAGGCGGCGATCGAGCGGCGCGCAGGCATCTCGCGGCAGCGCATCCTCTCCGCCCCGGCGCTGATCGTGCCCTGCCTGTACCTCGCGGACCTCGACGCATACCCCGACGCCGCGCGCCAGGCGGCCGAGGCCACTATGGCGGTGCAGAGCCTGGGGTGCGCGGTCCAGAATATGCTGCTGGCGGCCTACGAGCTGGGGCTCGACACCGGCTGGATGTGCGCGCCGCTCTTCTGCCCTGAGACGGTGGTTGCCGCGCTCGGGCTCGACCCGGCGCTCACGCCGCAGGCGCTGATCACGCTGGGCTACGCCGCCGCGGACCCGGTGCGGCGCGAGCGCAGGCCGCTGGACGAGCTGGTGGTGCTCTTTGAGTAGTGGGGTCTGGAGGGCTGCGGGTCGTCCAGACCCCCGCGAGAGACTGTGAGCGAGATCAAACCCATCTCCGAAGAGGATGCGGTGCCCTTCCGCCGCCTGCTCACCTATGGGATGGCGCAGATCTCGGACGGGGACTACGCGGGGGCGGTGGACCGGCTGTTCACCGCCCCCGAGGCGCCAGTGAACTTCTCACGATTTCAGGGGTCTGCGTCCTAGCGCCGCCCTGGTACAGCACGAGGCGTGGGTCTGGGGGCGCAGCCGCCGGGCAAAACCTTATCTCAATCAGGTTTTTTTGTAAAGGCTTAACAATGATCGTGGTACTCTCCGGGGGCGTCGGCGCCGCCCGGTTCCTCGAGGGCCTGGTGCAGGTTGTCCCGCCGGAGGAGGTCGTCGCCATCGTCAACACCGGCGACGATATCGTGCTGCACGGCCTCACTATCTCGCCAGACGTCGACATCGTCACCTACACGCTCGCCGGGATCATCGAGGAGTCGCAGGGCTGGGGCGTGCGCGGCGACACCACCCACACGATGGATATGCTCCGCACGCTCGGCGCCGAGGACTGGTTCAAGCTCGGCGACCGCGACCTGGCGACGCACATTCGGCGCACTGAGCTGCTGCGTGCGGGGCAGACGCCGACACAGATCGCGGATACGTTCCGCCGGGCGCTGGGCGTTGGCGTGCAGGTGCTGCCGATGAGCGACGACCCGGTGGCGACCTATATCGAGACGCCGGGCGGCGCGATGCACTTTCAGCACTACCTGGTCCGGCGTCACGCCAAGGACGAGGTGCTGGGCGTGCGGTTCGAGGGGGCGTCGGCGGCCCGCCCGGCCCCCGGCGTGCTCGAGGCCATCGCCGAGGCGCGCGCGGTGCTGATCGCCCCGAGCAACCCCGTGGTGAGCGTCGGCACCATCCTCGCCGTGCCGGGCGTGCGCGAGGCGCTGGAGCAGACGGTCGCGCCTGTGGTCGCGGTGAGCCCGATCGTCGGCGGGGCGCCGATCAAAGGCCCCGCCACGCCGCTCATGCGCGCCATGGGGCTCGAGGTCTCCGCGCTGGGCGTGGCGCACGCCTACCGCGGCCTGGCCGACGCGCTGGTGATCGACGCTGTCGACGCGCACCTGGCCGACGATATCCGCGCGCTCGGGATGCGTGTTACCATCACTGACACGATCATGCGCGGCCCGGCCGAGAAGAAGGCCCTGGCGGCGGAGGCCCTGGCGGCGGCCAGTACTGAGTACTGAGTGCTGAGTATTGAGTACTGAGTGCTGAGTGTCTCGATCTCCAGCGTTCTGCTGCAGAGCAGCTCAGCACTCAGCACTGTTCACTCAGCACTGTTCACTCAGCACTCAGCACTGTTCACTCAGCACTCGATATGATCCACGTCCTCATCCCGGTCAAGCCGCTGCACGCGGCCAAGAGCCGCCTCGCCCCCGCCATCGGCCCGGCCGAGCGGCGCGCGCTGGCGCTTGCCATGCTGGGTGACGTGCTCGCCGCTGCCATCGCGTCCCCCTTGACCGCGGCGGTGACGGTGGTGAGCTCCGACCCGGCCGTGCTCCATCTGGCGCAGGCTGCGGCCGCCGACGCGCTGCCGGACTACGCCGCCGACCTGAACGGGGCGCTCGCGCAGGCCGCCCGGGAGCTGACTCTGCGCGGCGCGCGGGCGCTGCTGGTGCTACCCGGCGATCTGCCGCTGCTCACCCCGGCCGACGTCGAGCTCCTCGCGGCCTCGCTGACCTGTGCCCCCTCGGCCGCGCTGGCTCCCTCGCGCGACGGTGGCACCAACGCGCTGCTTGTCTCGCCGCCCGAGGCGCTGCCGTTTCTGTTCGGGCGGGGCAGTCTGGCGCGCCACCTCGCCGCCGCCGTCGCCCTCGGGGTCGCGGCCCGGATCGTGCGGTCGCCAGGTCTCGAGCTCGACGTGGACCAGCCGGCCGACCTCCTGGCCCTGGCCCTGGCCGATGGGGACACCGCCGCCCAGCGGCTCGTGCGCTCGCTGGCGCCCGTGGAGCAGGCGGCGTGCGCGTAGGGGAGGGGCGCGGTGGAAGCGGGGGTCTGGGGGCGCAGCCCCGAAAAAATAGCCACCCAACCTTATGTGTCGCCATGCCACCTTACCTAGAAAGAACAACCATATGCCACTGATCGGCTACGCCGCCGCCCTCGAGCAGTTCCACCCCACCGAGCTCCTGCGCTACAGCCAGCTCGCCGAGCGGCACGGCTTCGGCGGCGTCATGGCCGCCGACCACTTCCAGCCCTGGGTGCCGGCGCAGGGCCACAGCGCCTTCGTCTGGTCCTGGATGGCGGCCCTCGGCGCCAGCACTGAGCGGCTCACCTTCGGCCCCGGCGTCACCTGCCCCTCGTTCCGCTTCCACCCCGCGATCGTCGCGCAGGCCGCCGCCACCCAGGCCGCCATGACCCCGGGCCGCTTCTGGCTCGGGCTCGGCAGCGGCGAGGCGCTCAACGAGCACGTCGTGGCCACCTACTGGCCCGAGCCGCACGTCCGCCTCGCGATGATGCAGGAGGCCGTCGGCATCATCAAGAAGCTCTTCAGCGGCAAGGTGGCCCGCCACGACGGCGGCACCTACTTCAAGATGGAGCGCGTCAAGCTCTGGACCCTGCCCGAGACCCCGCCGCCAATCTACATCGCCACCGCCGGCCCCGTGACCGCCGAGTGGACCGGGGCGAACTGCGACGGCATCATCACCCCCGGCGCGGCCCCCGAGAAGCTCAAGATGCTGCTTGGCAAGTTCGCCGAGGGCGCGCGCAAGGCTGGCAAGGACCCGGCCAGCATGCCCAAGCTGCTCCAGCTCCACATGTCCTGGGCCGATACCCAGGAGGAGGCGCTCCAGAGCGCGCTCACCGAGTGGCCCAACGGCGGCATGCCCTTCCCCAAGCAGGACATCCGCTCGCCCGAGGACTTCGCCGAGATCGCCAAGCTTGTGCGCCCTGAGAGCTTCAAGAACCGCATGCTGATCTCGCCCAACCTCGAGGAGCACTACGCCTACATCCGCCAGTTCGTGGACCTCGGCTTCGACGAGATCCACGTCCACAACGTCGGCCGCAACCAGGAGCGCTTCATCGAGGTCTTCGGGGGGCAGCTCATCCCGCAGCTCACCTAAGGCCAGCCGCGCGCTGTCGCGAACGTGCGCCGGCGCCAACCTACGCCCGTGCTGGACCTGTCCCGGCCTCTGCCGGAGGAGCGCCCGCCGTGCGTCCAGCGAGTCCCTGAGCGAGAAGAGGAGCGTATGACGACACCCAAGGAGATCCCCGCCAGCCACATCGATCTGCTCGAGCGGCCGCTGATCGGCGCGCTCGCCACCACGCTGCCGGACGGCACGCCCCAGGTGACGCCGGTGTGGTTCAGCTTTGAGGGCGGTATGATCTACGTCAACACGGCGGTGGGACGGCTGAAGGACAAGGCCGTGCGCGCGAGGCCCTACCTGGCGCTGATGGTAGTGGACCCGGGCAACCCCTACCGCTACCTGCAGGTGCGCGGCCCGGTGGTGGAGATGAACGAGGAGGAGGGCGCGGCGCACATCAACGCGCTCTCGCACCGCTACACCGGCAATGACTACGACCTGCCGGCGGGGCAGCAGCGCGTGCGCTACGCCATAGCCCCCGAGCGCGTCGACGCTCACGGCTAGCACCTCCCCGCTAAGCCGCCTGTGTGAGTCACAGAGGCCACAGAGAAGACCACGGAGGGCCGATCGTGCCCCCTCGGCGCTCTCTGTGGCCTCTGCGGCATAGCCAGAACGTGTCCCCTACCCTACGACGACGCGGTTGCGGCCGGCGCCCTTCGCGGCGTACAGCGCGGCATCCGCGCGATCCAGCAGCGCGGCCAGGCTACGCGTCGCCGCGTGGGCGTTGGCCACGCCCACGCTGACCGTCACCGGGATCTCGCCGCCGTCCAGCGTGATCGGTGTGTCGGCGATGCGGGCCCGCAAGCGCTCCGCCACCAGCAGTGCCGCCTCCGCGCCGGTGTTGGGGAGCAGCACCGCGAACTCCTCGCCGCCGTAGCGCCCCAGCACGTCCGAATCGCGCACGGCCGCCTGGCAGCGCTGCGCCACCGTTCGGAGCACCGAGTCGCCCGCGGCGTGGCCGTAGGTGTCGTTCACGCGCTTGAAGTGGTCGATGTCGACCATGATCGCTGCGGCCGGCCTGCTGAGCGCCTGAGCCGCGTCCCACTCTTGCTCGGCCAGCACGAAGAACTGGTGTCGGTTGTGGACCTCGGTGAGCGCGTCGGTGGCCGCCAGCCGCCGCACCTCGCCGAACAGCCGTGCGTTGCGGATGGCGATCGCCGCCTGGCCCGCGAAGGTGAATGCGATCGCCGACTCCTGCTCGCCGTACGCGCCGACCTTGCCGCTGTCCAGCGTCAGGAACCCGAACACCTCCTCGCCCGCCAGCAGCGGCAGCCCCATCCACGAGCGGGTGTAGTCGGTCCCGCCGTAGCCAATGTAGCGCGGGTCAGTGCGGACGTCTGCCAGCACCGTGGGGCGGTGAGTCGCTATCACCTCGCCCAGGAGCGCGTCCCCGGCTGGCAGGATGAGCCGCCGCACCGCCACCGCGTCGGAGTGCCCGCGGGCCGCCACCACGCGGAAGTGGTTGTTCTCGCGCAGCAGCACGGCGGCGCTGTCGTATGGCACCACCAGCGCCAGATTCTCCAGCAGCCGGTCGAGCACCTCGTCCAGATCGAGAGTGGTGGTGAGCGCGGCCGTGACGGCGGCCAGGGTCTCGGCCAGGCGGCGCTGCTCGCGCTCAGCCGCCACGTGGACCTCCAGCAGCGCCATGCGGGCCGTCTCGATCGCCACCGCCACGTGGTTGGCGATCGCCTGCAGGATGGCTACATCCTCCTCGGTGAATACGGCGCTCCCGCCGCGTCCCTCGACGTACACCACGCCGGCGAGGCGCTCGGCCACGTACAGCGGTGCGGCGAGCGCGCCGTGCGGCCCCGGCGACTTCACGCCCTCCGCGTCCAGCACGCGCACGTCGGATGCTGCGTCCAGCACCAGCGGGCGCCCCTCCACCCGCACGCGCTCGACGAGGGCGACGCTGTAGGCGGGTTCCGGGATGTCGGCCCCGCCGGCGCGCGCGGCGCGCAGGGTCAGTGTGCCGCTCACCTCGCTCGTCCAGAACAGCAGAGCGCGCTCTGTCCCTAGGATCACGGCCACGGCGTCGAGCGCCGCACGCGCGGTGTGGTCGGGATCGCGCGTGGTGACCGAGGCAAGGCTGATTTGCAGCAGTGCGTCGAGGCTGCGCTGAGGGGCGGGCCGGCGCGGGCCACCCGCAAGAGCGCGCTCGGCCCGCGCCAGCCCGGCCTGCGCCGCGCGCAGCGCGCCCAGCACCGCGGAGCGCAGCGCGCGGAGGAGCTTGGAGAGCTGGGGCGAGATCGGCTGTGCGAGAGGTGGCATAGGGTGGGTGGCGGCGCGCCAGGGTGATGGTAGCGTTTGTCTGTCGGCCGCGAGGGGAGTATAGCACGGGGGTGCGGCCCGAAACGGCCTATTCGGATACAACACGGTTGCGAGATAGAGGTGGTCGCACGTCACGGGTGTGACACAGGCGACTCAGGGGGCTGTCACACACACAACGTCTCGATCGTCCATCATGGTGATAGCGTTGAGCGTCGCTCGTGAGCCGTAGAGACGACAGTGCGCAGCTCGATCACTCTCTCGGCGCGCCCTGTGGCGCAGCCCGGGTGCCAGCCGCTCTCGTGGGAACACGTAACTGGAGGAACCATGCGACGTCTGCTGATTATCGGGCTCCTCGCCCTCGCGGCCGCGCACGCCACGCCCGCCGCCGCGCAGGGGCGGTCGCGCTGCTTCGCCGAGACCGGCCACTGCATCACGGGGCCGATCCTGGCCTACTGGGAGCGCAACGGCGGCCTGCCGGTGTTCGGCTACCCCACCGGCCCGCTGGCGGTGGACACCGTCTACGAGCAGGACTCGGGAGCCACATGGACCGGGCCGGCGCAGTGGTTTGAGCGCGACCGGCTGGAGGACCACACGGCTGAGGGCAAGGGGGTGTTGGCGGGGCGGCTCGGCGCGCAGGTGCTGTACTACGAGGCGCGCCCCTGGACGACCTTCCCGCAGGTGGTGGCGGCTGCGCCCGGCTGCCGCTACTTCGCCGAGACGCGCCACAGCCTGTGCGAGCCGTTCCTGAGCTACTGGCAGCGCGGCGGCGGGCTGGAGCGCTTCGGCTACCCGATCACTGAGGCGTTCCAGGCCACTGTGGAGGCCTGGAGCGGCACCGTGCAGTACTTCGAGCGCCGCCGCATGGAGCACCACACCGAGCGCCCCGGCGCGCCGGTGCTGCTGGGACTGCTCGGCAACGAGGTGCGTGGGTTGGCGGGGGCCACCCCCTGCGTCACCGAGGTCATCCCCGAGTTGCGGGAGACATGGAAGCCGGATCAGGTGGCCTTCGCCTTCCAGCGCCAGATGGGTTGTCCCACCGAGGCTATCCGCAGTGCGGGCGTGGCGCGCCAGCAGTACGAGCGCGGCGTGCTGTTGTACGCGGCGGTGGGCCAGGGCGAGATCTACGCCCTTAAGACCGACCCGCAGCCGCTGCGCTACACGCGTCACATCGACACCTGGGGCGCGGGCCAGCCGTTCTCAGGCGGGGAGACGCCGCCCGCCGGAAGGATCGAGCCGGTGCGTGGGTTCGGCAAGGTCTGGCGCGAGCAGCCGGGGGTGCGCGAGGCGCTCGGCTGGGCCACGGACTACGAGGTGGGCGACACCGGGACGCTGCAGCGCTTCGAGCGTGGCGCGATCCTCTGGACCGCCGGGGACGATTTCGTCTGGATCTTTGGGCCGGAGGGCCAGGCCACGGCGTTTCCCCGGAGGTAGTGCGCCGTTCGGCGGGAGGTGCGGAGGGGGTAACTGCTCCGCGAAAAAAGATGGTGTGGGGGAAGCGCAGCCTCCCCCACACCCCCACTACGGCGCTAAGCGCCGTTACCGCCCTGGTGCATCGCCTTCCACAGCATCTCGGCGCGGATCGGGACCTGCGTCACGCGCACGCCCACCGCGTCGCGCACCGCGTTGGCGATCGCCGCCGCGCCCGCAGTGATCGGCGGCTCGCCCACGCCGCGGGCGCCGAACGGGCCGTTCGGCGAGCGCGTCTCCACCAGCACCGCCTCGATGTCCGGCACCTGGTCGAACTGCGGCAGGTTGTAGTCCATGAAGCTGGCCGTGAGCAGCTGGCCGTACTCATCGTAGACCATCTGCTCGAACAGGCCCCAGCCAATGCCCTGCACCGAGCCGCCGTGGACCTGGCCCAGCACCATAGTGGGGTTGAGCGCGAAGCCCACATCCTGCACCGCCACATACTGCTTCAGCGTGACCTGGCCGGTGTCCGGGTCCACGTGGACCTTCGCCAGGTGCACCACGAAGCCCGAGGCGCTCTCCGGCACCGCAATGCGCCCCTCGGCCACGATCGGTCCGCCGGCCGTGGCGCGGCTCTCGGCGACTGCGGCCAGGTCCCCGATCGACTCGCGCTTGTCGGGGAAGCCCTTGACCTGCACGAAGCCGCCCTGGAGCTCCAGGTCCTGCGGAGAAACCTCAAACTGGTCTGCGGCGACGTTGAGTAGCTTCTCGCGCACGCCACGGGCGGCGTCGGCCACCGCGCCCGAGACGCTGTAGGTGGTCTGGCTGCCGCCCGAGGGCCCGGCGAAGGGGCCGTCGCGCGTATCGCCTTGGATGAGCTCGACCTGGTCCGGCGGCACGTCGAGGATCTCAGCGGCGATCAGCACCAGCGACGAGTTGACGCCCGAGATATCCACTGAGCCGACGTGCACCTTCACCGAGCCATCGCTGCCCACGCGGCAGACCGAGGCGGCCGGCGAACGGCCGTTGATCCAGCCGCCCACCGCGATGCCGATCCCCTCGTTGGGCCCCTTGGAGCGCTGCGTCCAGGCAGGGTGCCTGGCGAGGGCCTCGAGCACCGGCGTGAGGCTGCTGTCCGGCCAGGGGTCGTTGTTGCCGGTGGGCTCGCCGGCCTTGACGGCGTTCTTCAGGCGCAGCTCGAGCGGGTCGAGCTCCAGGGCGCGGGCGATCTCGTCCATGTTGGACTCGATCGCGAAGCTGGCCGTGGGAGCGCCGGGGGCGCGGTAGGCGCCGCCCTGCAGCTTGTGGGTCAGCACCTCGTAGACGCTGATGTGGGTGTTGGGGCAGCGGTAGTAGCCGCCCATCAGGTTGCTCACGATGCCGCCGATCGCGAAGGGGAACACGCCGTTGTCCATCAGGACGCGCGCCTCGAGCGCCACCAGCGTGCCGTCCTTCTTGGCGCCGGTCTTCAGCTCCACGATCGCCGCCGGCGAGGGGGTGGTGGAGAGGAAGTCCTCGCTGCGGGTGAGCACCAGCTTCACCGGCGCCTTGACGGCCACCGCGAGTGCGGCCACCAGCGGGTCGATGATGCCGTACTTGGCGCCGAAGCCGCCGCCCAGGGTCATGGGCACCACGCGCACCTTGCTCTTAGGCAGCGACAGCAGGCGGGCGACCTCGTCGCGCACGCCGAACTGACCCTGGGTGCCGGTGTAGACCGTGACGCTGCCGCGATAGATATCCGGATCGGCCACCGACGCGTGCGGCTCGAGGTACCCCTGGTGGACGATCGGCGTGCGGTAGACGTTCTCGATCACCACGTCGGCCTCGCGGAAGCCCTGCTCGACGTTGCCGCGGCGGAAGTGGGTGGCCTCGTGGACGTTCGGCGGGAGGTCTTCCTCCTCGCTGGCCTCCTTGGTGACCGTAGCGTGCGCGGCGGTGAGGTCGACGCCCTCCTTGGGCAGGCCCTCAGGCCAGATCGCCGGCGCGTCGGTGGCCAGTGCGCGCGTGAGCTCCACCACGGGCTCGAGCGGCTCGTACTCCACCACCACCGCGTCGCACGCGTCGCGTGCCGCGGCCTCGGTCTCGGCCACCACCGCCACCACGGGGTGGCCGCGGAACAGCGCCTTGTCCTTGGCCAGCACCGCGCTGAGGCGCGAGTTGACCGCCCGCCCGCGGGTGGGCAGGTCGTCGGCGGTGAGCACGGCGACGACGCCGGGCATGGCCTTGGCGGCGGCGGAGTCGATCGAGAGGATGCGGGCGTGGGCGTAGGGGCTGAGCACGAGGCGGGCGTGCAGCATACCGGGCAAGTTCAGGTCGGCGGCGTACTGGGCGCGGCCGGTGATCTTCTCCATGCCCTCGATCAGCTTGTGTCCCTTGCCGAGGTAGCGGAAAGTTGTGTCGGTCTGTGTCACGCGGGTCTCCCTCTTTTGACAGCGCTTCTCTGGGGAGATACGCGCTCCGGCGGCGGGTGGACGCCGGCGCACGCAAAACCGCTGCTGGCAGTCACAGCAGCGGCAGGGATGGCGTTCAGCAGCGGTGTATAGCCGTTGAGTGGGTTCCTTCCCTATTGTACCAGCGGCGGCGGAGGGGCGCAAGCGCGGGCGATATGATCGACAGTGTATCTCTTTGGTTGAGGGACTGAACAGCCGGCAGCGGGGAGGCGTCTCTATAATGGAGCCACGATGGACGACACATCTTACGAACTCCAACAGAGCCCGCGGCTGTCCGCGCACCTGACGCTGCCGCCTCCTACGGGGGCTGACGAGCGCGTCTGGCTGACCCAGTTCCTGAGCTGGCAGATCCCGCTCACGCTGCTGGTGCTTGTCGCGTGCGCGGCTGTCGCGGTGCGCATCCCCAGCTTCCCGTGGATCGCCGCCACGGCGCTGCTGGCAACGTACAGCGGCGTGACGATCTGGGCGCGTGAGCAGGTGCGGCGCGGGCGCCTCCAGCGGGCCGGCGTGACACTGAGCATCGGGATGCTGCTGTTCTGCCCGCCGGTCCTCGTGCTGCTGCCAGAGGCGTGGTGGGTGGCGGCGAGCGTGACGGTAGCCTCGGTGACGATCGCCCTTCCGTACCTGAGCGTCGGTGCCGCCCGCCGGCTGATCGCGGTCGCCGCCAGCACCTCGCTGGTAGTCATCGGTTACGCCGGGGCGATGGGCCTGGTCGCCGCGTCAAGCGAGCCCGAGGCGCTGTTCATCGCGTTTGGCGGCGTTATCTGCGCCGCGCTGACCTTCGGGCGCCTGTGGCACTACCACGCCCACCTGACTCGGCTGCTGGCCGAGACGAGCGCCGGGCGTGACGCGCTCAGCCGGGCGAACCGAGAGCTGGCCACCCGGGCCGCGGAGATGGCCGCGCGTGAGGAGCGCTACCGCCGGATCTCTGAGCTGACCTCGGACTACGTCTACTCGGCAGGGGTCACGGCGGACGGTGAGCTGATGCACGAGTGGATGACCGACGCCTTCACGCGCATCACCGGCTACACGCCTGTGGAGCTCGGGCTCCACGGGCTGTGGGAGCAGCTCTACCACCCCGACGACTTGCACATCGGGCACGCGCATGTCGCGAGCGTTACCGGGGGTGAGTCCACCGCCTTTGAGTTTCGCATCATCACCAAGTCAGGCGCGGTGCGCTGGCTGCGTGAGTACTGCTACCCCGAGTGGGACGATGGTGAGGCGCGGGTGGTGCGGGTGGTGGGCGCGGTGCAGGACATCACCGAGCGGAAGCAAGCCGAGGAGGCGCGCCTGGCGATCGAGCGCAAGATGCTCGAGGCCCAGAAGCTCGAGAGCCTGGGCGTGCTGGCTGGCGGGATCGCCCACGATTTCAACAATCTGCTGACGGTGATCCAGGGCAACGCCTCGCTGGCGCAGGCTGAGATCGCGCCCGAGACGAACGCGCGGCGGCAGATCGAGCTGGTGGACCAGGCCGCCCGGCGCGCGGCCGACCTGACGAAGCAGATGCTGGCCTACGCCGGTCGGGGGCGTTTCGTCATCCAGAGGATCAGCTTGAACGCGCTGATCGATGACATGTCGACGCTGCTCGAGAGCTCGGTGTCGAAGTCTGTGCGGCTGACGCTGCTGCCGGGCGCGGGGCTGCCGCCGATCGAGGGCGACATAACCGAGCTGCGGCAGGTGCTGCTCAATCTGGTGATCAATGCCTCGGACGCGATCGGCGCGGCCGACGGCGATGTCCGAGTTGCGACGGGCGCGCACACGGTTGCTCCCGGCGACCTAGACGATGCCCGGATCGGGGCCGATCTGGCGCCCGGCGAGTACGTGGCGATCGAGGTCCACGATACGGGCTGCGGCATGGACGAGGCGACGCTGGGGCGTATCTTCGAGCCGTTCTTCACCACCAAGTTCGCCGGGCGCGGGCTCGGCCTTGCCGCGGTGCTGGGCATCGTACGCAGCCACCGCGGGGTGCTGCGTGTGTGGAGCGAACTGGGCAAGGGCACGACCTTCCGGATCCTGCTCCCACCGGCACCTCGCGCGGCCGCGGAACACACGGCGCTGCCCGAGCGCTTCGAAGCGCCGCAGGAGTCGTGCGGAGTGCGGGAGTACGCGGCTCTACACGCCGAGCAGCCCTCCGGTGGGCCGGCAAAGGTAGTGCTGGTGGTAGACGACGAGCCCGGCGTGCGGCAGGTGGCCTCGCAGATTGTCGCTTCGATCGGCGCGCGGGCCATCCAGGCCGGGGATGGGCGCGAGGCGGTGGATCTGTACCGTGCCTACAGGACAGAGATCAGCTGCGTGCTGATGGACCTGACGATGCCGCGGATGGGCGGAGACCTGGCCCTGCGCGAGATCCTGGCGCTCAATCCATCCGCCCAGGTGGTGCTGATGAGCGGTTACTCGGAGGAGGAGGCCACGGCGCACTTCGCCGGCGCTGGGCTGGTGAGGTTCATGCAGAAGCCGTTCAGAGTAGCGGAGATGCGGTCGGTGCTGCGGCGGGCGCTTGAGGTGCCGGGGTAGACACTCTTGGGGTGTCGACATGCTGACATCACAGCGACATCTGTGGTATAAAGAGCAGCATGAACCCCTTCAACAACCGCAAGCCGATCGTCGACCCGAGCGGGCTCTACGGGCGTGAGGCCGAGCTGCGGGCGATCCTCGGCCGGCTCGAGGCGCACCCGCCCCAGTGCTGCGCCGTGGTGGGCGAGACGCGCACGGGGCGCACTTCGCTGCTCTACGCGCTGCCACCGATGGCCGGGCAGCGCGTGGAGCATGGTGGCATCGGGCGCGAGAGCCTTGTGTTTGCCTACGTGAACGCCGGCCCGTACGCCGACTTCCGGGAGCACGGGAGCCAGGGCGCGCTCTTCTTCTGGCGCGACGTCGCCAAGTCCCTCGCGCGCGCCCTGAACGCCGAGGAGCTGTTCCCGCACAGCGAAGGGCCGATCACCGAGGCCACGCTGCTCGATGCTGTCTACGAGCTTCGCGATGGGGTCGAGCGGCTGGTGGCGCGCGCGGCGCCACGCACCGTCGTCCTGCTGATCGACAACATCGAGGGGGTGGCCGCTCTGCCGCCGCACACCGGGCGGTTCCTGCGCTCTCTGGTGCAGGATCAGGCGATCAGCGGGCGAGTGGCCTACGTTGTCACGAGCCGCGTGCCACCCTACCGGCTGTTCGGCCAGGGCGCGCACGAGCCGTCCTCCTTCTGGGCGCTGTTCGGCAGCCCGCTGTTTTTGGCGCCGCTCCCTGAGCCGGCGGCGCGCGAGCTGGTGCGGCGCGTTGGGGAGGGGCGGCTGAGCGAGCGGGACGAGCGGCTCGCGCTGCGGGTGGCGGGCCGTCACCCTGAGCTCCTCAACATTGTGTGCGCCGAGCTGTACGAGCGGCACGCGGCGGGTGATGACCGCCCGTCGAGCGAGGAGGCGCTGGTGCGGCGGGCTTCCGCCGAGGCGCGGCCGGTGCTTGAGACCTGGTGGAGCGGGCTGCGCGATACCCACGGCCAGGCGCAGGAGGTGCTGGCGGCGCTGGCGCACGGCCACCAGCCCGTAGTGGAGGGTGATGTGCTCGAGGAGCTGGAGCGCCGCGGGCTGGCCGAGCAGGACGGGCGGCGCTGGCGGGTGGGCTTCGCACTGCTGCAGAGCTTTGTGGTGCAGCAGACTGCCTGGGTCTCCCAGCACAACGCCGCCGAGAGGCTGGTTGACGCGGAGGGCGGCCCGGCGTTCACCCATCTTGAGGGTCAGGTCTACGCCTTCCTGGAGGCGCACGCTGGGCGGGTGTGCGGCCGCGAGGCGATCAAGCAGGCGATCTGGCAGGAGGAGCTGCCGTCAGACAGCGCGCTGCAGAAGATCATCGAGCGCATCCGCGAAAAGATCGAGCCGGATCCGAAGAGTCCGCGGCGGCTGATCGCGGTGCGTGGGCAGGGGTACATGCTGCGGCCGGACGGTGAGCGTAGGGGCTAGGGCAAGTGCTGAGTACTCAGCGCTCAGCGCTGGGTGCCGCACGGGGCCATCTCCTCATGGCTCACGACGCGGGCACCCAGGACATGTGGCGGGGGGCGGTAGGCGAGATGCTTACCGCCCCCCGCCATTTGGCGAGTATTTACGACATCTCGAATTCTACAGCTTGACACAAAAACATCTCTCCTAGTATATTCAAGGATATAAAAAGATATACTCGGAGACAAAACATGGACATGCTCGACATCCTCCGCGCGAACCTCCTCTCGCCGCTGGTGCTGGCCTTTGTGCTGGGCATCATCGCCACGCTCGCCAAGAGCGATGTCGAGATCCCCGAGCCGATCATCAAGGGGATCGGCGTCTACCTGCTCTTCTCGATCGGCATCCGGGGCGGAGTGGACCTTGCGAGCGTGCGGCTGAGCGAGTTCGTGCTGCCGGGGCTTATCACGCTCGGGCTGGCGGTAGCGATACCGACCTGGTGCTACCTCACGCTGCGGTGGCTAGGGCGCTTCGATGTGGCCAACGCCGCGGCCATCGCCGCCCACTACGGGTCCGTATCATCGGTGACGTTCGTGGCGAGCATCTCGCTCCTGGAGCAGCTCAAGCAGCCGTACGAGGGGTTCATCCCGACGCTGGCGGCGCTGATGGAGTGGGGTATCATCGTGGCGCTGTTCATCGGCCGGTGGCGCCTGGGCGGGGGCACATCGCTCGGGCACGTGCTGCGCGATACACTGACAGGCCGCAGCGTCATCCTGCTGATGGGCGGGCTGGCGATCGGTGTTATCATCGGAGAGCAGGGCTACGCGCCGATCGAGCCGGTGTTCGGCGACCTGTTCCGCGGGCTGCTGGTGATCTTTGTGCTGGAGATGGGCATGGTGGCTGCGCGGCAGCTGCGCGAGTTCGCCAAGGTCGGGACGTTCATGCTGGCGTTCGGCACGGTGATGCCGCTGGTCAACGGGGTGGTGGGGGTGACGCTGGGCACGCTGGCAGGGCTCTCGGTGGGTGGGGCGTTCGCCCTCGGTGCGATCGCCGCGAGCGCCTCGTACATCGACGCGCCGGCCGCCGTGCGCGCCACCATCCCGCAGGCCAACCCCAGCATCTACCTGACCTCATCGCTGGGTATCACGCTGCCGTTCAACCTGGTGGTGGGGCTGCCGCTCTACTACGAGTACGCCCGTTGGCTGAGCGCCGCGCTGCCGTAGAGCCTCGGGGTGTGAGAGGGGGCATGGCGCCCCAAAGGAGACCGACGATGAAGACTGTCTCGATGCGGCTGGTGACGATCATTGCCGAGTCGGTGCTGCGCGAGCGCATGCTGGACGAGATCCGGCGGCTGGGAGCCCACGGCTACACGCTGAGCGAGGTGCGAGGCGAGGGGACGCGCGGCATCCACGCGAGCGAGTGGCAGGGGGGCAACGTGAAGATCGAAACGCTCGTGGCTCCTGAGGTGGCCGAGCGGATCGTGGAGCACATGGCCGGCAGCTATTTCCAGAACTACGCCGTAGTGGTGTACACGACGTCGGTGGAGGTGGTGCGCGGGGAGAAGTTTGCCTGAGCAGGAATCCCTATTTGACGCCTCAGGTGCGCTATGCTATACTCTCAGGCGTCTCGCGGTGCCTGTAGCTCAATGGCAGAGCGCCTGACTGTGGCTCAGGAGGTTGCGGGTTCGAAACCCGTCAGGCACCCCACTCATATATTGCGAATCAGAACGCCTTAAAGTAGTTTTATAGCTACTCGACGGGCGTTTTTGAGTTACCCGCTGTAGAACATTCCATACTAAATCAGACCGCGCCTGTTGTGGCTCCGTTCTCTGTTGAAGGGTGCACTGCCTTGAACATCTTCATCAAAACCATCACGGGTAAACGCACTCAGTTCGACGTGGAAGCAACCGATACGATCGGCGTTGTCAAGTCCAAGATGCAAGATCGGATAGGGTATCCGGCCGCTCAGCTGCAGCTTATTTATGCAAATCATCAGCTCGACGATGGCCGAACGCTGGCCGACTACAAAATAGAGCCCGACTCAACTCTGGAACTGTGGATCAGGCCGCACTGAACGAGCCCGCGCAGTCGTGCCGACAACCGCTTCTACAGCCTCGCAGATCTCCCGACCGATGCGTGCGGCGGCTCGCAGAGCCACTCGCGCCGATCTACGCCGCTAGCTCGTGCCGCTCTCGAGGTCATTGCTCGAAGCGGCACGGGCCACATATTCACCGACGGGATGTGGGGCTGTCCCTACGATGGTTCGAGTGCTTTCTGAGAAGCCCTGCTTCTCAGTGAGCTGAAGGCCGTCCTGTCCTGTTCCTCTCGCCATCAGCGCCACTCCCCCGCGTCTCGCGCAGCGACCGTGCCACCACGGCTGCCTCCTCGGTATTTCCCTTGCGGAGGGAGTGCGCCAGGTAGCCGACCTGGTGCTCAGCGCCGGCCAGCAGCAGTCGCAGCCCCAGGCGATCGTCGAAGGGCTCCTGGTCGCCATAGCCTGCGCGCGGCCAGCCTGGCTCGACCTCGGGGGCGCTCATCCGGAGGTACACCGGGCCGCCGATCCGCGCACCGTCCTGGAAGTCGCCGAAGTCGATCACCCCACACAGCCGCAGATCATCGCCAACGAACAGGTGATCAGGGAGGACGTTGGGCACAGGTGCGCCCACACGCCTGCGACTGCCCGATGGCCCACAGCCCGCACGATTGCCCCGGTTTCCTGCCCCGTCGTGCGGCGGACGACCGCGGCCAGTGCGGAGGGCGATACAGCGACCGCACGGTGGCGGCGGTGCATTGCCTCGGTCACTTCAGGCGGCGAGCCGCCCGGCACAGGGGCGCCCTCTGACGCATGGGTCGCACTCCATCTACTGCTCGTGAGATCTTTCGAGCGGTGGTACGATCAGAGGCAGAGGGGCGCTCTGCCGCGGCGCCCCCCTGCCTCCGTGGCCGAGCCGGAACACGGCAGCCACAGAGGGAATCACGCCCTCCGGCGGGCCTTGCGGGCGGCGCGCGGGGCGGTGTGTGCGTGGATAGGGCCGCCGGGGATGTACCAGCCAGCCTTCTTGCGAACTGCCGGGCTTGGGTCACCGCTGTTCGCCGCCACCAACGCGCGCTCGGCGTCGGGGTTGGTGTGCACGTATTGGCCCACGACCTCGATCGCCATCGCGCGCACGTGGGGGTCCTCGTCGTCGCTCAGGGCCCGAAGCGCCTCGGGCAGCACGTCGGCCTCGCGCGGTCGGCAGGCCCCCTCCTTGCAGCGGTCGCAGGCGAGCGTGTGCAGCGCCATCTGCCGGACGCGCGGGTCCGGGTCGCGCAGCACCGCGATCAGGCCGGGGAGCGCCTCGGGCACGAGGAAGTGGTCCAGCAAGGCGCAGCAGTGGTATCGGATGGACGCATCCTCGTGGCGCAGCCCTTCCAGCGCCGCAGGCACGGCCGCGAAGCCCATGGCGAAGAGGGCTCGGTACGCGGCGGGCGCGCGGTGGCCGACACCCAGCTGGTCGATCAGCTTCGACGTCTCCATCGCGACCGCTCTCGCCCGCAGCTCCAGCGTCGCCGGCTCGATTGGCGCGGTGGGCGCGTGGTGTCCGACACCCGTCTGCTCGATCAGTTCCGACATCTCCATGGCGACCTCCCTCGCTCGCGGTTCCGGCCGGCCCGCTGAAGATTGTAGCACGCAGCGCTCGGGCACGCAGCAGCGTGTCTGATCGGACACTCGATGGGGGGCTTTATCGCGGCCGAGGGGGGCTTTATCGCGGCCGACCTGGCGGCCACGCGGCCGGAGCTTGTGGAGCGGCTGGTGCTGGTGGACGCGGCGGCGCTGCCTCTGGGGCGGGGCTACTTCGGCCACGCTGTGGGGCTCGCTGGGGCGCTGCGCTTCTGCGCGCCGAGCTTCCTGCCGGTGCTGGCGGCCGATGCCTACCAGGCGGGGCTGCTGACGATCGCGGGGGCCGCGCTCCAACTCCTGACCACTGATATCAGCGCCCGGCCCACGGACATCCGTGCTCCGACACTGATCGTGTGGGGCGAGCACGACCGGCTGGTGCGGCCGTCGATCGGCGAGCAGCTCCACCGTGTGCTGCCCGGCTCGCGCCTGGAGGTAATCGCGAGTGCGGGCCACAACCCCATGTGGGACCGCCCGCACGAGTTCAACCGGCCGGCGCTGGAGTTCTTGAGGGGCGCAGAGGAGCGCTGAAACGCTGATCACCGAGAGCGCTGAACCGCCGAGAGCGGCGAGGGCGCTGAACGCTGGACGATGAACGCTGAACGCTGGCCTTTCTTGTCTGCCAGTGTACGTGAGCGCGTGATGGTACAATAGATAGTAGGTGTTCTTCCTCAGTAACAGAAGGCGCACGTGGTGCATCCACCACGTCTCTGGTCATGCTGAGCACAGCGAAGAATCTCTGGCTCAGAACCTTCGCTATGCTCAGAGTGACACGGTTCTTACTGGACAAACCACTCACGGCTCACGGCTCACGGCTCACGGCTCACGGCTCACGGCTCAAGACTCACGACTCAAGACTCGGACTCCGCACTCACCCAAGGAGCGAGCGGCGATGTCTGACCGAAACGTCATCCTGGCGCTGGCGCGCGTGGTGGTGGCAGCCGCGTGGGCCGACGGCAAGCTCACATCGGAGGAGATCGACAGCCTGAAGGACCTCCTCTTCCAGCTGCCGCACGTCGGGCCGGCGCGTGGCGTCGAGCTGCCGGCGAAGGACTGGCAGGCGCTCGAGATCTACATGCATGCGCCGGTGGACGCTCCCGAGCGTGCGCGGCTGGTGGCGCAGCTGCAGGACGCCCTGCGCTCCCCGGCGGACCGGGCGCTGGCGCTCGAGGTACTTGACGCGCTGGCCCGCGCGGACGGCGCCGTCTCAGACGAGGAGCGCGCGGTGCTGGCCGAGATTCGGTCGGCGCTTGAGGCGGTGGACCTGGGTCTGGTGGCGAGGATCGCCCGCATGGTGCGCGGGCCGGTGCGCCGGCACGCCGCAGCGGTGGCTGACGCCCCAAACCGCGATGCCGAGCTGGACGACTTCGTCAAGAACCGGGTGTACTTCCAGGTGCGCCGCCGCCTGCCCCCGGGCGCGCTCGGGCCCGAGCTCTCGGACGACGCGCTGCGCAAGCTCAGTCTGGCGGGCGGTCTGATGGCGCGTGTGGCCAGCGTGGACAGCGCCGTGACCGACACCGAGAGCGGCGCGATCGAGGAGGCGCTGCGCGGCGCGTGGGGGATCACCGCCGAGGCCTCGGCGGCGGTGGCCGATGCCGCTGTGTCGGCCGTGGCCGCCGGCCTGGACTACTTCCGGCTGACGCGCTCGTTCTTCGAGGCCACCGACGACGCCGAGCGCACGCGCTTCCTGGACGTGCTGTTTGCCGTGGCGCGCGCCGACGGCGCGGTGTCCGCCGAAGAGACGGCCGAGATCCGGCGGATAGCGCAGAGCCTGAACCTCTCGCAGCAGCTCGTCAACGCCGCGCTGGATCGGGCGCGGGGGCTATATAGCTCCTAGCAGGCTGTGCAGTAGCAGGGAGCCCAGGGAGGGCCGCTCGCGCTGAAGAGCCTTGCCTTCCTTCGCAGGCCGCGCTTGCAAGCATGTACCACGGTGAGAAGCAGGGTGGAGATGGAGATCAAGATCACGCGCAGCGATAAGCGCCGCAAGACCGTCAGCGCGCGGATGGTGGGCGGCGTGCTCGAGGTGGCCGCCCCCGCGCACATGAGCGACGCCGAGCTCGAGCCCGTCGTGGCGCAGCTGCGGGCGCGGCTCGAGAAGCGGGCCGAGCGCGCCCGTCTGGACGACGCTGACTTACAGCGCATGGCCGAGCGGCTGAACAGGCAGTACTTCCGCGGCGCTCTGCGCTGGGAATCGATCAGCTGGTCTGCCGACCAGGATAAGCGCTTCGGCAGCTGCACGCCGAGCCTGCGGACCATCCGCATCTCGTACCGGCTGGCGATGATGCCACAGTTCGTGCAGGAGTATGTGGTGATGCACGAGCTGGCGCACCTGCTGGAGGCCAACCACGGGCCGCGCTTCTGGCGGCTGGTGAACCAGTACCCGCGCACCGAGCGGGCTCGTGGCTATCTGATGGCGGTAGGGCTCGAAGAGCTCGACGGTGCGGCGCCGCCCGACCTGGATGGCGGCTGAGGTCCCCGCCGCACCTTGCGAGGACAGATGCAGGACAATGCGGTGTGTGCGCTCCGCACCGCGCTGCACCCGGTCACAAACACTATGCTATACTCACTGAGACATCTTTTCGACACTCGGCCTTCGGAGGTAAGATGCCCCGGCACGCGCTCCTCGCCCTGACGCTCGCGCTCGTGGCGAGCGCTCTCTGGCCCGCAGCCCCCGCCCGCGCCGCGGACGCGGCCCCCGCCAGCTTCACTTACGTGGCCGAGACCGGCCACAACCTCGGGTTTGGTTTCCGCCGCTTCTACGAGGCGAACGGCGGCCTCGCGGCGTTCGGCCTCCCGCTCACCGAGCCGATCGTCGAGGACGGCCTGCGGGTGCAGTACTTCGAGCGAGCCCGCTTTGAGCTGCACCGAGGCGGCGCCGTGGCGCTCACTCGTCTCGGCGCCGAGCTCACTGTCGGGCGCACTGAGCCGGCATTCCAGTGGCTCGGCGCGGACCCCGGCAGCGGCAGTCAGTACTTCCCCCAGAGCGGGCACACCCTTGGTGGCGCCTTCGCGGAGCACTGGCGTCGGCAGGGCGGTCTGCGCTTCTTCGGCTACCCGATCTCTGAGGAGCTGACCGAGATCGGTGCGGACGGCGTGCCGCGCACCGTGCAGTACTTCGAGCGCGCACGCTTCGAGCTTCACACGGCGCCCGATGGCTCCGCGCTGGTCCAGCTGGGCCTCCTCGGGCGTGAGCTGCTCGACCGCAGGCCGCTAGCGCAGGTGGGCGCCGCCCCCGCCGCCCCGCTGACGCTGCTTGGCAAGGCCACGACCTCGTTCCGCACCTCGGCGGCCGACCGCCGCATCAACGTCGAGCGCGCTGCCGCGATGTTCGACGGCGTGGTGGTCCAGCCGGGTGAGGAGCACTCCTTCCTGGCCGGCGGGGACTTCTCCGAGGAGGCTGGGTTTGTCGAGGGGTACGGGATCATCGGCGGGCGCCTGGAGAAGGTGATTGGCGGCGGGCTCTGCCAGGTCTCCACTACGCTGTTCCGCGCGGTGGCCAACGCCGGCCTGGAGGTGACGCGCCGTAGCGGCCACACCTATGTGGTCTACTTCTACGAGAATATCCTCGGCTTCGACGCGACGGTGTTCACCCCCTCGCTTGATTTCCGCTGGCGCAACGACACGGCCGCGCCGGTGTTCATCTCCGCCCACACCGATCTGGCGGCCTCGACGGTCACCTTCGAGCTGTGGGGGGTTGGCGACGGGCGCGCCGTGAGCTACACCGGCCCGAACACACGTAACGTGGTCCAGCCGGGGCAGGCGGTGTGGCAGTTCGACCCGACGCTGCCCGCCGGCAAGACCCGGCGGCTGGTGCACGGACGGCCGGGCATGGACGTGACGCTGGTGCGCACCGTGACACTCCCCGACGGCAGCCTGCTGCGGCGCGATACCTACAACACCCGCTACCGGCCGTGGGACGACTACTACCTCTACGGGCCGGGCGTTGTGCCGCCGGCCGGCGTGAAGATAATGCGTGCGGCAACGGTGAAGACGCCCTAGCCCTGCTCTGCTTTGAGGATGCACGCAAGCAGCACACCAGCACACTGCATCCCGCTCAATGCCACGCCACCCCTCTTGCTACAATGAGAGGGGTGGCGTTTTATTTCGCACAGAAACGTGCTGGAGCTCGTATGGTGATGCTCGACACGCGCACAATCTTCTTCGTCCTGAGCGCGATCTGCTCTGCGATTGCGCTAGTGTTTGGACTTCAGTCCCAGCTCACCATGCAGTACAAGGGCCTGCGCCCCTGGGCCCTAGGGGCGGCGTCCGGCGCGGCGGGCCATATACTTATCGCCCTGCGGGGGGTAATCCCGGACGCGCTCTCGATTGTCGTCGCCAATCCCCTGCTCGTCGCCGCCGTGGGCCTGATCAGCCACGGGACCTACCACTTTGTCGGCCGCACCTCTGTGCGCCACGACCGCGCCGTGGTCGCATGCGTCGTGTGTGTCACGGCGTGCATGGTGCTCTTCACCTATGTGCTGCCAAGCTACGGAGCGCGTGTGCTTGTCGCTACAGTGCCCCAGAGTGCGCTGCTGCTGCGGGTGGCCTGGATGCTGCGCGTGGCGCCGAGCGCCAGACTCGGAAGCTCGTACCGGTTCACCGCCGTGGTAGCGGCTCTCTTTGGCCTCAGCCTGAGCATAGGCATCGTCAACGTCATTGCTGCGTACGGCCTCAGCCTCGACGTCAGCAATGTCTTTATCGTGGAAGCCCCCGTGCCGTTCACCTACATCGCTTCCACACTGCTGCTGCCGCTCATGGCGGCGGGGCTCATTCTGCTCAGCTACGAGCGCCTGGTCTACGACCTCAAGTCGGCGCAGGCTCGCGAGTATCAGCACTTGCGCCTGATCACCACCGGCGCCGAGGCGGCGGTCGCCCAGGTGCGCGCCGAGCTCGATGTGCTGGTGCAGCATGCGCCGGTCGGGGTCGCTTTCCTCGACCGAGAGCTGCGCTACGAGCTGGTGAATGGGCGGATGGCAGAGTACAACGCCCTCCTGCCGACGGCGCACCTTGGGAGGACGGTACGCGAGGTGCTGCTCGACGAGGCTCTGCTGTTCGAGCCGCAGCTGCGCCAGGTGCTCGAGACGGGCCAGCCAGTCCTCGGGCACGAGTACGCCGAGCCGCCCGAGGCGCCGCTCGACGAGCAGCGCGTCTGGGTGACCGAGTTCTACCCCGTGCTGCAGGACGGACGCGTGGCGAAGGTCGGGTGTCTTGTGCGCGAGGTGACCGAGGAGCGGCGGATCGGCCGCGCCCTCCGCGAGGCCACGGTTGATCTCGAGCGCCAGGTGGCCGAGCGCACCGCTGAGCTGCGGCGGAGTGAAGAGCTTTTCCGCCTGCTCGCGGACAGCTCGCGTGACCTGATAACGCTGCAAGATCGCGACCTCCGGCTGCTCTACGTGTCGCCCTCCTCTGCTGAGCTGGTCGGCTACACTCCCGAGGAAGTCCTGGGTCGGGCCATCCCCGAGTTCGTGCACCCGGATGACACCCCCGCGCTCCAGACCTACGCCGAGGCGCTCCTCGGAGGCCAGACCGACGTGAGCATTGAGTGCCGGCTGATTGCGAAAGACGGCTCCGCGATCTTCTTCGAGACCCGCACGCGAGCGATTCTGGGCCCGGACGGTCGCCCCACCCATTACCAGAGCACCGCGCGCGACATCAGCGCGCGCAAGCGAGCTGATGAGGAGCTGCGCCGGACCAGCCAGGAGCTGCGCCGCTCCAACGCCGCCCTCGAGCATGACTCGCGCCTCAAGGACGAGTTCATGGCGGCGATCAGTCACGAGCTGCGCACCCCGCTCGGCGTGATCCTCGGGCGGGCCGAGCTGCTGGCCCAGGATGTCTACGGCGAGCTGAGCCCGCGGCAGCGCGAGGCGACTGCAGCGATCGACCAGAGCGGACGGCAGCTGCTGGAGCTGATCGACGATGTGCTGGACATCTCGCGGATCGAGGCCGCCATGCTCACGCTCGAGCGGCGCCCTGTGGCGCTCGACACCCTCTGCCGCGTGAGCCTGGCCTTCGTCCAGACCGCCGCCGAGACGCGGCGCCAGCAGGTGAGCCTGACGCTGGATCCGTCGGTCACCTCGATCTCCGGCGACGAGCGCCGCCTGCGGCAGGTGCTCGTCAACCTGCTGTCCAACGCTGTCAAGTTCACTCCTGAGGGGGGGCAGATCGGGCTGGACGTGACCGGCGACCCTGCGCGAGCGCTGGTGCACTTCACCGTGTGGGACACCGGCATCGGCATCCCGGCCGAGAAGCAGTCGCTGCTCTTCCGGCCGTTCGTGCAGGGGAACGGCGAGCTCTCGCGGGAGCACGGCGGGATCGGGCTAGGGCTGGCCCTGGTGAAGCGGCTGGTGGAGCTGCACGGCGGGGAGGTGAGCCTGAAGAGCGCCCCGGGCGAGGGGAGTCGCTTCACCGTCGCGCTGCCCTGGGTGACGGCTCCCGCCGCGTCATCCGCACCGTTGCCCGACGTGGGCGCGCGCGCGAACGCGACGGTGCTGCTGGCGCAAGAGGAGGACGCGCTGCGCCAGGGGGTGGCGGACGAGCTGCGCCGTACCGGCTTCCACGTCATCGCAGCCGACGATGTGGCCGGCGCCATTGCGGCCGCCCGCGCGGAGCAGCCGGCGGTGATCGTGCTCGATGTGCACCTGACCGAGCACGACGACGTGGCGCTGCTGCGACGGCTACGCGCCCTCCCCGAGGTCGCCGACTCGCGTGTGGTGGCGCTCTCGGCGCTGGTGCTGCCAGGGGACCGTGAGCGCTGCCTGGCGGCCGGCGCCGATGTGTTCCTGGTCAAGCCGATCGATCGGCAGCGCCTCGCCGAGCACGTGCGGCAGCTGGCGGGGGAGCGGGTGCTGAGGCTTGAGGCGTGAGTGCTGAGGCTTGAGTCGTGAGTCGTGAGGGCCGGGGCAGGCCGACGCTGTGAAGCGTCGATCTGTCCCGGCTCTTTCGTTTTGAACCACTACGGATGCCGAACTGGAGCCAGATCCAGCCGATGTAGAGGCGCAGCGCCAGCCAGACCGGCGCACTAGAGTGGCTGGCGAAGGGCCAGGTCACGATCGCGCGGGCGCGGCCCAGGGCCGTCGGGTTCAGTGCGCGGGCGTCGGTCGTGCGGGTCGAGGTGCCAATCATCGCCTTGGTCTCTTCAGTCTCGTAAGCTCGGCTGTCTCGCCGAAAACCTTTGTCGTCGTCACCACTGGCCACAGGATACCCGCGCGGCGTCGGCCCAGCGTTATGGCCGGCGTTACGCAGCGCGCTTTGCGAAGCGGTGCAGGTCGCCTCGTCGCCGCAGCCGTAACGAGGCGGCGCGGCTGTGCTACTATTGGGAGGCACAGCCATACTGGAAGAGGGGGACACGATGCCAACCCGTCTGCTGCTTGTCGGCGGATTCCTGGGCGCGGGCAAGACGACGCTGCTGCTCAGCGCGGCGCACCGCCTGGCCGAGCGCGGCCTGCGCGTGGGGCTTGTGACGAATGACCAGGGGGGCGATCTGGTGGACACCGCGCTGGCCGCCAGCCACGACCTGCCGGTGGAGGAGGTGGGCGGCGGGTGCTTCTGCTGCCGCTTCCCCGATCTGGTGGTGGCCGTGCGGCGGCTGCGGGACGCCGTGGCGCCCGACGTTATCCTGGCGGAGCCGGTGGGGAGCTGCACCGATCTCGTGGCCACCGTGCTGCGCCCGCTCCAGGCCTACAACGCCGGCGAGGTCGAGGTGGGGCCGCTGAGCGTGCTGCTGGACCCCGAGCGCGAGCTGGGCGGGTTCGACGCGACGGTGAGCTACCTGCACGCGCAGCAGCTCGCGGAGGCGGCGGTGATCGTCCTGACGAAGACCGATCTGCTGGGGGAGGGGGAGGAGCGGGTGCGGCTGTCCGAGCTGCGGCGGGCCCACCCCCACGCGCTGGTGCTCGGCCTCTCATCGCGTGCGGGGTCGGGGGTGGATGGCTGGCTGGACGCGTGTCTGGCGGCGCCGGCAGGGGCGGGCCGCGCGCTGGAGATAGACTACCAGGCCTACGCTGAGGCTGAGGCGAGCCTGGGCTGGCTGAACGCCACCGGCGAGCTAGTGGGCGAGCGGCCCTTCGCGGCCGACGGCTGGGTGGCCGGGGCGCTGCACGCGCTGGACCAGGCCTTTGCCGAGCGGGGGGCCCCGGTAGCGCACATCAAAATCCAGCTCGAGACGCCGCGCGCCACGCTCAAGGCCAGCCTCACGCGCAGCGGCGCGCCGGTCTCGTGGGACCTGCTCCCGGCCGACACGCGCGCCGAGCGGGCGCACCTGCGGCTGAACGTGCGCGTGGGAGCCCCGCCCGAGCTGGTCGAGGCCGTGGTGCGGCGGCTGGCGACCGAGGCCCCGCCCTGGATTCGCTGCGAGCTGAAGCGGCTGGAGTGCTTCAGCCCCGCCGCGCCGCAGCCCACCTACCGGCTGGGCGGCGCCGTGGACTGACGGACCACCAAGTCGGCGTAGAGCACGATCCGCATCGGCGCCACTGCGCGGCCCGTGATCAGCGAGTCCAGCCGCTGGATGGCCGCCACGCCCATCTCGTAGTTGCGCGTGCGGACTGTGGTGAGTGGCGGGGTGGTGTGCTCGCCGAGGGCCACGCCGTCGAACCCCGCCAGGCTGATGTCCTCCGGAACGCGCAGGCCGCGCTCGCGGATCGCATCGAGTGCGCCCACGGCCGTGCGGTCGCTGGCGGCGAACACCGCGGTGGGCGGATCATCGAGCTCGAGCAGCCGCATCATCTCGCGGTACCCCTTGCGCGGCAGGCCGCTCGAGATCGCCGGCTGCACCAGGCGCTCGTCGAGCGGGACGCCGGCCTCGAGCAGCGCCTCGCGGTAGCCCTGGAGGCGTTCGCCGAGGCTCTTGTACTTCTCTGGGCCGCGGATGAAGGCGATGCGTCGGTGGCCGAGGTCGAGCAGGTGGCGGGTAAGCGTGTAGGCCCCCTGGAGGTTATCCGTCACCACGCTGTCCACCGCGCGCGAGCGGCTCTGGTTGTCCACCGCCACAAGCGGCATCCCCTCCTCGGTCACCCGGTCCAGCAGCGCGTCGGTAATGTCGCCGCCGCCCACCGCCACGATGCCGGCGGCGTGCTGCTCGGCGATCAGGCGCGGCAGCCCGGCCTGCGCTGGGTCCACCACGCTCAGCGCCAGGTTGTATCCCAGCCGCTCGGCCTCGGCCTGGAGCCCCTGCACCACCCCCGCATAGAAGTGGTCCACGTGCACCGGCAGCGGCAGCTGCTCGACCAGCATGCCGATGAACGCCCCTGAGCCGGAGCGCCGGGCGCTGGCGCGCGGCACGTAGCCAAGCGACTGGACTGCGGCGGCGATGCGCTCGCGCGTGGACTGGCTGATGCCCGGGCGGTCGTTCAGGAACAGCGACACGGCCGTGGTGGAGACACCGGCTGCGTCGGCGACATCTTTGATCGTGCGTGTGCTCATAGGGTGCTGGTAGCGGATGCGAGACCGTCCCACCACTATAGCGAGTTTTGCTCCATGTGTCAACAGTTTCACTAAAGAGAGAGCTGAACTTTAGGTAAACGAATTGACTCTATTCAGTTTATCCTCTATAATCGGCGCACCGCACGCGCGAGGCAACATAATCTCACCCCGGCGCAGAGGCACAGCCGGTGTGGCCCGCGCAACAAGATGCTGCGTAGCGAGGAGGCTGGCGATGAGCGAGACACGACGACGGGTCTCTCGGCGCGACTTTCTGCGGCTGATGGGGACGAGCGGTGGGGCGGCGGTGTTGGCGGCGTGTGGCGGGGCTCCGGCCGCGCCGGCGGGGGGCGAGCCCACGGCGGCCCCGGCGGGCGGCGAGGCAGCGGCGCCCACAGCGGCCCCGGCGGCGAGCGGCGGGGCGAAGACGCTCAAGATCTTCAACTTCGGCGGCGAGGCCGACAAGGTGATCTACGGCGCTGCGTACGACCGCTTCAAGAAGAACCACCCCGATGTCACGATCGAGGACAACTTCGTCCCAGTAAGCACCTGGTCCGAGTACACCAACAAGGTCGTGGCGCAGGTGGCCGGCGGCCAGGCGCCCGACATCATCAACATCGCGATCGAGGGCACGCGGCTGATCGTCAGCAAAGAGCTGATGCTCCCGCTCGACGACCTGCTCACGAATGACCCGGGCGGCAGGGAGCTGATCGAGGACGTAGACCCGGCGCTGCTCGACGCCTTCAAGGTGGACGGCAAGATCTGGCAGGTGCCGCACTCCTGGAACAATATGGTGATCTACTACAACACCGCCATGTTCAAGGATGCCGGCATCGAGCCGCCGAAGCCCGACTGGACCTGGCAGGATTTCCTCACCACCGCCAAGAAGCTCACCAGCGGCAGCGGCGGCGACCAGGTGTACGGCTTTACGATCCCCAACTTCAACTTCGGCCTAACCCCCTGGTTCTTGACCAACGACACTTACCAGCTCACCGACGACTGGAGCGCCTCGAACCTGAACGACCCGAAGATGCTCGAGTCGATCACCTTCGTCCACGATCTCATCCACGTCCACAACGTCTCGCCCGCCGTGGAGGGCGCCAACAACGACGCCCTGTTCACCTCGAGCAAGGCCGCGATGGGCGGCTGGGGCCACTGGCCGATCCAGAACTTCCTCACCAACGACTTCAAGGACTTCGACGTACAGTACTGGCCGCGCAATCGCAAGGGCACATCGGTGCACGGTGTGGGCGGCTGGGGCATCTACTCTCAGAGCCAGAACAAGGAGCTAGCCTGGGAGCTGATCAAGGAGCTCACAAGCAAGGAGACCATCCAGGCCACGGCCGACGCCGGAGTGGCGATCCCGGCGCGGCGCTCCACCGCCTACAGCGAGGAGTTCCTCAAGTTCCCGCCGAACTCCACGATCTTCTACGACAGCCTCAAGGACTCGCGGCCGGTGCCGAGCCCGGCAAACTTCAACGAGTTCGAGACGATCTTCATGCGACACGTGGGCGAGATCATGAGCGCCACCGTGACTCCCGAGGCCGGCCTGGCCGCCGCCCACGAGGAGCTCTCGGCCGCGATGGCGAAGCTGAAGGCGTAGGAGCAAGCGCGCGCGCGCGGGGCCAGCTCCCCGCGCGCACGGAGGATCGCCCATGGCAATAGTGCAGGCGCGGCCCGCCGCCCGGGCCGGCTGGCTCAGCAAGGAGCGCCACCGTGAGGCGCTGGCCGGCTACTTGTTTATCCTGCCGACCTTCCTCGGCTACACCACCTTCGTGCTGGGGCCGATCCTGGCGGCGATCGGGATCAGCATCACCAGCTACGACATGCTCTCGCCGGCCCGCTTCGCCGGGCTGGACAACTACCTGGACATGCTGCGCGACGCGCGCCTGCGGACGGTGTACCTCAACACTGTGGTCTTCACCGTAGCCGCAGTGTCGCTCAATGTGGGGGTGGGCCTGCTGCTGGCGGTGCTGATCAACCGCCGCCTGCCCTCGGCGCTGCGCTACCTCTTCCGCACCACCTACTTCTTCCCGGTGCTGGTGGCGCTGACCTACTGCTCGATCATCTGGCAGTTCCTCTACCAGAAGGACACAGGGGTCTTCAACTACTACCTCGGCTTCCTCGGCGTTGAGCCAGTGCCGTGGCTCAGCAGCCGCCAGTGGGTGCTGCCCTCGATCATCTTCATGGACGTCTGGAAGAACACCGGCTTCGCCATGCTGGTCTTCCTGGCGGGCCTGCAGAACATCCCCGCCGACTACTACGAGGCGGCCCAGATCGACGGCGCCAACCGCTGGCGCCTGTTCCGCCACATCACGCTGCCGCTGATCACACCCACATTCTTCTTCAACATGATCATCTTTATGATCGGCGCGCTCCAGGTGTTCGACTCGGTCGTCGTGCTGACGGCCGGCGGCCCCGGCGACGCGAGCCGCAGCCTGGTGATGTACATCTACGAGAAGGCCTTCCAGACCTTCGAGATGGGCTACGCCTCGGCGGTGTCAATAACGCTCTTCGCGGTGATCATGGTGCTGACGCTGATCCAGTTCCGTCTGAGCCGGTCCTGGGTCCACTACGAGTGACCGGACGAGGAGAGCCATGGCAACAACCTCGCAGGTGCGCGCGAAGAGCCTTACCCGGCGCCGCGACGCCGCGCCGATCCTAGACCGGGCGATCGATTGGGCGGCCACCGCGGCCCTGGCCGTGGGCGCAGTCTTCATGGCGCTGCCGTTCGTGTGGATGTTCTCCACCTCGCTGCGGCCGGTGGGGGAGTCATTCACGCTGCCGCCCGCGTGGCTGCCCACCGAGTGGCACGTCGAGAACTACGCCGCGGTGTTTCAGTCGTCGGTGCCGTTCCTGATGTTCGGCGTCAACAGCCTGAAGGTGACCTTCTTCGTGACGCTCGGGCAGCTAATCAGCTGCTCGATGGCCGGCTTCGCCTTCGCGCGGCTGCGCTTCCCCGGGCGCAACATCCTGTTCATCCTGCTGCTGGCCTCGCTGATGGTGCCGGGCCAGGTGACGATCATTCCGGTGTTCATTATCATGCGGCAGCTCGGCCTGGTGGACAGCCACTTGGCGCTGATCCTGCCCGGGCTGACGAGCGCGTTCGGCGTGTTCCTGCTGCGCCAGTACTTCCTGACGCTGCCGCAGGACCTGCTCGACGCGGCGCGGATCGACGGCGCCGGCCCGTGGACCTCGTTCTGGCGCGTGGCGCTGCCGCTCGCCGGCCCATCGCTGGCGGCGCTGGCGATCATCACGTTCAACAACACCTGGAACAGCTACTTCACGCCGCTGATCTTCATCAACACCTGGGAGAAGATGACGCTGCCGCTCGGCATCACCGCGCTGCGCGGCTACCTCTCGGCCGGCAGCCCGGCGGTGGTGATGGCGGCGGTCACGATGACGATCGCGCCGGTGCTGCTGGTGTTCCTGGTGGCGCAGCGCTGGTTCATCGAGGGGATCACGCAGTCGGGCATCAAGGGCTAAACGCTGAAGGCCGACATGAACACACCTTTCTGGCCCGCGCTCACCCACTACGAGGGCGAGTGCCTCCGCGAGATCGCGTTTCCGCTCGGCGGCATCGGTGCAGGCAGCGTGGCCCTCGGCGGCCGCGCTGAGCTGCGCGACGTCGAGATCTTTAGCCGGCCGGCGAAGGGGTTCACGCCGCCGTTCTCATTCTTCGCGCTGCGCGC
>JBDLTZ010000339.1:0-17532 GCA_039805565.1 Chloroflexota bacterium | reverse complement strand
GGAACTCTTTTGGGGAGACGGACAGCTTAGCTCTTGCCGTTTTGAAAGAGTTTGGCGATCTCCATCTCTACCTCCGCAAGTGAGTATACATTGCAGGTATGGACTATCACGGAGAGACGCTAGGTTCCGTACGGCAACCCGTTAGCGATGGCAAGGAGGTTGCAGCACGAGTGCATCAGGACGCGGAAAGGAGGCGTGCTGATGCGACGACATGAACTGAGTGACGAACAGTTTGCGCTGGTCGAGCCCCATCTTCCGACGGGAGGTCGAGCTGGTGGTCATCCGTGGGCCGAGCATCGACGCATCCTCAACGGCATCTTCTGGAAGCTGCGCACGGGCGCGCAGTGGCGCGACATTCCGGAACGCTATGGGCCCTGGTCGACCATCTATGACCGCTATCGTCGCTGGTGTCAGGACGGGCGCTTCAGACGCATCCTGCTCGCCTTGCGCGACACCTTGGATGCCCAAGGTCGTCTGGACTGGGAACAGTGGTGGGTCGACAGCACCTCGATCCGTGCCAGCCGCGCTGCCGCGGGGGCGCGGAAAAAGGGGGACCCACAAACGAGCCAGCTGATCATGCGTTAGGGCGCTCCCGCGGCGGCTTCGGCACCAAGCTCCACGTCCTGGTTGATGGCAATGGTCTGCCGCTCCACGCACTCCTGCTCCCCGGCCCAGCACACGAGTCGACGCAGTTCGAGGAGTTGGTTGACAGCGTGCAGATGCGAGGCCCGAAGGGACGGGTGCAACGACGGCCGCGGCGCGTAGGCGGTGACAAAGCCTATCACGCCCAGCGTATCCGGCAGTGGTTGCGTCAGCACCGGATAGGTGCGGTCATCCCGCCGCGTCGCCAGCGCGGGAAACGCCGGCGTGGACGACCGGTGAGCTATGACCCCGTCCGGTATCGTGGCCGCAACGTCGTCGAGCGCTGTATCGGCTGGCTCAAGGAATGCCGTTCGGTCGCCACTCGCTACGAGAAGCTCGCGGTGCACTATCTCGGGATGGTCGAGCTGGCCATCATTGAACGCTATCTGCGCCTGCTGACCTCCTCCGTCTCTACCTGACAGCAGGTTGCCGTACAGAACCTAGAACAAGCTTAGGGCCAGTCCGCACGCTGGCTGGACGTGCGTGGTGTGACGTTCGTTATCGCACCGGGCTTGGAGGCAGCGGGTCACCCCGGGATGGCTCTCTCAGGCGATCTTATGACGCAGCCGTGATGTTCGCCCTGGTGCCTCAGATCGCTTGAGCCGTTCGGCGTCTGGTGATCACTGCGGGCGGGGTGGCACCGTCGATGCGCAGGGGATTGCGGCGAAGCTGGTCCTTGGTGGGGTGGAGGTGCAGGTTGGCACGGCGTACTTGCTCTGCCTCGAGGCTACCACTAGCGGCGTGCATCGCGGCACGCTACGCACTGGAGCTGCCCAGCATACCGCGGTGACCGATGTGTTATCCGGACCGCCCGCACGTGGGAGTGTCAACCGCGCGATGAGCGAACTCGGCCCGCTCTCGTTGATCACCAGCGGTGCCCAGCGGATGCATAGGCTCTGGCGCCGATGGGGCCAAAGCCGAGAGCCAAGGCGGCGATCTCTCTCCATTGTGGGCGGGTCAGAACGTCAGTGGCTGTAAGGAGATGCTGGCGATCTGACCCGTGAGCCCGTCGCGTACGTCTAAACTACACCATTCGGATTAGTGACTTCGCTGATCGCCAACCCACAAGGGGGTGGCTTCAGCACGGTATCACGCGCTCCGCTAGGCGCACTTGCGTGGCTGACAGTGTCTACGTCAGTGCATCCACCGCGGCTCGCTCGATGACAAGCCCTTTCTTGTAGCGCTGCATGAACGCCATAAAGCCTGCCACGTCCTGTTCATCAGGAAGGATTGTTGAACTCTTTTGCTCCGCAAAAACCGAGCTGGAGAGGAACATCTCCAGAGACTCGTACGTGGACTTGTGGAGCATATAGGAGGCAAGCAGCGCGATTCCCCAGGCGCCGCCCTCGCCGGCGGTATCCATGACGGACACGGGCACCTGGAGGGCTGCGGCCATGATCTTCTGACCGACGTCCTTCGTTTTGAAGAAGCCGCCGTGGCCGAGGACCTGGTCGATCCGCACGCGCTCCTGGTCGAAGAGCAGATCTAACCCTATCTTCAGTGCGCCGAGCGCAGAGAACAGGTGCACGCGCATGAAGTTCGCCAGCGTAAAACGGCTCTCGGGCGTTCGGACGAACAGGGGGCGTCCCTCCGCAAGATGCGTGATGTGCTCGCCCGATACGTAGTTGTAGGCGAGCAGCCCGCCGCCATCAGCATCACCTATGAGCGCCTGCTGGTACAGGAGTTCATACAGCTCCGATTCGTGCATCTCCGCGCCCTGCACACGTGTGAACTGCCGGAAGATCTCAATCCAGGCGTTCAGATCGGATGTGCAGTTATTGCTATGCACCATAGCGACCGGCTTCCCAGTGGGCGTTGTCACCATGTCGATCTCTGAGTAGACCTTCGACAGGGCCTGCTCCAGCACGATCATGGCAAAGACGGATGTCCCCGCCGACACATTGCCGGTTCGCTCCGCCACGCTGTTGGTTGCGACCATGCCGGTGCCGGCGTCGCCCTCGGGCGGGCAGAGGGGTATACCCGCCTGCAGGTTCCCGGCGGGGTCGAGCAGTCTGGCCCCTTCCTCGGTCAGAACACCCGCGGCTTCTCCTGCGGCGAGAACCTTGGGCAGGATGTCCTGGAGTTTCCACGGGAGCTTGGCCACCGCGGATTGCTCGTTGAACTGCTCGAGCATGCGTGCATCATAGTCATTGGCCGTGCTATCGATAGGAAACATGCCGGAGGCTTCGCCAACGCCCAGCACCTTCTGCCCGGTCAGCTTCCAGTGGACATAGCCTGCCAAAGTGGTGAGATGGCTGATCGCACTGACGTGGGGTTCCTGGTTCAGGATCGCCTGGTGGAGGTGTGCGATGCTCCAGCGCTGGGGAATATTGAACTGGAACAGCTCGGTGAGCTCCGCTGCTGCCTGGCCGGTAATGGTGTTGCGCCAGGTGCGGAACGGCACGAGCAGGTTGCCGTCTTGATCGAATGGTAGGTAGCCGTGCATCATGGCGCTGAATCCAATGGCGCCGATGGATTGGATGCGGACGTTGTACTGCGCAAACACCGCGTCGCTGAGGCTGCGGTAGCTCTCCTGGAGGCCGGTCCACACATCTTCGAGCCGATAGGTCCAGATGCCGTGTTCGTATCGGTTTTCCCACGCATAGCTTCCTGATGCGATGGGGGTGTGGTTGTCATCTAGCAGCACCGCCTTGATGCGCGTCGAGCCGAGCTCGACGCCAAGAACGGTCTTTCCGCGCTCAATTGCGGTACGGGTGCTCATCTCGCTCACGTCTTTCTGTATGGCGGTTTCCAGCCGCGACAAATGAGGGATACCTCATCACCGCGCTGCCGCCTCAACCTAGCTTGGGCAGGGCATATCGAAAAGCGTACACATGCCCGTCTTGGAGCGAATCGGGATGCCGCGCCGGGCGTGCGGAGCGGTACTGCCAGCCCGCACGCCCATACCCGTGCCCGGCGCGGTGAAACAGCGTTCTTGCCGCCGCTCGCCGTGCACGGGCGTCCAGCGCGAGCTACAGCCCCTTCGCGAGATGATAGTAGAGGTCGTTCCAGCGCAGCTCCTTTTTGAAGGCAGGGACGGTGGTGTGCTCGTCGATCAGCAGGAACTCCATGCTGGCCATCTCTGCGAAGTCGGCCAGGTGTTCGGATGTGAGGTCGTAGCTGTAGCCGGTGTGGTGCGCACCGCCCGCGTAGATCCAGGCAGCCGCCGAGGTTGCCAGATCTGGGCGCGGCAACCAGAGCGAGCGGGCCACGGGCAGCTTCGGCAGCGGCTCGTCTGTTGGCACGGCGTCCACCACGTTCACCACCATGCGCAGGCGGTTGCCCATCTCCACCACTGAGGCGTTGACGGCCGGACCTGTCTTGGCGTCGAACACCAGCCGCACAGGGTCAGCCTTGCCGCCGATGCCCAGCGGGTGCACCTCCAGCTTCGGCCGCTCCGCGGCGATGGTGGGGCAGATCTCAAGCATGTGAGCGCCCAGCACCTTCTGGCCGTCCGGGCTGAGGTGATAGGTGTAGTCCTCCATGAAGGACGTTCCCTTCGGCAGCCCCGCCGCCATCACCTTCATCGCCCGCACCAGAGCGGCGGTCTTCCAGTCCCCCTCACCCGCGAAGCCGTAGCCATCGGCCATGAGGCGCTGCGGCCCGAGGCCGGGGAGCTGCGCGAGTCCGTGCAGGTCCTCGAAGGTGGTCGTAAACCCCTTAAAGTTGCCGTCTTCCAGGAAGCGCCGGATGCCGATCTCGATCCGGGCGCCCTCGCGCAGCGACTGGTGCTGGTTGCCGCCGGAGCGCAGCGCGGGCACGACATTGTATTGGTCGTTGTACTGCTCGATCACCGTGTCGATATCGGCGTCGGAGACCTCCGAGGTGTAGCGCACGAGGTCGCCTACACCGTAGCCGCTGACGCTGTAGCCGAGCCGCATCTGAGCGTTGACCTTATCGCCCTCGGTCACCGCCACCTCGCGCATGTTGTCGCCGAAGCGGCAGAAGCGCGCGCCCTGGGCATCGGCCCAGGCGCAGGCCGCCCGCGACCATGCCCCGAGGCTGGCCTGCACGCGCTCCTCCTGCCAGTGGCCCACGACGACCTTGCGCTCCAGGCGCATCCTGGCCCCGATGAAGCCGAACTCGCGGTCGCCGTGGGCGGCCTGGTTCAGGTTCATGAAGTCCATGTCGATCTCGGCCCACGGGATGTCGCGGTTGTACTGGGTGTGCAGATGGACGAAAGGCTTCTGAAGCGAGCGCAGGCCGGCGATCCACATCTTCGCTGGCGAGAAGGTGTGCATCCAGGCGATCAGGCCTACACAGCTCGGCGAGTTGTTGGCATCACGGCACAGATTGGTAATCTCGTCCGGTGTCTTCAGGACCGGCTTGAAGACGACGCGCACGGGGATGGCAGCCGCATCGTCGAGGGCCTTCACGATTGCCTGGGAGTGAGCGGCAACCTGCTCCAGGGTTTCGGGGCCGTAGAGGTGCTGGCTGCCGGTGACGAACCAGACTTCGTATGTCGAAAGGTTGATAGTCATAATCTCTCTTCCTAGCGCTGGCCGTACACGTTGGTGTAGCGGTCGTGGAGCTTCTTGACGTCCTCGGGGGCGATCTCGTCGGGCGTGCCGAGCTGCAGGGCGTACCAGACTGTGCGTGCGATGTCCTCGACCATCACCGCGGCCTTAACCGCCGCCTTCGCGCTTGTCCCCACGGTGAACACGCCGTGGTTCTTCAACAGCACGGCCGGCGAGGAGCCGATGTGCTGCACGACCTGCTGGCCGATCTCCTCGCCGCCGATCAGGGCAAAGCCGGCGCAGGGAATCGGGCCGCCGAACTCGTCGGCGATTGCGGTGAGGTAGACCGGGATGGAGCGCCCCAGCGCTGCGAAGGCGGTGGCGTAGGGCGAGTGGGTATGCACGATGCCGTTGACGTGCGGCATGTGACGGTAGATGTAGAGGTGGCTGGCGGTATCGGATGAGGGCGCGAGTGAGCCCTCGCGGACGTCGCCTTCAAGGTCGAGAACGACATGGTCATTGGGGCGTAGGTCCTCGTACATCACACCGCTAGGCTTGATCGCCACCAGCCCAGTTTCGGGGTCCCGTGCGCTGATGTTCCCGCCCGTCCAGGTTACCAAGCCATTTTTGGGGAGCTCCAGATGCAGCTTCCAAAGCTGCTCCTTCAGTACTTCAAGCATCGGGTGTCTTCCTCTGCAGCTCGAGCGCGTGCTGCTCGACCGAGGTAGGCTGGGCGCTCCGGCTGGCAGCTCCGCTGCGGCTCACAGGTCGCGGCTCTGAGCTTGACCACGCAGCGCACAGTCACTAACCACTGGGCGTTTGCAGATTTGCGTGAGAAATGCCGGCCCAAACAGGTGCCTACACGTGGGGATATCGGGCGTATGGTGTTCTACACATACCTGACACCCTCTCGATGGGGAAGCACCGTTCGATCACATCATAAAGCGACCCGTCGAAATCTGCAAAAGCCCAGCTACCGCCAGCGTCGAGATCGCAGCTGAAGGAGATCGCGCCGACGGCCTCGGTGCTTATGCGACCGGGAGCCAGACCTGCATCGCACCGGGTTCGCGGTTGTCCCAGGCGAAGTACGGGATCGCGCGCAGCCGGGTGGGCCGGGTTTCGGGCGGCTGCGTGCGGTAGAGCGCGTTGCCCCAGGAGGCCTGGTCAAGCGCCGCTGCCTCGCCCTCGATCACCACGCCGCCGCCGAGGGGCTCGGGCGCCTCACGCGTCTCGAGCGCGCCGCCATGCAGCCGAACCAGTGCTGCCGGTGGTGCCCGTCGCTTGCGAGCGGGTTGACGTAGAAGAGCGGTTGGCCGGGTCCACGGTCGTGAACCAGGTGTGCAGGTAGCCATCGGGCTCCTGGCGCGCGGCTATCAGGGCGATCATCTCGTCCAGCAGCGCGTCGAGCGCCGTGTCGGGGTTGGTGGCGAGGCTGTAGCTCGCGGCCTCAATCCACTTCGCCACGTCTGAGTCCCAGAACATCACGGCGGTGCCGCCCCAGCCGTGGCGCTGCGCGATCTCCGGGCCGGGGTTCCAGTCGCGCCGGAGCGCGTCGAGCTGCCCGGCCGTGGCGAGCTGGCGGTAGATGTGCGGGATGGTGCGATCGCGGTTGACCTGCTGCCGGGCCGACCAGAACGGGTCGTCGATGGTCACACTGCCGAGCGGCAGCGGGGCGTAGCGGCGGTGCGGCAGATCTGCGGCGGCCTGCTCGGCAGGCGTGGGGGTAGCTGTGCTCACGATTCTGCTCCTCAATCCTAGTCCACCGCGGCGGCGCGCGGCGCGATGGGGAAGTACGTGGTGTAGGGCTGGTCCACGATCTCGTGCAGCGGCAGGAAGCGGATGTTGCTCGGCTGGCCGCGGGTGCGGTAGGCCGGGCGCCACATCGTCCACTCGCGCTCATTGTCGGGCGCGAGCAGCGACGCCGGGTCGCCGTCGGCGTAGAGCGTGCGCTCATCGTCGCAGAGGCCGGCCAGTGCGATGGGGCCGTCTACGAAGGCGACGCGCGAGGGGTCGTCCGGCAGGGGCACGCTGGCCAGCCGGCGCGGCAGCGTGAGCCGCAGGTGGTCCTCACCCCATGTCCGGCGCAGCGCGAGGATCTCGCCCGGCGCCGCACGCACCGGCAGCGGCTCGCCGTTCAGCTCGACGCTCGCCGCACCGTCGATCCAGCGTGGCAGGCGCAGCTTCAGGGTCCACTCCGCCGGCTGCCCGCTCGCCACGGTGAGGTCGACCACCTGTGCGCGCGGGCGGTGGGTGGATGACGTCTGTGTATCGGTCGTCTGGCGCAGGCGCACCGGTGTACCGCCGCGCCGCCAGCGCAGCTCAGTCGGGAGGTACTGCGCCACCAGCAGCCCGTCGTCGTCCTCGTAGTAGACATCGCGCCCGTGGATGGCGTGGGCCTGCACGAGCGTCCCGTGGCAGCACCAGAAGTCGTCTGTCGGGGTGCCCCAGCACTTGACGGCGCCGGGCTCCAGTGGGAGGAAGTAGGCGATCATGCCGGTGTGGGGGTTCTGCTGCGCCAGGATGCCGTTGTAGAAGTTCGCCTCCCAGTAGTCGGCGTAGGTGGGGTCGCCCGTCCAGCGCAGCAGCGTGGAGGCCAGGAGCATCATGTTGTAGACCACGCAGTGCTCCTGGTTCTTGTCCCCCAGGCGCGCGGCCAGCTCCTGCGGCGGCGACCAGATCTCGCCACTGGTCTGCCCGCCGGTCACGTAGGCGCCGCGCAGCGTGACCGCCTGGCGCCAGTAGGCGTGGACGATGTCGCGCCAGCGCGTGTCGCCGGTTACCTCGTAGGCGCGCGCGGCGCCGTGGACCTCGGGGATGGTGGTGTTGGCGTGCTGGTTGGTGAGCGGGTCCTCGCCGGCGAGCAGCCGCTCGAACAGGCGCGGCCGGTCGTAGCGCTGCATCAGCTCCAGGTGCTCCTCGCGCCCGGTGACGCCGTAGAGGTTGGCCCAGACCTCGAGCATGCCGCCGGTCTCGACGTCGAGGATGTCGTCGAGCTGACGGCGCGAGAACTGCCCGGTCCAGCGGTGGAACCAGCTTGCCCAGCGCGTGAGCACGTCGAGCGCCTGCTCGCTGCCGGTGAGGGCGACCATGTCGCATAGGCCCATGAGGGTCTTGTGGACAGTGTAGTGCGGCGCCCAGATCTGGCGGCCGCGCGCGATCCAGTCGAGGTACTTCTCGGGGATCGAGCCGGCCCATTCGCCGCCGTTGGCCTCCTGGCAGCGCGCGAGCTCGCTCACGATCACGTTGGCCTTGGCCTTAGCCTCCGCGTCGCCGGTGGCGGCGTAGAGGCTGGCCGCCGCCGAGAGCCAGTGGCCGAGGAAGTGGCCGCGCAGCTGGCAGGTGGGTGCCTCCCAGCCCCAGTGGATGCCCTCGGGCCGCTGGCGCGGGTTCCAGAGCCCGGCCTCCTGGTAGTAGTTCTGCAGCAGGTTGGCGTTGGTCAGGCTGAGCAGGTACGTGCGGTTGAGCTCGGCGCGGCGCCGGAGCTCCCCGGGGAGCAGCGTCACATCGCGCGGCGGCAGCGCGCGGTAGCTGGAGGGTGTCATCGCCATTGGTGGTCTCCCTCTTGGACAAGTATGAGCGGTGAACTACGGCCGCTCGTAGACGCGGTGTGGGCGGCGGCGGACAGCCATGTGCCTACCTGCTCGCCGAGCCAGAACCACTCTGTGTGGTCGCGGCGCTCGTGGAGGCGGATGAACTGCTCGGAGAGCCTGGGGTCTTTGAGGCGGGCATCGCGGTTCACCGCGAAGCGCCGGCCGAGGAACCCCGAGACAGCCCGAAGAGACTGCGGTGGAAGCGGCGTGACGATAGTGGTGGCCAGATGCACCCCCTCTTGGCGCGGCTAGCCCTTCAGGCCGGTGAGTACAACTTCCTGCACGAAGTAGCGCTGCGCGAGGAAGAACAGCACGAGCATCGGCACCACCACCGCCGTCGATGCCGCCATCAGGTACTGCCACTGCGTCGCGTAGAGGCCGCGGAACTGGGCCAGGCCGAGCGCCAGCGTGAACTTGTCCTGCGACGAGATGTAGATCAGCGGGCTGAGAAAGTCGTTCCAGGTCCAGAGCACCGTAAAGATCGCCACTGTCGCCAGCGCCGGTCACGCCAGCGGCATCACGATCCGCCACAGCGGCGGGCAACAATCGAGCCTTCTCGCTGGTCATGCGGGGCTTTCTGCACACCTGGGAGAAGCCGGTGCCGTTGGCCTACCCGCCCATCGCCAGCGGCACCGCCGCATCGCGGCGTGACCCTCGACCAGCGCCGTGCTCAGATGCGGGGGCGTACAGCAATATGTGGCCGCAGTGATGCAACGTGCTTTGGCGCGCCTGCGAGAATGGGATCTTTGCACGCGCCGGAGGCTATCATCTTGGCTGTGTCGATCTTGTCGCCCGAGAGTGTTATGGCGACCCCACCGGCGGCGTAGAGCACTGTCAGGGCTGCGGCAACATCCCAGATGGATGCGTGGGTGAAGAGTGAGCCGACGGCACTTCCACGTGCAGCGTAGCAGATAGAAGCCGCAGTTGAGCCAAGATTGCGCACTTTCCCGATGAAATCAATGTCAAAGCGCCGGTGGATGTCTGATGGGACGCTGATCCAACTCTCCGAGTCCCACTCGTCGGCAGTTGAGACGTGTATGCTCTCGTTGTTGAGGAACGCTGCTCCCCCTGCCTCTGCCCAGTACCAATCACCCATCATAGGAAAATAGAGAAGTCCGAAGTACGGCGTCCCATGGCGTAGAAGGCCGAGTGAGATACCCCAGATCGGCAGGCCGGCAACAAATGACGCTGTCCCGTCTATTGGATCCAGCGCCCAGATGAATTCCCGGTCTAGCCCCTGACGCACCTGCTCTTCGCCGAGAATGCCATACTCAGGGTAACGAGCGGCGAGATGCTGTGTCAGCATGTGCTCGATTGTAAGATCTGCCTCGGTAACCCAGCTCGCATCTGCTTTGCGCCGCCCTGTACCCTTATTGAAATACTTTATCCCGACTTCGCCGCTCTCATGCAGCCAGCCCCGAAGCTCGTCTAGATCAACGTTGCTCATTACTGATAGGCCTCCACTAGCATACCTCTTGCGCAGTCGCACCTCGGATGATCTCCTGAGGTGCTGTCTCACGGATGGCTATAGTCAGTGATGTAACCGTTCAGAGGGTGCGGCTGAGGTGGGTTTCCCCTCCCTAGTTTCGCCAGAGAGGAGCCGGTTGCCGCTTCGAAACAACGTCTTGTTGTGCCGAGGCTCGTGATTTGACAAGAAACTGACGGACGCGCCACGGCTCATCCCTGCTCTATCGCACCCCTGAATAGTTACTCAGAGAAATATCGTCTCGCCATATACAAGCCGGTAGAGATTGCGCACAATGCGCGCTTGCTCATCACCACTCGCGGCATAGTTGTCGAAACCTGGTGAGGCGTTTACCTCAAGGATACTGTAGTCAGAGGACGGGTCACTTATATCAGCACAAGCGAGGTCAATGCCACACAACAACAAGTCCATGTCTTGGCTTATCCGACGGCATAGCTCTTTCCAATGATCATGGATACGGTGGTGCATATCTTCCGCCTCACCACCAAGCGACAGGTTCGAAGCCTCATAGACCTGGAACGTCTGGCCGTCCGCCAGAACCGTGTCAAAGGTGTAGTTGTGGCGCGCCAGGCGGCGCTGGATCCGTACATCGTCCAAATGCAGGATTATATTACGCTGCCGCTCGACGAACACGGCTTGGCGGATTGCGAACAACTCTCGGATCGTAGCACGCCCATCGCCTGTGATAACCAGCGGTTTGCGGAGATAACAGGATATTACCTGACCTTTCAGAACGACCACGCGGTAGTCTGGCCATGGGACAGCCTCCTCAACGATCAGTGTGGTGAGTTGTTCTTGATGGTAGTGCGTGACGACCTCAGCTACGTCCTTGTCTGTATAGCATTTATTCACCCCCCTGCCCTGCGCACCTCTGTTGGGCTTTATATAGCAGGGGTAGGCAATCTCCTGAGTGACATACGAGAAGATTTGGTCGACAGTGGCATAGTTCGAAAACCCGTGACGGCCCAACATCTGGTCGATGCAGGCAACAAACTCAGGCAGCAGAAAGACCTTGCCGCGCGGGGTGCGATAGCCGAGCTGCTGCAGGAAATACTTAGTGTAGCCCTTGTCCTTGGCGATCTCTGAGGAACTGCTTCGGTTGATATTAAAACTCTTCCCGCGAAAGAAGCGAACGGTACCGTCACGGTGGACAAGCCGACCGGCATACCCATAGGTCGGTTCGACGTCAATATGGGCTACATCTGGGAGTTCCCCGGCCTGGTACAACTCAATTAGTAAGCGCGTGATGAAGGGATAGTGCGACTTGACCTGAAGGGACGAGGTTGCAGTGGTTGTCATGGTTGTGCCCTCCTGAGAGGTGTGTATCCGCACGGGTAACATGCGGCATTTTGCTGCGGGAATCAACGCTCCAATCGGGTAGCTACCGCACCCCCTGAACGCATGTGTGAGTGGAAATGAGGTTTGCCGTCCAACGCGCAACGTTGGTGACAGACAGCTCGTACGCCTTTGGCCACCGGCAATCCCCGCCGGCGAGCGCCCGATGGCCCACGCATTGTATAGCAATCCTGCCGGATCTGTAAGCGTTTTGCTCGGGGCTCCGCCCTTTACCACCACTGTGCCCCAGCGCCTTTATATTCGCGTACGATCGCTCCATTGATAAACGGCGGGGTAAGGTTTGTGCTACAGTATATCGGTTTGTGGCGGTGAGATACTAAAACGGATGTGTTGACCGCACTGCCTGCGATAGCCTATAATATCATTGCAGTTCTGTGCTCGATACTATGCATGGAATGAAGATACGTGCGGCCTAACAAAAGGATAGGCAAGGTTGTTCAGCCGCTGCGTGGCTGGCTCGAGGGGCGGAGTGAGCAGGAGCGTCAGACACTCGCGCGGCTCTGGTCGCTTGGGGCGGCGAGCAGCGCGCAGGAACTGGCGGACGTGATGCTGGCCCCTGATACCGTACAGCGCGTCGTGAGGAACCTCGGCCCCGAGGCTGAGAGAGCGCTGCGCGTGCTACAGGAGCGGGGCGGGGCGATTCCTGCTCCTATCTTCGAGCGCGAGTTTGGAAGGGTACGGCCGCACGGGGACTACGTGAGCCCGCGAGAGTACCTGCTGTCCCTGAAGAGCCCGCCGAGCGTGACGGAGCAGCTCTTCCTCCTGGGGGTCCTGCAGGAGGTGGAAGATGGCCCGCGGCAGTCCTACGCCGTGCCGCCCGATCTGCTGGAGCTGCTGCCTGTGGTGCAGCCGCGTGAGGCGCGGCTGGAGGTCGTGCCGATAGCGCCTCCCGCCGAGCACCTGGACGGCGAGGTCGCCGTGCTGGAGCGCCACCTGCTGGGTCTGCTCGTGATGGCGCACGATGGTCTGCTGGAGATGGTGCCCGGCGGCGGGCTGTCGAAGGCGAGCCTGGTGCGCCTGGCGCGCCGCTGGGGACACGCCGCCGACCTGAACGGCGTGGCGCGCGAGGAGCAGTGGCCGTACGCGCAGTTTCTGCGCCAGGTCGCGCAGGAGGCCGGGCTCGTGAGCGCGGGCGCCGGTTCCCTCCTTCGGACGGCACGCGCCGCGCTGGACTGGATGCGGCTCGGGCGGCTGGATCGTCTGCGGGCGCTCTTCAGCGCGTGGGTGGACTCGGGGTGGGATGAGCTCGCAGCGCTGGAGGGGATCCGCGCGCAGCAGCCGTACACCCGGGACGTGCCTGCCGCGAGGCGGGCGCTGCTGGCGCTGATCGCCCAGGTGCCGGCGGGCGCGTGGGTCGATCTCGCGGGCTTCGTGGCCGCGGTGAAGGCCGCCGAGCCGGACTACGCGCGCCCGGATGGCGACTACTTCCGCTGGGGACTCCAGAGCCGCACCAAGCTCCCGCTGAGCGGCTTCATCAACTGGGACCTGGTGGAGGGGGCGCAGATCCGCGGGGTGGTGGCATGCTCGCTGCGCTGGCTGGGGCTGGCGGACGCGGGGCTTCGGGGGGATGCGCCCGCGAGCTTCCGGCTGACGGCGTACGGCGAGGCGCTGCTGCGGGGGGCTGCGGCGCCGCCTGAGCCGCCGCAAGAGCCGCTGGTGGTGCAGCCGAACTTCGAGGTGGTGGTGCCCGCGTACGCACCGCTCTACGCGCAGTTCCAGCTCGGGCGGATCGCCGAGGCGCCCGTGTCGGCAGGTGGGCCGCACCGGCTGACGCGAAGGAGCGTGCAGGCGGCGCTCGAGCAGGGGATCGGCCAGGAGGAGATGCTGCGCTTCCTCGAGGAGCAGAGCGGCCGGCCTACGCCCCAGAACGTGGCGGCGACACTGCGCGACTGGGCCGGGCGCCACGGGCAGCTCACGCTCCAGCGCGGGCACGTGCTGCGGGCGCGCGACAGGCTGCTGCTGGAGCAGGTGCGGCGCGACCGGCGCGTGCGCATGCCGCCGGCGGAGGAGCTGGGCGAAGCTGCTCTGCTAGTGCGCGACGGCGACGCGGCGGAGCTGGCGGCGCGGCTGCGGAAGGCGGGCTACGGCCTGGCAGGCGATGGCGAGAGCGACGCTCCGCTGAGCGAAAGCGATCTGGCGGTGGTGGTGGCGGCACTGGAGTTCTACGCCGGCGCCGCCTCCCTTTTGGGCGCGCCGTGTGAGGCAAGCGCGGCACTGCGGCGGCGGGCCGCGGGCCAGGTGCCGCAGCGTCTGCTGAACCGCGCTCACCAGGCGAGCGGCGCGGCGCTGGAGGCACTGAGGGCGAGGCTCGAGGCGGGTGCTGAGAGCTGAGTGCGCTAGAGGCTTGGGTCTTGAGCGATGCCGGTGTGTGGCACGTGCCAAGTAAAGATGGGCTGATTGCGTGGGGGGAGGGGTGGGAGTGATGGTGGACGGGCGCGGCCTACGCGGATGAGCGCTCACACCAGCACGGCATCTCTTTCACGAAGCGGGCGGGCGAGCGGGGCGAAACAGCGATGCGCGATCGGGTCTACCGAACTGAGGCGGTGATCATCCGGCGGAGCGACTTCGGCGAGGCCGACAGGGTGCTGACGCTGGTGACCCCGCAGGGGAAGCGGCGCGTGGTGGCGAAGGGTGTGCGCAAGACCACGAGCCGGCTCGCGGGGCACATCGAGCTGTTTACGCACGCGACGCTGCTGCTGGCCGTTGGGCGCAGCCTTGATATCGTCACGCAGAGCGCGATCATCGAGGGCTTTGAGGCGCTCCGGGTGGACCTGGAGCGGATCGGCGCGGCATACTACGCGGCCGAGCTGATCGACCGGCTGACCGAGGACGAGGATGAGAACCGGCGGGCATTCGAGATCCTGGTGGCGACGCTCCGCGCGCTGGACGGGACGCGCTCGGTCGACCTCGTGCTGCGGCACTATGAGCTGCACCTCCTGGATGTGCTGGGGTACCGGCCACAGCTGCGCGACTGCGCGGCCTGCCAGGAGCTGCTGACAGAGGAGACGCGTCACTTCAGCCCGGGGGCGGGCGGGGCGCTCTGCGCGCGCTGCGCCGGGAGGGACCGCGACGCGACGCGGATGAGCCTGCCGGCGTTTAAGCTGCTGCGCTACCTTCAGGCACAGCCGGTGGAGGCCGCCGAGCAGCTGACGATCTCACCCGAGACGCGGCGCGAGGCTGAGCAGCTGCTGCGCTCGTACCTGCGCCGCATCCTCGAGCGTGACCTGAAATCCACGGCGTTCCTGGAAGAGGTGCGCGCCGCCTCGTGAGCGGCTGGCGTTCCGGCCATCGTACAAGGAGCCAAGCATGGCCTACATTGATGACCTCCTCGGGCGTGGTGAGAACATCCGCTACATCGGGAGGCAGCACACGTTCGTTCTGGTGAGCAACATCCTGACTGAGCTGTTCCTGATCGGCCTGCTGATCGCGGCCGGCGTGGCCTCGCAGGCCGCCTTCCCAAACCAGGTGGTGGGGGGGCAGTCAGTGGGCCAGCTGGTGATGATCGTCTGCGTGCTGATCAGCCTGATGGTGGTGGCGAGCGCGGTGTTCGACTACTTCCGCTGGAATAACGAGCAGTACTTCGTGACGGATATGCGCGTGATCCAGCTGCGCGGGATCTTCAACAAGGAGGCGCTTGACTCCTCGCTGGAGAAGATCAACGATGTGGAGCTGCGCCAGAGCTGGGTTGGGCGTCTGTTCGACTTCGGGGACATCGAGATCATCACTGGGTCGGACTCGGGTGTGAACTACTTCCGGCGCATCGAGAACCCGCTGGAGTTCAAGCGGGCGATGATGGAGGCCAAGAACGAGTACAGCCGGGGGTACGGCTACCTGGACCCGCAGAGCGTGGCGGCGTATATGGCGGCGCCCGGGCGTGGGAGCGGGGGGAACGATATCGAGGCGACGCTGCAGAAGCTGGCGGACCTGCGGGACCAGGGGATCCTCTCGCACGAGGAGTTCGAGGCGAAGAAGCGCGAGCTTCTGAGCCGGATCTGACGAACGACGAAGGACCGAGGACGACGGACCAAGGACGAATGAGCGAGGACCAGCAGCGTAAGCGGTTGGTCCTTGGTTGTTCGTCCTTCGTCGGCCATGATAAGGAGCGCTTGTGGACAACCTCTACGATGAGATCGAGGCGGCGCGGGCGGCGATCGCGGCGCGGGCGGCGATGCAGCCCCGGGTGGGAGTGATCCTGGGGTCGGGGCTCGGCGGGCTTGCGGACGAGCTCGAGGACGCCGCGGTGGTGCCGTACGCCGATGTGCCCGGCTTCCCGCGCTCGACGGTAGTGGGGCACCGCGGGGAGCTGGCGGTGGGGCGGCTGGCGGGACAGCCGGTGGCGGTGATGCGCGGCCGCTTCCACTTCTACGAGGGCTACTCGATGCAGCAGGTGACCTTTCCGGTGCGCGTGATGCGGGCGCTGGGGTGCGACACGCTGCTGGTGACGAACGCGGCGGGCGGGCTGCGGGCCGAGTGGCCGGTGGGCGACCTGATGCGGATCGCGGACCACATCTTCCTGCCGGGGATGGCGGGCCACCACCCGCTGCGCGGCCCGAACGACGACCGGCTGGGGCCGCGGTTCCCAGCCATGGTGGGGGCCTACGATGCGGAGCTGGCGGCGCTGGCGCACGCGGTGGCTGATGAGCAGGGGACGACGCTGCGCCAGGGCGTGTACCTGATGCTGACGGGCCCGAGCTTCGAGAGCGCGGCCGAGCTGCGCATGGCGCGCGTGCTGGGCGCCGACGCGGTCGGAATGTCGACCGCGCCCGAGGTTGTGGTGGCGCGGCACATGGGCATGCGCGTGCTGGGCATCTCGCTGGTGACGAACCAGGCGCTGCCGGACGGGGCGCCGGCGAACCACGAGGAGGTGCTGGAGGCGGGGGAGGCGGCGAAGCCAAAGTTCGGCGCGCTGATCAAGGGCATCCTGGCGCGGATGTAGATCGCGGGCACGCTTGTTGCGTCATACGTGAGCAGCACGGGAGCGTATAAGGAGGACGTGATGAGCGAGACGCGGTGGCGCCAGCTGGGCGGCCAGCCGAGCTGGACGATGGACACGCCTGTGGGGCGCGCGGCCATCGCCCAGACGGACGACGGCATGTGGATCGGGCAGCTTGAGGCGGCCGACGGCACGCGGCAGTCGCAGCCGCTGGCAATGCGCGACGAGGCCGAGGCGTGGGTCGAGACGCAGGTGGACGCGGTGCAGCGCGAGTCGGATGTGGCGCCGGCCGAGGGGAGCTAGCGGAGCGCTGACTGCTGCTGAGAGCGAGCGGGCCGGGGATCGACAGCATCCGTCGATCCCCGGCCCGCTTGTTTGTGCCCGACGTGACGCCCTACCAGCCCATTGTGCCGGGTGCGCCCTTGAAGGGACCGACGATGTCGGCGGTGATCCAGCCGCCGTAGAAGCCGCCCGGCTGCGGCACCACGAGCTCGTCGCCGACGTAGCAGGCGTCCATGCGGCCGGGGTAGAACGCGACATAACCCCGGATGGCCTCGAAGGCGGGCGTGGGGCGCGGGTAGTACCACGCCGCGGCCTCGGCGACCTTGCCGCCGGCCGAGACCGTGTAGTAGCTCGCCGCGCCCTTGAACTCGCAGAAGCTGGAGCGCTCGACCGGCGCGAGGTGCTCCATACGGATGTCCTCGGGCGGGATGTAGTAGACCGGCGGGTGGCTGGTCTCCAGCACCCGGCGGGCGCGGCGGGTGTCGGCCAACGTAACGCCGCCGAAGATCACCCGGATGTGCCTGGCTGTGTCCTCGACGCGCGGCGGGCGGGGGTAGTCCCAGACGGACTCCTGGCCTGGGGCTGGCGGGATGCGCTGCGGGTTGCTCACCAAGTCGGCTCCCTCTAGAGCATTTCTCAAATAGGTTGACTGTATGGTAAACTGAGGGCATGCGCGCTTACTCAGTCGATCTTCGCGAACGGGTCGTGGCAGCCTTGGAGCGGGGAATGCCCCGCGACGAGGTTGTCACGACCTTTGCGGTCAGCCTGTCCAGCGTCAAGCGCTGG
>JBDLTZ010000338.1:0-9052 GCA_039805565.1 Chloroflexota bacterium | reverse complement strand
CCCTCACCACGATTCCGGTCAAGCACGGATAGCTCTCCGACGTCTCCAGACGAAGGACACGTCGTTTGAAGACATGTTTAGCTAGGTGATAACAGTGCTCCCCTACGAAGAGAAGGCGCAGGCGCTCTTCGGCGAGGTCTGCGTTAATAAATCCCTTGTACAAGAGGCTGGCTTCGGTACCAGGAGCGTGCCCGCTTTTGTGAGTGAGTGGATTGTGACTCGCCACGCGCCGGATGGGGTTCTTGACGATGATGCGCGTCATGGCATCCGTATGTTCCTCAATAAGCACCTTCCAACCCGCGATCAGAAGGAGCAACTGAAGGCTCAGCTCTACAACGGCGAGGCGCTGACGGTGCTCGACCAGTTCAGCCTCAGCGTTGACCTTCAGCGGAATGAGCTGCGCCTGATGATTCCCTGCCTCGACGAGCGCAAGGCGGGCGTCGAGCGAGCAATCGGCGACCAGTACCCTCTGCTCTATGGCAGCGGCGTGTGGGGCGTCGGTAAGCTGCAGTACTATCCGCCTGACCGCGTGCGGAAGGAAGGGCAGATCTGGATGGTCGATTTCCGGCCGATGCAGAACGCTGGCCTAGACCTTGATCTTTACTGCGAGCAGCGTGCGGCCTTTGCTTTGGACGAGTGGCGCGATCTGCTGGTGTCCAGTATGGGGTACAACCCCGACGCATACACTATCCCGCAGCAGATGCTGCTTCTGACGCGCCTGCTGCCCTTGGTGCAAGAGCGGGTCAACATGATTGAGCTCGCGCCGAAGGGGACTGGCAAGTCGTTCGTCTTTCTCAATCTGTCTCGCTATGCGCGCCTTGTCTCAGGCGGCAAGGTGACCGCGGCGGCCCTCTTCTATAATAACCAGAACCGTCAGCCTGGCCTGCTCACCCACTATGATCTTGTCGTCTTCGACGAGGCGCAGTCGCTCTCGTTCAGTAACCCCGGTGAGATGATCGGCGTGCTCAAAGATTATCTTGAATCCGGGAGCGTCGCCCGCGGTGGCGTGCAGAAGGTGGAGGCGAGCGCCGGGCTCATGCTACTTGCCAATATCCCGTTGGATGAGAATAAGCGCCCTCGCCACGAGAATCTCTTCCAGGAGCTGCCTGAGTTCTTGGGCGAGACCGCCTTTATCGACCGAATCCACGGTATTCTCCCTGGCTGGGAGCTGCCGCGTATCGAGCGGTCGTTCATCGCTACGGGCGTTGGGTTCAAGGCCGATTTCTTTGGGGACGTCCTGCACCAGCTCCGCACACGCGCAGGGTACGAGCAGATTGTCCAGCAGCGCAGCACGATCACGGGAACCAATGATCAGCGGGATATCATAGCTATCTCTCGGCTTGCAGCCGGCTACTGTAAGCTGCTGTTCCCCCACGGTGAGCTCACCGACGAGGATTTCAACGAGTACTGCCTTAAGCCGGCCATTAGCTTGCGCCAGCGGGTGCGCGACCAGCTAGCAATCCTGGACCCTGAGTACACGCGCGTGACGATCGGCTGTGTGTAGGTGTGCGAGGCGAATATTATGACCTGTTGTGACGCCCATAGGTGAGGGTAACCCCTCGCCTGTGGGCGGCATCGTCTGGGGGGATGGCACAGTGGCGCGGTGTCTGGCGCGTAGCACCCGACGCTGGATGTATCTCGTGGCTGGGAGCTTCAACGTCGGGCGCCCAGCGTTCAGCGTTCAGCATTCAGCGTTCGGCTCTACGGCCCGTCCGCTGGCGCGGCGGTTCCGCCCGGCGCCGGCAGCACGAGCTGCTGCCCCACCTCGATCTGGTTCGGGTCGGCCAGCTGGTTCAGCGCGATGATCGCTTCGACCGTGGTCTCGAACTGGCGCGCGATCGTGGCGAGTGTGTCGCCCGGCTGCACCGTGTAGCGCGGCGGCCCGTCGGGGGTGACGATGGCCGCGGGCGTGGCGGTGGGCATCGCCGGGGGGGTGGTGGCCGGCTGCGCGAGGAGGGTCTCCGTCGCCGCAGCGTCCAAGGTGGGCGCGGGGCTCACCGCCAGCAGCGGCAGCGTGCTGGGCTGCGGCGTTCCGGACCGCGGCGGGTCGGGGAGCGCGCAGCCGGTGAGCAGCACAGCCAGAAGGCCGAGGCGCGGCAGGATGAGCCCGAACGATCGGGCAGCTGTGGCATCGGTACGTCTTCGCCCTGCCGGAGAACCCGTGAGCGCTCTCGACAACCGTCGTAGGAGGAGGCCGGTCCGTCCGAAGGTGTTCTGCCGCTGTGGAAGCATTCGTTCCCCCTGCGCGCTGCTCCAGCCCGGAGCGGCGCGTGTGTGCTCAGGCGGCCACGCCCGTGGTGGGCGCTGGTGGTCGTCACTCAAATCGTAGCGAGCCGCGCGGCTCCTGTCAACCGCGGGCGTGCGGGTTCAGGCGCGGCACGGCCGTTGCTCTGCCTGTAGCGCGAGACACCCGCAGCGCGGAGAGGAGCTGATCGCCCGTGGCCGATCCACCGCCTCAACAGACACAGCAGGAGACACGCCGGGCGCGCGCCGAGCTCCTGGCGCAGATCGACGCGTTCACCGACGCGCCCATGACAGCGCTTGCGTTCGTCTGGCTGGCGCTGCTGGTGGTGGATTTCACGCGCGGCCTCGGCCCGCTCCTGGAGGGTGCGAGCAACCTGATCTGGGTGCTGTTCATCCTCGACTTCGCGCTGGGACTGGCGATCGCGCCCAGCAAGCGCGACTACCTGCGCCGCAACTGGCTCACGGCCGTCTCGCTGCTGCTGCCGGCGCTGCGCGTGTTCCGCGTCGCTCGTGTCGTGCGCTCGCTGCGGGCGGCGCGCGCCGTGCGCTCGCTCAGCCTGGCGCGGCTGCTTACCTCGCTCAACCGTGGGATGCGCGCCGTCGGCCGGACCTTGAGCCGGCGCGGGATCGGCTACGTCGTCGTGCTGACGGTGGTCGTGACGCTTGTCGGCGCTGCGGGGATGGCGCGCCTCGAGAGCCCGGCCGCCCTGCGTGAGGCCGGACTCTTGGCACGGGACGGAGAGGGGCTGGATGGATACGCCGAGGCGGTGTGGTGGACGGCGATGATCATGACGACGCTTGGCTCGGAGTACTGGCCTAAGACGGCTGAGGGGCGGCTGCTCGGGTGGCTGATCGCTGTCTATGCGTTTTCGGTGTTCGGCTATATCACGGCCTCGATCGCCAGCCACTTCGTCGGGCAGGACCGCGCCGACGCGGGCGGTGATCCGGAGGGCGTCGGCGATCTTGCCGCGCTGCGGGCGGAGCTCGCCGCGCTGCGGGCGGAGCTCGCAGAGAGCCGGGGCTCGGCCAGGGAGGAGCCCCTGCGCGAGCGAGAGATGGGCGGGCGGAGCCCTCGCGACGACTCGCCGCTCTAGTACGACAATAAAACGCCGGCGATCAAGCGCAGTGGCACGGTCGCACTGTCACCCTTCGCTTCAGCATGACAAACCCCGTTACAGTACGAGGCCCAGCTGTGCGTCGCCGGACGGCACACTGGCCGAGTCGGTGATTACCGTTGGACGATGGCCGGCTGCGCGTGAAGACCCAGGCGCGGGAGGCCGCCGAGCAGCTCGGCCAGCGCTTCCAGAGCGCTCACACCCGCGAGGGGCACGACGGAACGCCGTGACGGCAGGTGGCTCGGCGCGATTGCTCCGGCCCGCGCCTGTGCTACACTACGCCCGTTCCAAGCCAGACGAGCAATACAGCACGGAGTGAGTCATGCGAGCACTGATGTACGAGGGGCCGTGGGAGATGCCGCTGCGCGAGATCGCGGCGCCGGAGCCGGCCGCGGGCGAGGTGGTGGTGCGGGTGGCGGCGGTCGGCGTGTGCGGCTCGGACGTCCACGGCTACACCGGCTCCACCGGGCGGCGCACCCCAGGTATCGTGATGGGGCATGAGTTCGCGGGCACGGTGGCGCGGGTCGGGGCGGGCGTGAGCGCGTACCAGCCCGGCGACCGCGTGATCGTCCACCCGTTCAAGGTGTGCGGCGCGTGCCCGATGTGCCTGGCCGGCCGGCCGAACGTCTGCCTGCACCGGGCGATGCTCGGTATGATCTACCACGGCGCCTACGCCGAAGAGGTGGCGGTGCCTGAGCGGCAGCTCTTCCGCATGCCCGAGGGCCTGAGCTGGGACCACGCCGCTCTGGCGGAGCCTCTGGCGGTGGCGCTGCACGCGGTGAACCGCACGCCCCTGAGCCTGATGGAGACGGTGGTGATCGTGGGCGCAGGGCCGATCGGTCTCCTGGCGCTGCTCTCCGCGCGGCTCAAGGGCGCCGGCACGGTGATCGTGACCGACCGCAGCGCGCACCGCCTGGCGCTCGCGCGGCAGCTCGGCGCGGACATGGCGATCAATGTGGCCGAGCAGGATGTGGTGGAGGCGGTGCGGGCGGCCACCGGCGGGCTCGGCGCGCACGCGGCGATCGAGGCGGTGGGGATCACGCCGACGGTCCAGCAGGCGCTGGCCGTCACGCGCATCGGCGGGCACGTGACCTGGATCGGCAACTCGGCGCCCGAGGTCACGATCAATATGCAGCACGTGGTGACGCGTGAGATCACCATCCACGGTGTGTACGGCTTCAACGAGGAGTTCGGCCAGGCGATCGACGCGCTGGCGAGCGGGCGGATCGATGTGGCGCCGCTGGTCGAGCGGGTGGCCGGGCTGGAGGACGGGCCGGGGCTGTTCCACGAGCTGGCGAAGGGTACGCTGGAGGCGGCTAAGGTGGTGCTGCGGCCGTAGAGTGTGCGGGTGAGTGGAGGGCGTTGCGATTCGCTGGATGCCCTCACCCCTGGCCCGCGCCCAAAGGGCACCCGCCCTGCTGCCGGAGAGGGGGATGTGCCGCACGACCGTGCTGCAAACCGCACGTCGGAACTGATATTCTACCTGCCTCTGAACTGCTTCGGGAGATGGGAGAGTCACGCACGACAGGGGGTGCTCGGGCCGCTACAGGTCGAGCGCCAGCCGCTCTCTGCCGTGGGCCACCTCGATGTGGCGCTCACCCACCTCCGCGCGGCTGTAGGGTTTGTCGAGGCGCGGGTAGCTGTGCAGCACGACCTCCTCGTCGCTCACCGACGTCGTCCGTGCCGGGGTGGCTGGTGTACACCACCGTATCGGCGCCGAGCGCCGGGACAGACGACCAGGCCGGCGCGGGTGGGGCGGGGCGGGAGGTACGGCGTGATGGCCGGGATGTCGTGCGGCTGGTCGCCGAGCGCCCCGGGCGCGGCGGTGCTACAATACGCCGGCCCTGAGCCCCCCGGATCTGGTCAGCTCCGAGATTGCCGCCGCACTGAATGCTTGCGAGGCCCCCGTGACTGGCGAACCGATCATCCCGCCCGCGATCTACGATGAGTCGCTGCTTCCACCCTACGCCCTGCCATCCCCGCTGGTCTTCGCGGATGGTGCGCCGGTGGCCGACGCCGACGCCTGGCACACGCGGCGCCGCCCCGAGCTGCTCGACATGGTCGCGCGCCACGTCTACGGCCGCACGCCGGAGGGCCTGCCCGGCGTGCGCGCGGCGGTGCGCTCGTCCGACCCAGCTGCGCTCGGCGGGGCTGCGACCCGCCTGGAGGTGGAGCTGTCGCTCGCCGGGGAGGCCGGCGGTCTCTCGGTGGCCCTGCTGATCTACCTGCCGAACGGTCGCCGCGGGCCGGCGCCGCTGTTCCTCGGCCTCAATTTCCACGGCAACCACAGCGTCCAGCCTGATCCTGGCATCGCCCTGGCACGCGGGTGGGTGCCGAATGCCCCCGAGGTCGGCATCACCGCGAACCGCGCCACCGAGGCCTCGCGCGGCATGGAGGCGAGCCGCTGGCCGGCGGAGCGGATCGTGGCGCGCGGCTATGGCCTCGCCACAGTGTACTACGGCGACCTGGACCCGGACTTCGACGACGGCTTCCGCAACGGCGCGCACGCGCTGGCCTCCCGTGGCGTCGAGGGGCGGCCCGCTCCCGACGCGTGGGGCGCGATCGGCGCGTGGGCCTGGGGGCTGAGCCGGGCGCTGGACTATCTCGAGACCAACCCGGCGGTGGACGCGCGTCGCGTAGCGGCGGTGGGGCACTCGCGGCTCGGCAAGGCCGCGCTGTGGGCCACCGCGCAGGACGAGCGCTTCGCGCTGGTGGTCTCGAACAACTCGGGCTGCGGCGGCGCCGCGCTCTCGCGGCGCACCTTCGGCGAGACCGTCACGGCGATCAACGCGCGCTTCCCGCACTGGTTCTGCGCCAACTTCCACCGCTACGGGGGGCGCGAGGACGAGTTGCCCGTGGACCAGCACACGCTGCTGGCGCTGATCGCCCCGCGCCCGCTGTACGTGGCGAGCGCCGCCGAGGACCTGTGGGCCGACCCGCGCGGCGAGTTCCTGGGGGCGCTGCACGCCTCGCCGGTGTACCGGCTGCTGGGCGTCGAGGGGCTGGTGGCCGATGAGATGCCGCCGCCCGGCGAGCCGGTGATGAGCCGGGTGGGCTACCACATCCGGCCGGGCGGCCACGACGTCACCGACTACGATTGGGACCGCTTCATGGACTTCGCCGACCGCCACATGTGAGCTGGGACGGTGGGCGAAGGTTAACCTCCCCGCCTCGGAAGAGGCGGGGCGGACGCCGTGCTACAATACGAGCCCCACCGAATCTCGCGAAGAGCACACGGGAGTCTCTCAATGTCGATGATTCAGACTGCGCCGATCGAACCCGGCGTGCGGCGCGCGGTCGAGCGCGTGGTCGACTGCGACATCCACCCGACGGTGCCGTCGGCCGAGGCGCTGCTCCCCTACCTCTCGGACTACTGGCGCGAGCAGATCCGGCAGACCGGCTTCAAAGGGCCAGTCGACACCTCGTACCCGCCGAGCGCGGCGACCTCGACCCGCGCCGAGGTCGCCGCGGCGCCGCTGGACGTCCCCGCGCAGCTCGGGCGGGTCCGCGAGCACGCGCTGGAGCCCTGGCGCGCCGATTACGGCATCCTGAACTGCGCCTACGCGGTGGACAGCCTGCACAATCCGGACGCCGCCGCCGCGCTGGCGAGCGCCGTCAACGATTGGCTGGCCGAGGAGTGGCTGGCACCGGAGCCGCGCCTGCGGGCCTCGGTGGTGCTGCCGAGCCAGTACCCGGACCTGGCCGCGCGCGAGATCGAGCGCATCGGCTCACACCCCGGCTTCGTGCAGGTGCTGCTGCCGGCGCGCTCGGCCGCGCCCTACGGCGACCGGCGCCACCACCCGATCTTCGCCGCCGCCGCCCGCCACGGCCTGGCCGTCGGCATCCACTTCGGCGGCTCGCCCGGCAACCCGCCGACCCCCGTCGGCTGGCCCTCGTTCTACATCGAGGAGTACGCCGGCATGGCGAGCGTGTTCCAGTCGCAGCTGATGAGCCTGGTGAGCGAGGGGGTGTTCGACCGCTTCCCGGAGCTGCGGGTGGTGCTGATCGAGAGCGGCTGCACCTGGCTGCCGTCGCTGATGTGGCGCTTCGATAAGGAGTGGAAGGGGCTCAGGCGCGAGGTGCCGTGGGTGCGGCGCAAGCCCTCGGACTACATCCGCGAGCACGTGCGGCTCACCGTCCAGCCTTTTGACGCGCCGCCCGGCGCGGGGCACCTGCTGCGGCTCGTGGACCAGCTCGGCTCGGAGGAGATGCTGCTCTTCGCGAGCGACTACCCGCACGCGCACGGCCACGAGCCGGACGAGCCGCTGGCAGGGGCGCCCGAGGAGCTGGCGGCAAAGGTCCTGCGCGAGAACGCCCGCGTGCTCTACCGGCTGTGATGGCTGCGCGAAGCGGGGCTGGGGACGCAGCCCCCTGGAGAACCACCCTCTCCCGCTCTTTCGAACCGGCAGCACTGCTGTAGCAGAGGAAGATGAAGCGATGACCATGACGATGACGTCGCCCGCTGTGGCCCTGCCCGGCCGCACCGCGACCGCCCTGATCGACTGCGATATCCACAACACCCCGGCGCCCGGCGAGCTGCAGCGCTACCTCCCCGAGCGCTGGCGCGCCTACCACGACCGCTTCGGGCGGCGCGGCCCCGACGGCGGCCACTACCCGAAGGCGAGCCCCTCGGCGGCGCGCACCGACTCCTGGCCGCCTACCGGCGGCCCGCCCGGCTCCGACCTGGCCTTCGTGCGCGAGCAGCTGCTCGACCCGTGGGAGATCGAGGTCGGCATCCTCAACACCCTCATCCCCGTCGGCAATCAGCTGCCCGAGTACGACGCGGCGATGGCGCGGGCGCTCAACGACTGGCAGGTGGATGTCTGGCTGGACCCCGAGCCGCGCCTGCGGGCCTCGCTGGTGGTCTCGTGCGAGGACGGCGAGCAGGCCGCCGCCGAGGTCGAGCGGGTGGGCGGCGACCCGCGCTTCGTGCAGATTCTGCTGCCGGTGCGGACGAGCGAGCCGCTCGGCAAGCGGCGCTACTGGAAGCTCTACGAGGCGGCGGCGCGACACAGCCTGCCGATAGGCATCCACTTCGGCGGCAACAGCGGCCACCCGGTCACCGGCGCCGGCTGGCCCTCGTACTACATCGAGGACCACTGCGGCATGGCGCAGGCCTTCCAGTCGCAGCTGGTCAGCCTGGTGTGCGAGGGGGTGTTCGAGCACTTCCCGTCGCTCAAGGTGGTGCTGATCGAGGGCGGCTTCGCCTGGCTGCCGTCGCTGAAGTGGCGGCTGGACCGGAGCTGGCGCCAGCTGCGCGATGAGGTGCCGCACGTCCGCCGCCTGCCCTCGGAGTACATCGACGAGCATATCTGGCTGACGACGCAGCCGATCGAGGAGCCCACCCGCCCCGAGCAGTTCCCGCAGCTGCTGGAGGACCTGGGCGGGCCGGACCGGCTGCTGTTCGCCACCGACTACCCGCACTGGGACTTCGACGCGCCCGACATGGCGCTGCCGGTGCGCCTCCCGGCCGACGTCGAGCGCAAGATCATGGTGGAGAACGCGCGGGCGCTGTACCGGCTGTGAGTCGTGAGTCGTGAGGGAGTGCGCGTCAGCGCGAAGCGGGGGTTTGGGGGCGTAGCCTGTGAGTGCTGAGTGCTGAGTGCTGAGTCGTGAGGGAGTGCGCGTCAGCGCGAAGCGGGGGTTTGGGGGCGCAGCCCCCGAGAGAAAAACAAACCCCCCTCCCACTGGGA